>NZ_BAAAHH010000013.1:0-180796 GCF_039525175.1 Actinocorallia libanotica
CCCTCCCTCCCGCACCCGGCCGGACCGGCACCGGCCCCCTCCCCGCCGCGCCGGGCGGCACCGGCCCGATCGCTCCCGGCCGCAGGGGCACGGGTCCGGTCCCCGCCGGACGAACCGGTACCGGGCCGATCTCCACCGGCCGTCCGGGCACCGGCCCCATCGACACCAGGCGGACCGGCACCGGGCCGATCTCCACCGGCCGTCCGCCCTCCGGGCGGGGCGGCAGCCGGGAGACCAGCGTCGACCTGCCGGTCCAGGACGAGCCCGCCCGGGGTTCGGGGCGCAAACGCGGCGGCAGCGGACTGGTGACCGTGCTGGCGGTGCTCATCCTGCTGGCGTCGCTCGGCGGGGGCGGGTACTTCGGCTACCTGGAGGTGCAGGAGCGGTTCGGCGCCCCGGACTACTCGGGCGAGGGGACGGGCAGCGTCACCATCGAGGTGACGGACGGGGACTACACCTCGCACGTGGGCGAGAAACTGGTGAAAGCCGATGTCGTCAAATCCGTCAAAGCGTTCGTGCAGGCGGCCGGAGAAAAGCTGAAAGGCCTCCAGCCCGGTTTCTACGACCTGCGGAAGCAGATGTCGGCGGAAGCCGCGGTGGCATTGCTGCTCGACCCGAAATCCCGTACCGGGATCGTGGACGTCCCGCCCGGTAAATGGGCGGCCGAGGTGTACGCGCAGCTGTCGAAGGCCAGCGGCATTCCCGTCGCGAAATTCAAGAAGGTCGATCCCCGCACCCTGGGGCTGCCCGCGGCCGCCAAGGGCGAGGTCGAGGGCTACCTGTTCCCCGGCCGCTACGACCTGCCGCCGGACGCGACCGCCCAGCAGCTGCTCAAGATGATGGTCACCCGCTTCAAGCAGGAGACGAAGGGCATCGACTTCGACCGGGGCGCCAAGGTCGGGCTCACCCCCTCCGAGGTCGTCACCATGGCCAGCCTCATCCAGGCCGAGGCCGGCCAGCCCGAGGACTACCGCAAGATCTCCCGGGTCCTGCACAACCGCCTGAAGATCGACATGGCGATCCAGTTCGACACCGCGATCCTCTACGCGTGGCAGAAGCGCACCCTCGACGTGCGGTACAAGCACCTGGAAATCGACTCGCCCTACAACCTCTACCTGAACAAGGGGCTGCCGCCGGGCCCGATCGGCAGTCCGGGCGTCACCGCCATCAAGGCGGCCATGAACCCCGCCCCGGGCGACTGGCTCTTCTTCGTGGCGACCAATCCGACCGAGCGCATCACCAAGTTCACCGACGACCCCGAGGAGTTCGAGGAGTTCAAGGCGGAGTTCAACCAGTGGCTGGAGGACAACCCCCAGCCGAAGGACTGACCGGGGCTCAGCCGAACCAGGTGCGGGACCGGCCGGAGCGGGCGAGGGACGTCACCCAGGCGGCGAGCTCCTCCAGCTCTGCACGGGTGTGGTCGGAGAGGTAGAGGACCTCGTCGTCCAGCGGGTCCATCATGACGTTCTGCAGGAGCTGGTACTGGTACTCGATCTCCAGGAGGGTCTCGCGGGCGGCGTGCTCGCGGATCTCCGCCACCAGCGCGGGGCGGGCGGTCAGCACGATCGCGCGGCCGAAGGCCAGGGCGAACTCCTCGGCCTCCCGCCTGCTCCAGCCGAGCGGCGCGAAGGCGTCGCGGACGCCGTTCAGCAGGCGGACCGCGCGGTCGCCGTCGAGCTGCCAGCGGGATCGGGTGAGATGCTCCACCACCTCTTCCAGGGGGACGCGGCGGTCGATCGCCTCGGCGCAGAGCCTCGCCACGAGAACGGGATCGGCCTCCGGCCGTAGGCACGTCAGCGTGAGCGGCACTTCCTCGTCCGCCAACTGCGGAAGGCGGGAGAGAGCCCGCCGCCGCCAGGCCGCGTACTGCTCGTCCTCGATCAGCGCGGGCTCCACGGCACGGCCCACGAGCACCACGCGGGCCAGCTCCAGCACGTCCTCACGCGCGGAGACGAGCCCGAGCACCGCGGCCACCCAACGCGGATCCGTCTGCCAGGACCAGGTGTTCAAGTGGACGGTCAGTCGTGCGATCACCGGGGCCGCGACGTCGGGAAGGGCGCAGAGCCGCTCGAAGGCCTCCTGATACCTCGCCCAATCTCCCGCAGCGGCGTTCTCCAGATGCCGCGGGGGCCGATCCAGCAACAACAGAAGCCCGTCCACGACGCCTTGGTCGCCCGCGTGGACGGGCTCCAGTTCGGTCATCTCCGCGGCCCAGAAGCCACGCTCCGGCACGGTTCCGCCCGTCAGAAGCACGGCGAACGCGGGTAGCACGCCCGTCAGACGTCCGGTGGCGGCTGCCGTACGCAGCAGCATCTTCAAGCAGCCGGGTCCGCGAGCGACGACTCTGGCGAGTGCGTTGGCGTCCACGGAGGCTCCGTCACCACGCAGTACGCGGAAGAAGGGCACGAGCAGATCGGCCGGTACGCAGCGCTTCAACCGCTCGTACCACTCCTCCAGGCTCTTCCTGGGTTCGCCTGCGAGCTGGTGGAGCAGCTCGTACAGCACCGGCCCGTTGTCCGCGAGCGCGCTGAAGGCCAGCGTGTACTCCTCTTTGCTGCGCGTACGCACCAACCGCGCCACCGCGGCTTCTCCCCCAGGCGCCCCTTCCAGACTCTTCTCCGGGTCCGGGCAGCTGACGAGCCGGGCGAGGAACGCGTCGGCGAAGCCCAGCCGTTCGGCCGACCACAGGTAGCGCACCGTCTCCAGTTCCGGTTCCAGCTGCCAGAGCTTCGTCCGTGCGGCTTTGACGAGCGCCTCGAAGTCGCCTCCGACCTCGTCCCAGAGCGGCTCGACCACCATGAGGTCGTCGACGTCGCCCCGGGCCACCAGCTCGTTGAACAGGTACTGCCGGTCCTCGACCGAGGGCAGTTCCCGGAAGCGCCCGGACGCGAACAGCCGGTGCACCTCGTCGTAGGAGAGCCGCCCTTCTCGCACCGCCCGCAGCACCGCACCGGGCATGTCCAGCTCGTCCAGGATCCCGATGGCCGCGGCGGTGTCCAGGCCGGTGAGCGGCGCCACCTGCTCCGCGAGGTGGTCCGCCGCCTTCGCCAGCGGCAGTCCGGCCAGCCGTTCCAGATACGCGTGCCCGCCGGGCGGCGCCGCATCCCTCCAGTCCAGCTCCGCCGCCCCCGGGCCGCACCGGGCCGCGAAGGACAGGCCTTCCCCGCCGTCCTCGGTGCTCACGACGAGCCCCGCCCGCATCCCGTAGGGCAGCAGGGCGGCCACCGCGTCGGCGAACGCCAGCCGCTCCTCAAGGCAGAGCCCTCCGGCGTGGGTGACGGTCACCGGCCCGTCCAGGAGCAGCGACGCGGCGCCGGCCGTCCGGCCGAACCCGAACCGCTCCACCAGGGCGGACCGCTCCTCCGCCGGCTCCGCGGGCAGCGCGACGAGCAGCGCCTTCCCCTCCTGCGGGGTCTCCGTGCCCCGCAACGCCGCGTACAGGCTCCGGTAACCGACGCGTCCCGCGGAGAGCGCCCCGGCGGGAACGGAGAAGTACCTGCTGAGGGGGATGGGGTGGCCGTCGGCGTCGATATCGTGCGACCACTCCTGGAGCACCACCTCGAACCGGTCTTCGCGGACCCCGCCGAACGTCACCCGCGTCCCGGCGGAGGGGGCGTCCGAGGGAAGGCGCGCGAAGACCCCGGCGAGTCCGGGCACGCGACCGCCCGAGGCGAGGACCGTGTAGTCCTCATGGCAGGCGCGCAGCGCCCAGCCCACCTCCGCCCGGATCACACCTCAGCTCCTCGGCTCCGCCCCCGGAACCACCGCCTGATGAATTCCCACCCTAGGACGCGGAGGCGCCGATGATCCACCGTCCTTTCTGACAGTTACCGAAAGGTGAGTGAGCAGCGAGTTTCGGCCGAACTCGCCATGGCACCGAACTGAGCCGAAAACCGGAGCGCGAAAGAGTTCCGAAGAATGCGACGCACCGCCTGTCCGGATGCGGCCACCCGGTTCGCCACAGTTCGCCGGAGTTCTCCCGAACATCCCTAAGATCTTGTTTCAAGATCCGAACGAGAGGACGTCCTGATGCTGCCGTGGGGCTTCCTGTTCAGCCGCGCGTTCAGCCGCGACCCCCACACCGCCTACGCGGAGCTGCGCCGACAGGGCCCCGTGCACCGGATCGACTTCCCGCCCGGCGCGGAGGCCTTCCTCGTCGTCGACCACGAGCACGGCCGTGCCGCGCTGAACGACCCGCGGCTGTCCAAGGACACCGCGCACAGCACCCTGCCCGTCCCGAGCGAGCCGTACTTCGGCGGCACCATGCTGGGCGTGGACCCGCCCGACCACACCCGGCTGCGCGGTCTCGTCGTCAAGGCCTTCACCGCCCGCCGCACCGAGGCGCTGCGGCCCCGCGTCCAGGAGATCGCGGACGGGCTGCTCGACGCGCTCGCCCCCCGCGGCGAGGCCGATCTCATCGCGGATTTCGCCGTCCCGCTGCCCATCCAGGTCATCTGCGAGCTCCTCGGCGTCCCGGCCGAGGACCGCGACGCCTTCCGCGCGTGGACCACCGTCCTCACCGCGCCCGTCCTGGACCGCGCGGCGGCCGAACGCCGCCGCGAGACGGCCCGCGCCTTCGACCACTACCTGCGCGGAGTCTTCGACGCCCGCCGCGCCGAACCGCGCGACGACCTGCTCACCGCGCTCCTGCGCGCCCGCGACGGCGACGCCGCCCTCACCGAGGCCGAACTGCGCAACACCATCGGCCTGCTGATCGTCGCCGGCCACGACACCACGGTGAACCTCATCGGCAACGGCGTCCTGGCCCTCCTCCGCTCCCCCGGCCAGTACGGCCTGCTGCGCGACGACCCTTCGCTCCTGCCCGGCGCGGTCGAGGAGCTCCTCCGCTACGACGGCCCCCTGGAGCGCGCGAGCCAGCGCATCGCCCTGGAGGACATGGAGATCGCCGGTACGCCCGTTCCCCGGGGCTCCTGGGTGCACGTCTCCCTGGCCGCGGCCGACCGTGATCCCGCCGCCTTCTCCGACCCCGACATCCTGGACATCACCCGGCCCACCGCCCGCCACGTGGCTTTCGGGCACGGCCTGCACTTCTGCCTCGGCGCACCCTTGGCCCGGTTGGAAGGCCAGGTCGCCTTCGGAGCCCTCCTGGAGCGCTTCCCTTCCCTGGCCCTGGCCGTGCCGTCCGAAGAGCTCCGGTGGCACCGCAGCGGCTCCATCGTCCGCGGGCTGAAGTCCCTCCCCGTGCGCTTCTGACCGCCCGGAAGCCCTCAGCCGGCGCCCGCGCCGAAGACGCCGGAGCCCCACAGGGCGCGGACGTGCGCGATCAGCTGGAGCCGTACGGCGTCCAGGCCCTCGCGGTCGTTCTGCGCGACCGGTCCGGAGACGAGCGCGCCGGTGGCGGCGGAGAGCATCCGGCACGCCAGCAGGCCCTGCTCGCCGGTGGCGCCCAGGACGTCGGCGTGCACGGCGGTCATGGTCTCCTGGAGCTCGCCGCGGCGGGCGACGGCCTCGGGCCCGGCGGCGTACACCTCGACCAGGCACAACCGCGCGGCCGGCCACTCCTCCTTGAGCGCGTCGAGGTAGCCGGTCACGGCCCGCTCGTACCGCTCCACCGGGTCTCCCCCGCCGGACCTCCCGAGCGCCTGCGCGACACGGCCGAGCAGCAGTTCGGTCGAATACTCCAGAGCCGTCATGAAGCAGTCGAGCTTGGAATCGAACAGCCGATAGAAGCTCAACCGCGACACCCCGGCACGCTTCAGGACGTCCTCCACCGAGGTGCCGACGTACCCCTTCTCGACCATGGCCTCGGCCATCGCCCGGCAGAGCCGCTCCCGATGCACCCGCGCCACCTCTTCCGGAGGAAGCGCGTTCCGTCCTCGGGGCAACCGGCGTGGCATCGACATCCGCTCACTCTAAAACAGTCGGCGACTTGCCTGCTCAATGCTCCTTTTCCCGCCTGAGGCGCCCCCTCACCCCCGGAGCCAGTCGGCGTAGCGGACCTCGCCCAGGCGCGCCCCTTCGCCGGGGACGAGGGACTCCTCGGACAGCTCCGCGCCGAAGTAGGGCGCGTGCGGATCGGTGACGACGCGGTGCGGATCCCCCGTCGCCTCCAGGAAGTCGCGGATGATCTCGTCGAACCGGAACCGCTCCGGCCCCGCCACCTCGGCGTCGCCGTTCAGCGGCGCCTCGACCGCCGCCTCGGCGACCGCCCCCGCCACGTCCTCCGCCGCGATGGGCTGGAAGAGCACCGGCGCCAGCCGGACGGCGTCGCCGTCGGCCGAGGTCCGCGCGATCCAGGGGAAGAACTCGAAGAACTGCGTGGCGTGGACGATCGAGTAGGGGACCCCGGACTCCTTGATTAGGTCTTCCTGTGCGACCTTCGCCCGGAAGTAGCCGTTCCCGGGCAGCCTCCTGGTCCCGACGATCGAGAGCGCCACGTGGTGCCCCACGCCCGCCGCCTTCTCCGCGTCGAGCGTGTTGCGGGTCGAGGTGCGGAAGAACTCCAGCACCGCGTCCGGCTCGAAGGACGGCGAGTTCGCCACGTCGACGACCACCGAGGCCCCCGCCAGCGCCTCGGCCAGCCCCTCCCCGGTGAGCGCGTCCACGCCCGTGCTCGGCGACGCCGCCACCGCCTCGTGCCCCCGCGCCTCCAGGTCGCGCACGACCTTCGATCCGATGAGCCCGGTACCGCCGATGACCACGATCTTCATGTCCGCCCCCTTGGGATCGGTTCTTCCCCCTGGTCACCGGCTGAGACGGGCGGCTTCCCGGCTCTGCGCAAAGAAATCCGCGGCGGGCGTCAGCGGGAGGGGCGGCGGACGCGGAGGAGGCGGAGGGAGGTGTCCAGGAGGTGGCGGCGCAGGGAGTCGTCGTCGAGGGGCTGCAGGCGGGGGTCGATGCCGGTGGCCATGAGGCCGCCGCTGACCATGGCGGCGCAGACGAGCGCCTCGTCCGTGGGTTCGGGACCGACCAGCAGGCGGGTGATGCGCTCCTCCAGGGGGCTCAGCGTGGAGTGGAGGCGCAGGAGCTGGAGGACCGCCGGGTCGGACTGCAGGACGGACATCAGGCGGCGGTTGCTCACCGCCGCGTCGACGAGTCCGGAGAGGAGCGTCTCCACGCGTTCGGCGCGGCTCCGGCGTGACTCGGCGGTCTCGGCCACCTCGGCGAGGCGGTCGAGAACGGGGGTGACCACCGCCCAGACGATGTCCTCCTTGGACTGGAACTGGTGGTACACGGCCGCCTTCGTCACGCCCAGCTCGTCGGCGATCATCTGCAGGGACGTGCCGCTGACCCCGTGCCGGGAGAACAGCTCCGCCGCCGCGGCCAGCAGCCGATCCCTGGCGGTGCCCGCGCGCTGTGATCTCTGGACTGCCATCGAAGGAACCTATCAACCACCGCACCGCGCGGACACCGAAGATCCCACCGCGTCTTCGAAGGGGGAGAATCGCTATTTCCTAGTGATATGACCGGCACACGCCTAAGATCAACTCTGTGACGGAAGCAGCCGTGCCCAAGGGCGTCGATCCCACCGTTCCCTCTTCCGCCCGCGTCTACGACGCGCTGCTCGGCGGCAAGGACAACTACGAGTCCGACCGCCAGGTCCTCCAGCTGCTCAACGACCTCTACCCCCACGCCGCGGCCACCGCCCGGGAGAACCGCGCCTGGCTCGGCCGCGCGGTGCGGTACCTGGCCGAGGAGGCGGGCGTCCGGCAGTTCCTCGACATCGGCGCGGGGCTTCCCACCCAGGAGAACGTGCACCAGGTGGCGCAGGCCGTCGACCCGTCCTGCCGCGTCGTGTACGTCGACAACGACCCCGTCGTCCTCTCGCACGGGCAGGCGCTGCTGGCCGGGTCGAAGAACGTCACCGTCTTCGAGGGCGACCTCGCGGACGTGGACGCCATCCTGGAGCAGGCCCGCGAGCACCTGGACTTCAGCCGGCCGGTGGCCGTGCTGCTCAGCGCCGTCCTGCACTTCTTCACCGACGACCAGGACCCGTACCGGCTCGTCGCCCGCCTCCGCGGCGCGCTCTCCCCCGGCGGCCACATCGCCCTCTCCCACGGCACCGGCGACATCGGGAGCGAGGACTCCAAGACCTTCGCCGACACCTACTCCCAGCGGGTGAGCAGCAGCCTCTTCCTGCGCGACCACGCCCAGGTGTCCGCCTTCCTCGACGGCCTCGAACCGGTCGAGCCCGGCGTCGTCCACGCGGTGCACTGGCGCCCCCTCCCGGGCACCACGCCCCGCCCGGTGGAGGAGGCGCCCGTCTACGCCGGGGTGGGCCGCCTCGTCTGAGAGGGTGGGCGTATGTTCCACCCCGCCGACCTCCTGTTCACCGGTGGCCCCGTCCTGACCATGGACTCCGCGCGCACGCGGGCCACCGCCCTGGCCGTGCGCGGCGGCCGGATCATCGCCGTCGGGCACGAGGAGGTGCGCGAGCTCGCCGGGCCGCGCACCGAGCACGTCGACCTGCGGGGGCGGCCGCTGCTGCCGGGCTTCCAGGACGCCCACGTCCACGCCGTCATGGGCGGGATGGAGCTGAACCAGTGCAACCTGGCCGGCACCGTCGACCGGGCGGAGTACCTGCGCCGGATCCGCGCCTACGCCGACGCCCGCCCCGAGAAGGAGTGGATCACCGGGGGCGGCTGGTCCATGGAGAGCTTCGAGGGCGGCGTGCCCACCCGCGACCTGCTCGACGCGGTGGTGCCCGACCGGCCCGTCTACCTGGCCAACCGCGACCACCACGGGGCCTGGGCCAACAGCCGCGCCCTGGAGATCGCCGGGATCACCGCCGCCACCCCCGACCCGCCCGACGGCCGGATCGAGCGGGACGCCGCCGGAGTGCCCGTGGGCGCGCTCCAGGAGGGCGCCATGGTCCTGGTGGACAGGCACATCCCCGACGCCACGCCGCAGGAGCGGCTCGCCGGGCTGCTGCGCGCCCAGGAGCTGCTGCACGGGCTCGGCGTCACCGCCTGGCAGGACGCCCTGCTCGGCGGCCGGGACGGCTACCCCGACTTCTCCGACGCCTACCTGGCCGCCGCCCGCGAGGGGCTGCTCACCGCGAGCGTGGAAGGGGCGCTGTGGTGGTCCCGCCACCGCGGCCTGGAGCAGATCCCCGAGCTGCTGAAGATGCGCGAGCAGCTCACCTTCGGCAGGCTGCGCTGCCACACCGTCAAGATCATGCAGGATGGCATCGCGGAGAACTTCACCGCCGCGATGACCGGCCCGTACTTGGACGGCTGCGGCTGCGCGACCGCCAACAGCGGGCTCAGCTTCGTCGACCCCGCGGCACTCAAGGAGTACGTGCCCGCGCTGGACGCGCTCGGCTTCCAGGTGCACTTCCACGCGCTCGGCGACCGCGCCGTCCGGGAGGCGCTGGACGCCGTGCAGGCCGCCCGCGCCGCCAACGGGTGGCGCGACACCCGCCATCACCTGGCGCACCTGCAGGTCGTCCACCCCGACGACGTGCCGAGGTTCCGCGAGCTGGGCGCCACCGCCAACATCCAGCCGCTGTGGGCGGCGCACGAGCCGCAGATGGACGAGCTGACGATCCCGTTCCTCGGCCCCGAACGCGCCTCCTGGCAGTACCCCTTCGGCGACCTCCTGCGCGCCGGGACGACACTCGCGGCGGGCAGCGACTGGCCCATCAGCAGCGCCGACCCCCTCCAGGGCGTCCACGTGGCGGTCAACCGGGTCGTGGCGGGCCACGACTCGCCACCCTTCCTGCCCGGACAGGCCCTGGACCTCACCACCGCGCTGGCCGCCTACACCGCGGGCAGCGCGTACGTGAACCACCTGGACGACACCGGGAGCCTGCGGCCGGGCCACCGCGCCGACCTCGTCGTCCTGGACCGCGACCCCTTCGCCGGGCCCGTCGAGGCCATCGCGGACACCCGCGTGGCGCTCACCTACGTGGACGGGCGGCGCGTGCACGCCGCCCCCGACGCCTGAGCCGGGTCAGGCCGCCTCGCCCTGCGGCCGGGCCAGCATCCGGTCGATGACGGTGTGCAGGATGACGCGGAAGTACTTCACCGACTCGGGGTCGTCGACCCGCATCATGCCGTTGCCCGGGGCCAGGAGACCGGTGCCGAGGAAGCCGTTGATGCACCACAGCACCACGCCCAGGAACCCGTAGGGCCCCAGGTCGTCGGGCACCACATCGCCGATCTTGCGGGCCGCCAGCCGCATGAGCGGGCGCAGGTAGCGGTCCTCGACATCGGTGATCTCGGCGGCGTCCGACACCCAGCGGTGCGTCCACAGCGCCAGGAGCTGGGGCTGCTGGACGTAGAAGTCGAGGTAGGCCTCGGCGATCCGGTACGCCGCCTCGCGGCCGTCCACCGGGCTGTCCACGATCTCCTGCATCCGGACGCGCTTGGCCTCGAAGACCCGCTCCATCACGCACATGTAGAGCTCGCGCTTGCTCCCCGCCACCTCCTTCACCGCCGCCACCGGCACGCCCAGGGCGTCGGCGATGAGGTCGAGGGAGGTCATGTCGTAACCGAGGCCGGCGAACAGCCGCGTGGCGACCTCGACGACCTTCTCTCCACTGAGCCCCTGCATCATGCCCCCACCATACGGACTAATCGGCCATTAGTCGCATGACACCATTAATGTGGGCGTAAATGATTAACAACGCAAACACCATGAAACAACAAGCAAATCCCATAAATGGTTGAAAAGCGGGATAGACAGCCCAGCTCGGGGCAGGGTATGACCTTTGGGCGTGAGAAGGATGATCCATAGCGGCTTCTGCCAACCTTCCCTATTGGTACATACTGCTGTACTTCACGTGGATCGGGGGGTCGCGGGTCGTCGGATCCGGCTCGCTCCGCGCGGGGACGGAGAAGAAGAGATGAGCCCGGATCGCCTGGGTCTGCTGATCGGCGCCGCCTTCGGCCTGGTGTGGGTGGAGGTCAACGCCGGAGCGGCGCCGTCGCCCGTCGACCTGGTGCTCCGGGTGATCGGGGCGCTCGCCTTCGCCGGGATACTCGCCGCCCTGCTGCGGGCCGGGGGACCGCGGCCGGACGGCGGGGCGGGACGGCCCGGCTTCGGCAGGGGGTACTGGCTGGTCGTCGCCGCGGAGGCGGTCGCCTTCGTCGGCGGGAACGCGCTGCTCAACGGGCCCCTCGACCTGCCGGACGGGGTGCTGGCCTGGATCGCGGTCGTGGTCGGCGTGCACTTCGTCGCGCTCGCCAAGGTGTGGCGGGAGCCGTCGATCGGCTGGGTCGGCGGCGGGGTCGCGCTCCTGGGGCTGATCGGCCTCGGCATGGCGGTCGCCGGGGCCCCGCAGGAGGGCATCGCGCTGACGGCGGGCGTCGGCACCGGGGCGGTCCTGCTCGGCGGCTGCGGATGGGCGGCCCTGCGCGGCCCGCGCGTGCCGGCCGCCGGATAGGTGATCGGCGGATCATCCCGTGGTGGACGAATCGCCTAGGGTGGTGGCATGACTGCCCTGGTTCCCTCCCGCACCGCACCCGACCTGTCCTATCTGCTGGACCACACGAGCCACGTCCTCCGGACGCGGATGGCGGCGGCGCTCGCGGAGATCGGGCTGACGGCGCGGATGCACTGCGTCCTGGTGCACGCCCTGGAGGCGGAGCGGACGCAGATCCAGCTCGCCGAGCTCGGCGACATGGACAAGACGACCATGGTGGTGACGGTCGACGCGCTGGAGAAGGCCGGACTCGCCGAGCGCCGGCCGTCCAGCACCGACCGGCGGGCGCGGATCATCGCGGTGACCGGGCGGGGCGCCGAGACGGCGCGCCGGAGCCAGGAGATCGTCGACGCAGTGCACGAGGCGGTCCTCGGCACGCTGCCCGACACCGAGCGCGAGGTGCTGCTGCGCGCCCTGGAGCGGCTGGCCACGGGGCACCTGGCCGAGCCCGCGGAGGGCGCGGGCGCGAACCGGCGGCCGCGCGAGCGCCACAAGTAGTTCCACAAAGGATCGTCTACAACAAAACTATCTGTTAGAGTCCCTCCCGTGTCCGACGAACCGGGAGAGACCATGACGCGCACCCGCACCTCCCCTTCGCGCCGGGCGGCTCTGGCCGTCCTGTGCGCGGGGACCCTGATGATCATCCTGGACGGCAGCATCGTGACCGTGGCGCTGCCGGCGATCCAGCGCGAGCTGGGCTTCTCCGCCGCGGGCCTGACCTGGACGATCAACGCCTACCTCATCGCGTTCGGCGGCCTCCTGCTGCTGGCCGGACGGCTCGGGGACCTGCTCGGCCACCGGCGCGTGTTCGTCGCGGGCCTCGCCGTCTTCACCCTGGCCTCCCTGCTGTGCGGACTCGCGCGGTCCCCGGAGGCCCTGATCGCCGCACGCCTCCTGCAGGGCGCCGGCGGCGCGCTGGTCTCGGCGGTCGGCCTCGGCATGGTGGTGACCCTGTTCACCGAACCCGCCGAACGCGGCAAGGCACTGGGCGCCTACGCCTTCACCGGGTCGGCGGGCGCCTCGCTCGGGCAGGTGCTCGGCGGAGTGATCACCGACGCGCTCGGCTGGAGCTGGGTCTTCCTCATCAACCTGCCGATCGGCGCGGCCGCCGTCTTCTTCGCGCTGCGGATCCTCCCCGGCGAGCCGGGACCCGGCCTGCGCGGCGGCGCCGACGCGCTGGGCGCCGCCCTGGTGACCGGCGGCGTGATGGCCGGCGTGTACGCGATCGTCCAGACCGACGAGCACGGCTGGACCTCCGCCCGCACCGCCGGGCTCGCCGCCCTGTCGCTCGTCCTGCTCGCCGGGTTCCTCCTCCGCCAGGCCACCGCGGCCCGTCCCCTGCTGCGGCTCGGGATGCTGCGCGTCCGCAGCGTCTGGGGCGCCAACCTCGTCCAGATGCTGACCCTGGCCTCGACGTTCGGCTTCCAGGTCGTCATCACGCTCTACTTCCAGAACGTCCTGGACTACGGCGCGTACGAGACCGGCCTCGCGCTGCTGCCCGCCGCCCTGGCGATCGGCGTCGTCTCCCTCGGCCTCTCCGCCCCCCTCATCGCCCGCTTCGGGCAGCGCCCGATGCTGCTGACCGGCCTGGGCATGCTGCTCGCCCTGTTCCTCCTGCTCGCCCGCCTCCCCGCCGACGGCTCCTACCTCCTGGACGTCCTCCCGGCGCTGGTCCTGGCCGGCGGCTTCGGCCTCGCCCTGCCCGCCCTCACCGGCCTGGGCATGTCCGGAGCCCGGCCGGAGGACAGCGGGGTGGCCTCCGGCCTGTTCAACACCACCCAGCAGATCGGCGCGGCCCTGGGCGTCGCGGTGCTGACCACCCTCGCCGCCACCCGCGCCGAGACCCTCGCCTCGCACGGCGCGACCGCGGCGGACGCCCTGACCGACGGCTTCCGGCTCGCCTTCGGCATCGGCGCGGGCCTCACCGCCACCGCGATCGCGCTGGCCGCCCTGGTCCTCCGCGCCCCCGCCGTCCCGGAACCCGCGCAGGAGCCCGCCCGCGAACCGGTGGCCTGCGCCTGACGCGTCACCGGACCTCCCGGGCACCGGGAACCGGGGCTCAGAAACACGAAGACGGGTCGTGCTCGCATGGCACGACCCGTCTTCGGCGCTTCGCGGCCGGGCCGGATCAGCGGAGGACGCCGACGCCCGCGTAGAAGTGGGAGTTCTCGGCCTCCTGCTGGGTGACGATGTGGTCGGGGTGCCACAGGGGCGGGAGCACCAGGCCCGGCTCGACGAGTTCGAAGCCGTCGAAGAACTCCAGGACCTCGGCGTGGGTGCGCGGGATCAGGGGGGCCGTCGCCTTGTTGTAGATCTCGCGGAGGGCGGCGCCGATCTCGGGCGCGGTGAAGTCGAGGGTGCAGTGCGAGATGACGAGATGGCTGCCCTTGGGCAGGGCCGCCTTCAGCGTCTTCATGATCTCCCCGGGGTTCTCCTCGTCCTTGATGAAGTGCAGGATCGCGACGAGGTTGAGGGCGACCGGCCGGCTGAAGTCGATGAGCGACGTCACCTGCGGGTGGGCGAGGATCGCCTCGGGTTCGCGCAGGTCGGCCTGGATGACGGTGGTCGAGCCCTGGCTCTGCGTCTCCATCAGCGCCCGCGCGTGGATGAGCACCATCGGGTCGTTGTCGATGTAGACGACGCGGATCTCCGGGTCGATCTCCTGGGCGACCTGGTGGGTGTTGCCCGCGGTGGGGATGCCGGTGCCGATGTCGATGATCTGCTTGATGCCGCTCTCGGCCAGGAAGCGCACGGCGCGGCCGAGGAAGGCGCGGTTCGCGCGGGCCGTCAGCTCCATCCCCGGCGCGGCCGCCATCGCCGCCTCGGCCGCCGCCCGGTCCGCGGCGAAGTTGTCCTTGCCGCCCAGGTAGTAGTCGTACATCCGAGCCGGATGCGCGACCGTGGTGTCGATGCTCACCGGCGCCCGGTCACTGCTGATGGACGTGAAGTCCCACTCCGACCCCGCTGCGCTCATGGCCGCCTCCCCGTGTCCCCAGAACCCGAAAAAACGATCATAAGCCACTACTTATCGTGAAGTTCGCTTAAACCGAGCATTCCCTCAGCCCTCCCGCTGCCAGGCCTCCAGCAGGCCGACCGCCTCCGCCACGATCTGCGCCACGGGCTCGGCGGCGCTGACGACCGCCCCGTCCTCGTCCGGCTGCAGGGGCTCCAGCGCGGCGAACTGCGACTCCACCAGCGAGACCGGCATGAAATGGCCGGTGCGGGCGGCGACGCGCGCCACGATCGCCTTCTGGTCGACGTGCAGGTGCAGGAACCACACCCCCGGATCGGCCTCCCGGAGCAGGTCCCGGTACCACCGCTTCAGGGTCGAGCAGGACACCACCCCGCCCCTGCCCTCGCGCAGCCGCTCCCCCAGCCACTCCGCGATGGCCTTCAGCCACGGGAGCCGGTCCTCGTCGTTCAGCGGCCGGCCCGCCTCCATCTTGGCGATGTTGGCGGGCGGGTGGAACTCGTCGCCCTCGGCGTACTCCAGGCCCAGCCGCTCGGCCAGCGCCCGGCCGACCGTGCTCTTCCCGCTCCCCGAGACCCCCATCACCACGATCGCGGGCCGCTCGGGCCGCCGTCCTCGCTCCACGTCCATGGCCCCATTCTTCAGCCGCGGAGCTCTCCCCGCAGGACCCTGTGGACGAGGTCGTCCCCGAACTGGCCGTACCCGGTGCGCGACCAGAGGCCGGAGACCGCGTAGTAGGGCACGTTCCGGCCGTCCACGCGGTCGGCCAGGAACACGGGGAGGCGGTGGCCGCGCACCGCCTTGGCGCAGGCGCCGCAGGCCTGGACGCGCAGGCTGTCGCGGCTGCCGAGCTCGCGCCAGTCGACGGCCGCCGCGGCGTCGCCGTGCAGGGGGTTGAAGAAGCAGAGCGGGCTGCGGGGCCTCTCCTTGCGGCCGGAGGCCAGCGCGCGGGCGGAGTCCAGGGCGTCGCGCCCCCGGTCGACCAGGACCAGGACTCCGGCGAGGTCGAAAACGCCGTCGGCCGCGTCGAGGGTCTTGCCCGCCGCCTGGTAGGCGTCCAGGGCGAGGGTCATCAGGTCGTGGACGCGGGCGGAGTCGGAGTCGAGGTCGACGCCCTCCAGCAGTTCGCCGAACGCGACCACCTCCCGTTCGGCGCGGCCGCGCAGCTCCTCCCGGTCCGCCGTGTTCGCCGCCGCCAGGACCTCGCGCGGCAGCAGCAGGGGGCGCTGCTCGCGGCGGACGCGGGCGGTGCGCCGCCAGCGCCACACCGCCAGGCCGGTGACCGCGGCCGCGGCCAGCGCCCCGGCGGTGAGCGGGAGCGCCGAGTCCGCCCCCCGCCCGATCGGGAACGGCTTCTCGCGGGACGAGCCGAGGTGTTCGGTGGCCTTCTCGTACACCGCGCGCCCGCCGCCCGCGGAGACCAGCTCGACCGCCTTGATCAGGGAGTCGATGAGGGGCGCGTCATCGAACTCGGGGAGGAAGAACGGGACGCGGACGGCGTACTCGGAATCCCGCCGCTGCTCCTCGGTGCCGCCCCACCGGCGTGCCTCGAACAGGCCCCCGTAGGAGCCGGGGCCGATGTAGACGCCGTCGCGGCCGAGCCGGTCGTGCACCACGGTGAGCAGGTCCTCCCCGTCCTCCCAGGTGCCGCCTTTGACCAGTGGCACCAGCACCACGAAGATCGGCATGGGCGCCGCCCCGATGCGGGCCAGCAGCTTCTCGCGTCCGGCCTTGGGCAGGGCCGCCGCCAGCGACGGGTCCGCGTAGACCGGCGACCGGCGCAGCGCCTGGGCGATCTTCGTTCCAGGCGTGGGTTCAGCCGACACCGAGACTCTCCAGAACTCGTTTGGCCAGGTCCTGGCCGCCGAAACCGCGCTGCCAGCGGCCTTCCTTCACCTCGTGGTAGCGGCGCCCGCCGGGCAGCCTGAGCACCCGGCGGACACGTTCCCTGGCGTCCGCGTCCGCGCAGGAGCGGCAGATCTTGCCGGCGGGCAGCCCCACGACCGGTCGCTTCAGGATGCCCGGTCCGTGCAGCGGGTTCACCCGGCACGGTGCGAGCGGTCGGAGCAACCCCTTCTCCAGTACCTCGCGGCCCTGCCTCGCCAGCACGATGACCCCGACGAGGTCGAGCGCCGCCTCGTCGTCCCGTGCCTTCGGACGCGGGCCGACGTCGTCGTAGACGATCCGCGCGGCGTCATAGGAGCGCAGGGCCACCGGCCCGCCCTCCGCCTCCTCGGGAGGAGGCAGCAGCGCGGCGAGCCGGGTGAGCTCCTTCTCGGCCTGGGCGTGCAGCCTTCTGACCCTGGGCTGGTCGGAGGCGGTCGGCGGCCTCCGCCACATCCGGTAGACGCCCCTGCCCAGCACGAGCAGCAGGAGCAGCAGCACGGCGGCGATCGGGCCCAGGACCAGCAGGCCGCCGAAGAAGGGGCCCCAGATCTCCGGCTCGCGCGGTGGCGGCTCCTCGCCGAACGGATCGGCCTCGGAGTAGAGCTCGGGGGTACCGGGTGCTGCGGACGGCGCGTCGAGCACCTCGGCGAACGCCTGCTCGATCCGCGGGACGAGGCCGACGAAGGGCTCTTTCCTGTCCGCGGGGTTCGCCAGGCTCTGCGGAATGACGAAGTGCCCCAGTTCCCGCGGAACCTGGAACGGCACGACCTCGAGGTTCGCGTCT
Organism: Actinocorallia libanotica; assembly: GCF_039525175.1. Lineage (NCBI taxonomy): Bacteria > Bacillati > Actinomycetota > Actinomycetes > Streptosporangiales > Thermomonosporaceae > Actinocorallia > Actinocorallia libanotica. The sequence continues at coordinate 17,032 of NZ_BAAAHH010000013.1, forward strand.
TCATCGACCATCAGGTAGAGGCCGTCGCGGCCGAGCTGCCCGTGCAGCCAGTGCAGGAACACGTCGTCGCGGCCGTCCGCCTCGGAGTCCGGCGGGTTGGGGATCACGATCACGAAGACCGGCATGCCGAGGCGCTCGCCCGTCTTCCGGATCGCCTTCTTGATCCGCCCGCGCTCGCCGCGGTCCACCAGGTCGACCAGCTCGTCATCGACGAACAGCGGGTCCGCCTTCAGCGCCGTGGCCACCCGCTCCAGCCGGACGAGTGCGTACGGCGTCTCATCCGCGGACGAGGCACCCGCCGGCGCGAGCAGCACCACCAGCACGGCCGCCAGCCAGCACGCCGCCGCCCTCATCGCCGCACCCTCTTTCGCACGAGGGAGACGCAGAGCGGGACGAGCACCACCGCGGCGCCCAGCACCGACCCGAGGACCAGCGCCCTCATCTCGGCCCGGTCGCGTTCCCTGCTGCGCTTCGCGTACGCCGATTCCGGCGCCTCCCGCACCTCTTTCAGCCGGGCTTCGACGTCGGGCGCCCGCAGGATCTCCACGAACCTCTCCACCTGCTGCGCCACTCCCGCGTCGTACGACAGCTCCCTGCCCGCCACGCCCCAGGCCCGCTCCACCGGCCAGGACCCGCCGTACTGCCGTGCCGTCCCGCTCCCACGAGCGTCCGTCACCAGGTAGATGCCGTCCTTCTGCAGCCGCTCGTGCAGCAGCACGGCCAGCTCATCGGGGGTCTTCCGCTCGTCGAAGTGGATCCCCGAAGACCGCACCACCACGAAGTACGGCACTCCCAGCCCGCTCAGCGCCTGCTCCAGCCGCTCCGCGGTCCCCTCCGGGATCTCCCGGAGCTCGTGATCGGTCACCAGCACGGGCTTCTCGGCCAGTCGCTCCGCCAGCAGATCCGCGTTGCTCTTCTCCCGATCCGCCCAGGCCGGAGCCGAACAAAACCACACAAAGAGTGACATGGCTGCCAAAAACCCTAGAAAGCGCCGCACGGGGAGCGAGTCTAGGCCAGCCGCCCCTCCCCGCACCGCGAAGTCCACGAAGTCACGGCGCTACGGCAGAACGCCCGCCTCCGCACCGGGGTCCGCGTCCTCCTCGCGAAGCAGCCGGGCGGCCAGCTCCCCGATCAGGTCGTCGGTGGAGTAGGGGGCGAGGATCTCGGGCACGGTGAGGTCGTCGATGACCATGCCGAGCATCGCGAAGTACAGGAGCGCGACGCCGGTGCGGCCGCCGGGGAGCCCCGCCTCCACGTGGTAGTCGACGCTCTCCCGGTGCTCGGCGGTCAGGAACTCGCCGAGCTCGGCATGGAGCTCGGGGCGGCGGGTGGCCTCCAGGCGCAGCTCCAGCATGGCGAGGTTGCTCGCGCGGTCACCGCGCATCCGCGCCAGGAGGTCGCGCATCAGGTCCGCGGCCAGCGCCCGGTCCGGCGCCTCAAGAAGGAGGACGGCCTGGACATCTGGCTGTGCGGCGGCGGCAGGCTCGCCGGCTCCCTGCTCCCCGAGATCGACGAGCTCATCGTCAAGAGCTATCCGGTGGTGGCCGGCGACGGGATCCCCTTGTTCTCCGCGGAATTCCATCCCACCCGCTTCACCCCCTCCCGCCGCCGCTCCTTCGAGAACGGAGTCCTCGTCACCTGGTACAGCCGCCCCTGACCCCGCACCCGGCGGTCAGGCGGCGTGGAAGACCTGGGTGTGGTGCCAGGTGAGGTGGTCGGGCGCCGGGGGTCGGGGCGGGGCGACGGGATGGCCCGCGAGGGCGTGGACCTGGGCACGGGTGTTGGGGGTGTCGCCGGCGAAGGCCTCGGTGACGGAGATGCGGTGGTCGTGGGTGAGGGTGAGGACGCCCTTGTCGAAGAGCACGTGGTGCAGGGAGCAGAGGCAGAGGGCGTTGTCGAGGGTGTCGGGACCGTCAAAGGCGAACCAGCGGATGTGGGCTGCGTCCAGGCCGACCGCCACCCCGGCCAGGCGGCCCTCGTAGTCGCAGAAGGCGCAGCGGTGGGCGTAGGCGTTCAGGACGGCTCGACGGAAGGCCGGGTCGCGGGGGCGGGTCGCGCGGCGCAGGACGTACGGGGTGCGGTGGAGATCGAGGCCCACGGCGTCGCAGATGCTCTCGTGGAGGGACTCGGGGAAGTTGGCGTCGAGGAGGGCGTGTACGGCTTCGAGGAGTGTCTCGGGGCGGGCGCGGAGCTCGGCGACGACGCTGGGGGTGAAACGGCCGGTGGCGCCCGTCGCACGGAGCTTGACGGGTGAGTCGCCGGGGCTGGGAAGGCCGTCGCGGGTGGCGACCGTCCACAGGTCGTCATCGTTGGCGAGGCGGTCGAAGGGATAGTGGGGACCTGCCGCCCTCGGCGGACCGAAGTCGCGGATGAGGGCGGCGAGTTCCTTCTCGGCCGTCGAGTAGAGGATCGGTCCTTCGCCCTCGCGCTGGAAGCGGGCGAGCGCGTACAGCAGGAGCAGCGGCTTGTGCGGCGCGCGTCTGCCGTTCTGCTGCCACATGCGGATGTCCATGATGCGCTCCACGAAGCTCACAGGCGTCAGACTAACGACGCCGAAGGGCGACGACGGAAGGGAAAGGGGAGGCCTGTGGACTTTCCGCGTGGGGTCGAGGTCATCGTGTCCGCTCTCATCGTCAGTCCGGACGAGGAGGTCCTGCTGATCCGGCAGCCGAAGTGGGGGGACCTGTGGACGCCTCCCGGAGGGCATGTCGAGCCGGGTGAGACGCTCGCGGAGGCGGCGTGGCGCGAGGCGGTGGAGGAGACGGGGCTCGAACTCGCGCCGGACGGGCTGGTGCGCTGGGGCGAGATCATCGATCCGGACGGCAGGTCGCGTCCGGTGCACTTCGTCTTCTTCGACTTCGCCTTCCGGGCGCGCGGCAAGGCGCTGGACCTGGACACGTCGGAAGTCTCGGAGGCGTGCTGGGTGCCCTTCGGGGAGCTGGCGCGCTATGAGATCGAACCTGACTTCCAGGCGAGCATAGAGAGGTACCTGGGGGCGTTGACAGGCTGATCCCGCGGTGATCCCGTGGAGGGATGAGTGAGGACTTCTTCGCCGATGAGCTCGTCCGGCAGGCGTGTGACGATATCGCCGCGCGGCCGGACGAGAACCGTTTCGTCGAGCTGCTGGAAGCCGGTGATCTGCCGAGAGAACGGTTGAACTGGCTCGCCGGAGAGGAATTCCGAATCGTCAGGAGCGACCAGCGGAGTTTCGCGCTGCTCGCGTCGCGCTTCCCCGACGGGGCGGCGGGCGATCTGTTCCTGGGGCTCGCCCAGGGGGAGGCGCAGGCGTCCTCCCTGCTGCTGGACTTCTCGGCCGCCCTCGGCTGGCGGGAAAAGGAGCTCAACGAGTACGCGCCGCTTCCCTTCGCGCAGGTGTATCCCGCTTATCTCGCCTGGTGCGCCCTTTACGGGACGCGCAGCTCGGTGGCTCTGGCGATGGTCGCGAATCTCGACGAATGGGGCGGCTACTGCGGGCGGATAGCCGACGCGTTGACGTCCCGGTACGGCCTGGCGGAGGAGGCGGTGGGCTTCTTCCGGTTCTTCGCCACGCCGCCGCCCGGGTTCGTGGAGCAGGCCGAGGCGGCCGTCGTGGAGGGCCTGAACGCCGGCGAGGACCCGGTCGAGGCGATGCGGGCCGCCCAGGCTCTGCACGTGTACGAGGCCGCTTTCTGGGACGCGCTCACCACCGGCCTGGAGTGACCGATCAGCGAGAACACTCCCGAGAAAGCCCAAGAAAGGGGATTTTCTCCATTTTTCACCCTTGAGGGGATGGAACCCGGAGGGAAGCCGGGGTTAGATCATTTGCCATGTTTGATCAGGTGGTCGACACCCGGCGATATCCCCTCCACGACGCGGACGGCCCTCTCTGGAAAGAGGTGATATCCCAGGTCAGAGCGGAATTGGCGGCGACCGGTTGCTGCGTGCTCACCGACTTCGTCCGACCGGAACTCCAGGAGACCCTCCGAAGCGAGGGCGCCGCGGTCGCCCCGCACGCCCACTACGACGTCGAGACCGTCAACGTCTACAACATCGCGGTGGACGGCGAACTGCCCGCCGACCACCCCGGACGCGTCGAATTCCAGCGCGGAAACGCCTTCGTCGCCCGCGACCTCATTCCCGAGGACCTCATCGTCCACCGGCTCTACACCCACCCGGTGTTCCGGCGTTTCGTGGCCGACTGCTTCGGGCTGGAAGAGGTGCACGAACTCGCCGACCCCCTCTCGGGCCTGTGCCTGAACGTCGTCCGCCCGGGCATGGAGCACCCCTGGCATTTCGACACCAACGAGTTCACCGTCAGCATGCTCACCCAGGCCCCCGAATCCGGCGGTGTCTTCGAGTACTGCCCCGGCATCAGGACCGCGGAGGCGGAGAACTTCGACGACGTCCGCGCCGTCATCGAAGGCCGCGGCGAACCCCTCGTCCGCCGCCTCACCCTCCGGCCCCGCGACCTCCAGCTGTTCAAGGGCCGCTTCTCTCTGCACCGCGTGAGCCCCGTGGCGGGCGCCGTCGAGCGGCACACGGCGATCTTCGCCTACAGCGAGCACCCCGGTGTGATCGGCAGTGCCTCCCGCACCAGGCAGCTGTTCGGCCGCGTGCTCCCCGTCCACCTGGAGGCCGGACGCGCCGTCCGAGGCGACCTCCTGCTCGACTGACCCGCCCGACCGGAGCGCGCCCAAGGCCCCCAAAGAAGGAGGAAGACGAGACCGTGCGTGTCGACAGCACAGGGAAAGTCTCACTCGATCACATCTATACGGCCCCCACGCCCCGCGCCTACTTCAGCACCCTGCGCGGATTGGAGTACCAGGTCCCGCAGGCCGCGAAGCCCCACTTCGAAGGGCTCATCGACGACTACCGACGCGCCGCCGGCGTGGCCGTCCCCCAGGTCCTGGACATCGGCTGCTCGTACGGGATCAACGCCGCGCTGGTGAAGTACAACGCGACGATGGACGAACTGTACGAGCGCTACTGCGAAGGCCCCCGCGACGACGGAGCCGTCCTCGCCCGCGACCGGGAGTTCGTCCGCTCCCGCACCCCTCGCGCCGTACGTTTCGTCGGCCTGGACGTCTCCCGGCCCGCGCTCGACTACGCACTGGCCGCCGGATTCCTCGACGACGCCGTCCACGCCGACTTCGAGGCCGCCGAACCCACCGACCACCAGTGCGCGCAACTCGCGAACACCGACCTCGTCGTCTCCACCGGCTGCCTCGGCTACGTCGGCGAGAAGAGCATCTCCCGGCTCATCGAGGCCTTCGGCGACCGGCGGCCCTGGATGGCGCACTTCGTCCTGCGCATGTTCCCGTTCGACGCCATCGAGGAGGCCCTCGCCGACGCCGGCTACGAGACCGTCCGCGCCGACGGCCTCTTCCGCCAGCGCAGGTTCGCCACCGAGGAGGAGCGGACGCTCGTCCTGGACCGGCTGGCGACGATCGGGCTCAGCCCGCGTGGCAGAGAGGCCGACGGCTGGTTCTATGCGCGACTCTTCATCTCCCGTCCCCGCGAGGAAGCTCGCCTCACCCCGATAGAGGAAAAGTGACCAGCAGCCACGAGACACCCGCCCGTACCTTCGCGCTGGAGGACGGGCTGCCGCGCGTGCCCCTGCCGACGCTCGACCACACCTGCGAGCGGTTCCTCGAGTGGTGCTCGCCGCTCCTGACCGACGAGCAGCTCGCCGAGACGAAGGCCGCCGTCGCCGACTTCCTGCGCCCCGACGGCCCCGGCCGCAGACTGCACGCGGCGCTGGCGGAGTACGACGCCCGCGAGGACGTGCACAGCTGGCTCGACCTGTTCTGGCCCTCCCGCTACCTGGGCCGCCGCGACCGGATCGCGCTGAACGCCAACTTCTTCTTCCTCTTCGAGGACTCCCCGCTCGGGCAGGTCGAGCGGGCCGCGCAGCTCGTCGCGGCGGCCGTCGACTACAAGCTGCGCCTGGACGACGAGCGCGTCCCGCCCGTCCGGCGGCGCGGCCAGGCGCTGTCGATGGAGCAGAACAAGTTCCTGTTCGCCACCACGCGCATCCCCGGCGACGAGCAGGACACCGTCCGCGCCCCGTACTCGCGGACGGAGCCGGGACCGTCGAAGTCCACGCACATCCTGGTGTTCCACCGGGGCAACATGTTCCGGATGGAGGTCCTCGACGCCGAGGGCCGCCCCCATTCGCGCGAGGACCTCGCGGCGGGCGTCCAGGCCGTCCTGAAGGCCGGGGAGGTGCGGGCGGAGCGGGACACCTCCGTCGGGCACCTGACGACCATGGCCCGCGCCGAGTGGGCCGAGACCCGGCGGCGCCTCATCGCCTGCGACCCGGCGAACCCCGCCGCGCTCGAGGACGTCGAGTCGGCGCTGTTCTGCCTGTGCCTGGAGGACACCGCGCCCGCCACCGCCCTGGAGGCCTGCGACCTGCTGCTGCACGGCGACAGCGGCGACCGCTGGTTCGACAAGGCCGTCTCCCTGATCGTCTTCCCCGACGGGAAGGCGGGCATCAACGTCGAGCACTGCGGCCTGGACGGCACCACGATCCTGTCGTTCGTCGAGGACATCCTGGCGGCCTCCCCCGAGACGGCCTCCCTGGGCGCCTCTCCCGTCCGTCCCGTGGAGTTCGTCCTGGACGACACGCTGCGCGCCGACGTGCTCGCGGCCGCGGACGCCTTCGCCCAGTACGCCGCCGACACCGCGACGACCACCCTGTCGTTCCCCGACTTCGGCACGACCCGCGCCAAGCAGCTGAAGATCTCCCCCGACGCCTTCGTCCAGATGGCCTACCAGCTCGCCCACAAGCGCTCCAAGGGCCTCACCGGCGCCACCTACGAGTCGATCGCGACCCGGCACTTCCGCCGCGGCCGCACCGAGGCCATGCGCGTCGTCACCCCCGAGATCCTGAGCTTCGTCTCCACCATGGACGACCCCGCCGCCGACCGCGCCACCCGCCTGGCCGCCTTCCGCGCCGCCGCCGACAAGCACGTCGAGCGCGCCAAGCAGTGCCAGGCCGGCGACGCTCCCGAGCAGCACCTGTGGGAGCTGCAGTGGATCCAGCGCCGCCGCGGCCCCGAGCTGGGCGTCACCGAGCACCTGGCGCTGTACGACGCCCCCGGCTGGACCATCACCCGCGACGACTACCTGAGCACCAGCTCCGCCCCGTCCACCCGCGTGCAGTACTTCGGCTTCGGCTCCACCAGCGACAAGTGCATAGGCATCGCCTACGTCCTCCTCCCCGACCGCTTCAACCTCTACCTCAGCACCCCCGAACCGGTCTCCGCCGCCATGCACGACTTCGCCGCGCACCTCAGGACCGCCGTCACCGAACTGGAAGCCCTCCTCGACGCCTGACGCGCCGCTCCGGCGGGACGCACCCCGATCGTCAACGCAGGGTTGACGATCGGGGATGCGTCAACCTATGGTTGACGCATGACGAATCCGCTCAAGCTCACCAATCCGCTCAGACTCGACGAGCTCATCGACGCGGTCAGGAAGAGCGACTCCGACGTGCTGGGGCAGCTGACGAACGCCGTCGTCGCCGCCGACGCCCTCGGGGAGCTCTCCGACCACCTCATCGGCCACTTCGTCGACCAGGCGCGCCGTTCCGGAGCGTCCTGGACGGAGATCGGGCGCAGCATGGGAGTCAGCAAGCAGGCGGTCCAGAAGCGCTTCGTGCCCAAGGCCGACGAGGCGGCCCTCGACCCCTCCCAGGGCTTCGACCGCTTCACGCCGCGGGCGAAGAACGTCCTCGTCGCTGCGACGAACGAGGCGCACTCCGCCGGCAGCGCCGAACTGACCCCCGCCCACCTCGTCCTGGGGCTGCTGCACGAGGCCGACGGGTTCGCCGGCGAGGTGATCCGCAACCAGGACGTGCTCCTGGACGCCGTCCGCCAGGCCGCGACCGAGGCCCTGCCGCCCTCCGCCGAGGAGCCGCCCGAGCTCACCCCCTACGACGCCGGATCCAAGAAGGTGCTGGAGCTCACCTTCCGCGAGGCCCTGCGCCTGGGCCACGGCTACATCGGCACCGAGCACCTTCTCCTGGCGCTCCTGGAGTACGAGAACGGGTCCGGGCCGCTCAGCTCCACCGGTCTCACCAAGGAGGCGAGCGAGCGCATCACCGTCGAGGCCCTCGCCGCCTTCATCGACCAGAACCCGCAGTAGGAAAGCCGCCCTGAGCACAGGGCCCTGCGTCCGGCGACGTCTCCGGCCGGGGCGTTCGCCGGGCGCCTCCTGCGGAAATCGCATCGTGCGCTTTCGGGCGAATGCAGATTCCGCGGTAAGGCGCTCTTCTCTCCCGCGAACACATGCGGGGTCAGGGTGTCAGGTCGCCTCCGGCCAGGCCTTGGTAACCCAGGTTGATGAGGGTCTCACCCGCCTCGTGCAGGGTATTGAGCGCCTTCTCCAGTTCGCGGAGCCGCAGGAAGGCGTCGCCGTAGGGGCGCTGCGCGTCCAGGGGCAGCCGCGGCACGGCGGCGCGCCGCACGTCCGAGCGTGAGGTCGTGGTGGTGGAGGAGCGGGTGAGGGCGGCGGCGCGCAGGAAGCAGGCCAGGAAGTACGGGTCGCAGCGGTCCGGTTCGGGGCGGAGCACCTGGGTGTGCGGGCCGGCGGCCGTTCCGCCTTCGGTGGCGACGTGGACTTCCAGCCTGCGCGGGCTCAGTGCCACGACGACGTCTCCCGGCTCCAGGAGGATGATTCCCGGGCCGTCCTTGGTGCGGCCGGACGGCTCCCTGCCCAGCATCACGTCCTTGGCCATCAGCACCGGGATCTTGCCTGAGGCGGTCTCCATCCGCATAGGCGGCTGCCTGAGAGAGACCGCGCCGCTCTGCACGAGTTCCGTCACCGTCGTCATCGGCAGTTCGCGTGACTCGTCGGTGAGCGTCTGAAGCCGGTCCACCGCCTCGCGTACCGCGTCGACCATGCCGATGAGGCCGTCGCGAGCCGACACGAAGTCCAGTCCCCGCGCCACCGGCCGAACGAGGTGCCTCGAAGGCGTCAGGTCGACGGTGTCGTCGAGCAGTTCGATGATCGGGACACCCCGCGCGAACTCCACGCCCGGCTGGACGTCGCGCGCCACCGCCTTCCACGCCTTCAGCGCGGGCTTCTGGAAGTCCTCCAGCTCCGTCAGGTCCGCCAGCAGCACCATCGTGGGCAGCGGATCGCCCTCCGCGGGACGGCGCAGCAACCACAGGTGCGGTGCCGCGGGCGAACCCGCCGCCATGCCCATGGGCAGTTCGAACACCGCCCGCAACGCGCCCGAACGCAGCAGCTGCGAGCGGACGCGGCGTCCTGATCGCCGGTCGGCCGCGGCAGCCGGCATGAGGCATGCGACGTGCCCGCCCGGTCTGGTATGCCAGAGCGCGTGCTGCACCCAGGCGAGTTCTGACTCCCCGCGCGGCGGCAGTCCGTAGGCCCACCGGACGTCCCCCGTCAGCTCCTCGTATCCCCAGGAGCGCTCTCCGAAAGGCGGATCGCACAGGACGACGTCCGCCTTCAGGTCGGGGAAGGCGTCCGCACGCAGGGAGTCACCGGCTTCGATCTCGGTCTCCACCCCGTGCAGGGCCAGCCGCGTCTCGGATATGCGTGCCGCGACGGGGTCGACCTCCTGCCCGTAGAGCTGTTCCGCTCCCGCCTCCTGCGCGGCGAACAGCAGTGATCCCGTCCCGCAGGCCGGGTCGAACACCGTCGCCCCCCGCACGCCGGTGAGCGCGACCATCAGTTTCGCGCTCTCCTGGCGCGTGGTGGCGACCCGCCGGGAATGCGCCTCCAGGTACCGGTCGACGACGAATTCGTAGAACTCCGGCGCCCGCCCGTCCTTCACCATCCCGGCCAGGTCCGCCGAGACCCCGTCGAGCCGGATGTTCCGTTTCCTCTCGGCGAGGAAATCCCCGACGTCGGCGACGGCCTCGGCCAGCGACAGGTCGTCGGCCACCGACCGGAGCCGCTGCCAGATCCGCTCCTCGGGCGGCACCTGCACGCCCTTGCCCCGCCGGTCCAGCCAGTCCTCGACCTCCGAGAGCGCGAACTGCGGGCTGCTCGCCGTCCCGCCCACGGGCTGGGGGAAGTCGTCATACCGCCGCCGCCAGTTGCTGACCGCGGCCCGTCCGTACCCCGTGAGCCGCGCGATGTCGGCGGCGGTCACCGTGGCGGCTTCGCTCTCGTTCTTCACATTCTCTCCAGCGTCTCAGCGGCCCCCGACGTGACAGGCCGCTCAACCGGCCCCTCCCGCCGTCCGCCCAGCGCCCTGCAACTCCCAGATAATTGAAAGTTCACAAAGACTGGTTGTGTATTTAGGTCACAATATCTCGGGGTCCCCGAGCGGGAGCAGGAGACCAAAGATCACAAGAGAATTATGACCGCTTTTTGGTAAGTAAAAGCCACCTTCCACGCACGGGTGACGTGAGAGCCTCCATGGAAACACAGCGCAACGCCATGATCGCGCAGCAGAGGCGTCCGCCCGCGAACGGCGCCATGACCTCGGTCCTTCCCTCGCATCGGGACGCCCTTCTTCCCCTCGCGCGGCCCGGATTCCGCGGAGGGGAGGACGATCCCGGCCGAAGGAGGCCGCCGCCCGCCGATCCGGCGCGCTCCTCGACGACCGGACCGACGGCTTCGGCCACCCTCCACGAGGGCGTCAGGGCCCGATGCGGTCGAGGAAGCCCGCGATGAGGGGGGCGATCTCGGAGAGGTGGGTCTCGAGGGCGAAGTGCCCGGTGGGGAAGAGGTGGAGTTCGGCGTCCGGGAGGTCGTGGAGGTAGGCGCGGGCGCCGGGCGCGGGGAAGAACGGGTCGTCGGCGCCCCAGGTGATGAGGGCGGGCGGGGTGCGGTCGCGGAGGTAGGACTGCCAGCGGGGGTAGCGGTCGAGGTTGGAGCGGTAGTCGAAGGCGAGGGCCACCTGGGCCTCCTTGCGGCCGGGGAGGTCGAGGAAGTGCTGGTCGAGCGTCCAGCCGGCCGGGTCGATCACGGCGGGATCGGGGACGCCGGTCTCGTACTGGCCGCGGGTGCCCTCCAGGGTGAGCAGGTCGCGGATCGTCCTCTCGGCGCCGGGCGTGTCGGGACGCAGCGCGATGAAGTCGCGGGCGCCGTCCGAGAGCCCCTCCCGGTAGGCGTTGGCGTTCTGGATGACGAGGCCCGTGATCCACTCCGGGTGGCGTTCGGCGAGGCGGAAGCCGACGGGACCGCCGAAGTCGAACATGTAGAGGGCGAAGCGGGTCAGGCCGAGCCGCCGGACGAAGCCTTCGGTGATGTCGGCGAGGCGGTCGAAGGAGTGGACGAAGCCGGCCGGAGCCTCGGTGCGGCCGAAGCCGGGGTAGTCCGGCGCGATCAGGCGGTACCGCGAGCCGAGCGCGTCGATGAGGCGGCGGAACTGGTGCGACGCCGAGGGGAAGCCGTGCAGCAGGAGCAGGACCGGGGCGTCGGCGCGCTCCGGCAGGGACTCGCGGTAGAAGACGCGGACGCCTTCGACGTCGAGGTGGCGGTGGAGGGTGCGCGACAACATGGCTAATGCCTTTCTCGGGGGAAGATGCATTAGTTCTAGCGGTGCGTGGACTAATGCGTCAACAGGGCTATGTACCATTAGCAAGGTGAGTGACCTCGGACCGCTGACCGGAGAGCCCCTGGCTCTGGACCTCGTCAACACCCGCCCCGCCACCGGCGACCTGCTGGCCGCCCCGCGGGACCTGCTCTCCTGGCTGGAGCTCCAGGCCGACCGCTTCCCCGAGGCCCGGGAGTTCCTCGCCGCCCCCGGACCGGACGCCGCCGGCCTGGCCGCCGTCCGCGCCGTCCGCGAGCACACCGCCCGCGCCCTCGACCGCGTCCGCCGCGGCGAGCAGCCACCGGCGGCCGACCTGGCCGCCCTCAACGAAGCGCAGCGCGCCGCCCCCGCCATCACCGAACTCTCCTGGGACGGCGCGACGGTGGTCGTCACCCGCCGCCGCACGGGCCCGCCCGGAGCACGGCCGGCCGCCTGGCTCGCCGAGACCGCCGCCGAACTCCTGGCCGACCCGGCCGTCCGCAAAGTCCGCCGATGCGAGGCCGACGACTGCGTAATGCTCTTCCTGCCCGCCCACCCGCGCCGCCGCTGGTGCTCGGCCTACCGCTGCGGCAACCGCATCCGCGTCGCCCGCCACTACCAGCGCCGCAGACCGGCGAACGAGTGATCAGAAAGGGGTATGCCCTCCCCGACGAACGGAGCAGCACCGACATGACCGCATCGATGACGTCCCTCCTGCCGGTCGCGCTGGAAGCGGCGGCACTCGCCCACGACCTCATCCTCACGCGCGCGCCCGGCGCCGTCACCGCCAAGGGCGACCGCGACATGGCGTCCGAGGTCGACTACGCCGTCGAACGCGCCGTCCGCGACCACCTGCGGGAACGCACCCCGGCCATCGGCTTCCTGGGCGAGGAGGAAGGACGGACCGGCCCCACCGGGTCCGGCCTCACCTGGATCGCCGACCCCGTGGACGGCACCGCGAACTTCGTCCACGGCATCCCGCTGTGCGGCTTCTCCCTCGGCCTGGCCCACCACGACGACCCGGTGCTCGGCGTCATCGACCTCCCGTTCCTGGGCGCCCGCTACTCCGCCGCGCGAGGCGCGGGCGCCTACCTCGGCGACCGCCGCATCCGCGCCTCCACCGCGGCCTCCCCGGCCGACGCCATCGTCGCGATCGGCGACTACGCGGTGGGCCCCGACGCCGACAACGGCCGCCGCCTCGCCCTCACCGGCCTCCTGTCGGCCCGCGTCCAGCGCGTCCGCATGCTCGGCTCAGCCGCCCTGGACCTGGCCTGGACCGCCGAAGGAAGACTCGACGCCTCCCTCACCCTGACCAACAACCCCTGGGACATGGCCGCGGGCGCCGCCATCGCCCGCGAAGCCGGAGCCGACCTCCACGACGCCAACGGCGCTCCCTACAGCCTCGCCTCCGACTCCATCATCGTCACCGCCCCCAGCCTCACCACCACGTTCCAGAACCTCCTCGCCGAGCTCCCGCCCTCCTCATGACACCCGCTCCCCCTCCGGAACGGATGCCGCACCCGACGGAGGCCCGCGAACGAGCCGCCGCAGGCGGCGGGCGGAGCATCCCCCAGGAGTGCGTCAACTTCATCTTCGGCTGCGCGCAGGCGGTGACCGCCTTCTTCAAGTCCGGCGCAGGACGCGATCGCGGCCGCCGGAGAAGAACCGGCGAACCGCCCGTTCTCAGCCGCGGCCGCCGAAAGCGGTAGGCGGCTCTAGCCGAGCTTTCCGGCGACCTGTGCCGCGGTCCGCTCCGCGAATCTCCGGCTCTCCTTTTCTCCCGCTCCGACGAAGTGGAAGATGATGTCGGCCTGATACGCGCCACGGCCCACACGCAGCAGATTGCTGAACTTGCCGGCCTTCAGGCACGCGATCTCCTGAATGTCGGGAATGCGGTCGCATTCCCCGCTCTCCACCTGTGCCAGCAGGTCGGTGTGGACCGTCTCCCCGGTTCCCATCGAGGGAAGCGCGCTCACCCGGACGGTGAGGGAGGAGATTCCGGACCCACCGGACTTCGTCTGCTTTTCACACGAGACGCTGCCCTCTGTCGCCGTCTGGTCAGCCACCACGAGGGTTCCGCCCCCCAGCAGCTCGGACGACGGGTCCTCCACCAGCCCGCAGGCATCGGGCAGCACGAGCGGCGTGCTCGTCCCGGTCGGGGACTCCGCGGCAGCGTCGGATCCACTCGGGTCCGGCGGACCCGAGGCCTCCGGCGAGCATCCCGCCACCAGTGAAACGGCCAGCAGAACGCCTGCCATCCCTCTCATGTCACATGCCCCACACGTTCTCGGCGACCGAGGGAGGTGATGCCAGTCCCGCCGACTCGCTCGACAGGTTCAGCAGGGTGGTGTTGAACTTGCCGCTGATCTGGATGAACCCGTCCACCCGCTGCTGGATGTTCTCCGTCATCTCGTCGAGGGCGTCCAGCATCGGCTTTAGGAGCAGGAGGAGCGAGGCCCCGAAGGTGGCTCCGGCCGCCACGACCGCCACGACCTCCTCCCAGTCCAAGCTCTTGAAGAAGGCCGTCACCGCCTGCGCGCAGTCGAAGATGAAGTTGACGCACTCCCGGTAGGTGTCCAGCACCGTGTTGTAGAAGGTCGCGGTCTCCTTCCCCAAGTTGATGAGCACCTGCTGGTTGCCCGCCGTCGTGGTCTTGAGGTCGGTGAAGTAGGTGTTGAAGGCCGTGTACGCCGGCCCTTCCCAGCCCTTCTCCCCAGCGCTGATCCCCGCGATGGCCTGGTGTGCGAGGCCTTCCTCCGACCAGGCGTTGTTCATCCCCGTGGCAGCGCCCCGCCAGGCGCCCACCGCCCTTTTCACGTCCTCGGGGTTCCCGACCATGTCGCGCACCAGCTGCAGGGCTGCCCGTGCGGCGTCATGGTGGAGCCTGACCGCCCACTTGGCCACGGTGGCCGCGGCCTCCACCGGGTAGGCCACTGGCTGGCCGATTCCGATGTCCGGAACCACAGGCGGGGTCACTTGGCCTCCATAAATGTCGTGGAAAGTGTTCCTGTCGGCGGGAAGGGGATCAGATGGGGCCGAGTCTGTCAGTGTCCTTGTACCTGGCGGAGGACTCCTTGATTTTCTGCGAGACGCCCTTCACCGAGGTCGCACCGTCTTTCAGCGTCTTCTGAGAACCCGTGACGACGCTGTTGTAACCGGAGATGACACCCTTGCCCAGGATTCCCAGGGAAAGAGGGGCGAGCTGGCCGCTGTTGAGGGCGGTCACCGACGCGGTCCACTGCTCCGCGGCGTTGCCCACGTGCTCGGACGCGGTCTGCATCGCCTCGTAACGTACGCCGAATCCATTCTGCGGTGTCACATTCAGCCTTTCAGCAGGTCAGCCGCCGGAGTTCCCGGCGGTCTCCGAGAAACCGCTGATCGCGAAGACCAGTCGTTCCGCCAGCCGTCGCCGTCCGACGAGCCGGGCCGCCGCGGTGTCGAGTTCGACCTTCAGGAGCCTGCCCCTGCCGTCGAGAACCACTTTCCCCAGGCCGCCGCCGATCTCCCGTTCGACCGGCGTGTCGGCCTTCGCGGCCTGCTCCGCCGCGGCGAACTCGGCCTCGCGGTCAGTGACGAGGGAATTGACGGACCTGACCTTCTCGTCGATCATCTCGGCCCAGTCGATCTCGTGCTCTCTCATGTCGTCCGCCCCATGGCCGCCTCCAAGACCTTCGTCCTGGCCCGCTCCACGGCCTCAACGACCCTCTCGCCGACGACACGCAGGTGGGGGCCTTTGTAGAGGCTCTCGGCGATGTCCATGGAGATCAGCCGCCCCGTCCCGTCCATCGTCACCGCGACCCCTCCCGCTTCGGCGGTCACCCGCTCCCGGGCCAGGACGGCGCGCCTCTCCTCAAGCTCCCGGAGGAATCGCGCACTGGCCTCGCGCGGAGCGGCCATCCTTCGGAGGAGTTCCGCCAGCTCGTCATTCGGCTCCGGTTCCCCGGACCACCTCGGAAGAGATTCCTTCGCCCCTTCCTCTTCCCCTCCGATAAGCGCGACGCCCGCTTTCTCCGGCGTCTCGTCATCGGCGGGCAGAATGGAAGAGGAGGGCTCCGCTGTTTCGCTGACGGCCGCCAGGCGCTCCAACGCCTCGTCACGCGATCGGGGAGCCAACGGAGTACTCGTGTTCAGCAACGCGTCGAACTTCGAGGTTTCTTCGTCGGACACGCCGGTAAAATAACCGCCGCCCCATGGCAAGTCAAACTTGTCCGATAAACCACGCACGGTCTGCGGCTTCCCGACTCCCGAAAGAAAATTCGCGAAGTCCGGAAGCGGACACCGGCCCCAACACGAAAAGCGCGCTTTCCCTTTTCTTTCATGGTAGGGATCGGCAGTGGCCTCGCGGAGGGCCGGGTCCGGCCGGCTGGACGCGGTCGGAAGACCACGCACGGTCGGCCCTGCTCCAGAGCGGGCCCCCGCCGGTCGGAGCGGACCCTCACCGGCTGGAGCGGGCCCTGCCCGGCTGAAGGAGGGCCCCACCTCGGCTGGAGAAGGGCTCTGCCTGACGGGAGGAGGGCCCCACCTCGGCTGGAGAAGGGCCCTGCCTGGCGGGAGGAGGGCCCTGCCCAGCCGGAGAAGGCCCTGCCCGCGGTCAGGGAGTCCCCCTACCAGTCAGAGCGGGCACTCACCTGTCAGAGAATGCCCCGCCGGTCGGAGAAGACCCTTACCTGCCAGGGCATCCCCGCCGGTCGGATAAAACCCTTTCCTGCCAGGGTGTCCCCGCCGACCGGAGAGCGCCCTTACCTGCCGGAGAAGGCCCCCGCCGGTCGGAGAGGGCCTTCGTCGGTCAGTGGTCGACCAGGGCCGTGGGGCCGAGGAGGACCTTGAGGTCGCCGGCGAAGGCGCCGTTGCGCAGGTCGACCTGGTAGTCGGGGAGGTCGAGGAGGACCTTTCGGCGGTTGAGTTTCTCCAGCAGGATGTGGACGGGCGTGTCGCCGCGGTGGGTGCGGAACATCTGCTTGAGCTCGGCGAGGAGCTCGCGGTTGATGCGGTCCTCGCGCAGCGCGAGGACGATGGGCTCGCGGCCTCCGGCCTGCGGGACGTTGGAGATGTCGAGGAACTCGATGGCGACGGCGTTGAAGCTGACGCTGGCGTCCTCGCCGCTGTCCCGGATGCGGATCTTGCCGGTGACGGAGACGACGAGGTCGGGCGCGAGGTTGTCGCCGTAGAGCTGGTAGGTGGCGGGGAAGCAGGGCACCTCGATCGAGCCGTCGTGGTCCTCGATCTTGAGGATCGCCCAGACGTTGCCCTGCTTGGTGACCTTCTTGTCGACGCCGGAGATGATGCCCGCGATCCTGATCTCGCCGCGCTCGCGGTCGGCGTCGCCGTTGAGGACCTGGGCGATGCTGTAGTCGCGGTTGCGTTCCAGGACGCGCTCGGCGCCGTTGAGCGGGTGGTCGGACACGTACAGGCCGAGCATCTCCCGCTCGAACGCGAGCTTGACCTTCTTGTCCCATTCGACGGGCGGCACGACGACGGTGAAGGCGTCGTCGCCCGCATCGTTGTCCTCGAAGGCGCCGAACAGGGAGTCCTGCCCCATCGCCTCCTTCTTCTTGACGTCGATGACGGAGTCGATGGCCTGCTCGTGGATCTGGTGCAGCCCGAAGCGGGGGTGCTCCAGGCCGTCGAACGCGCCGGCCTTGATCAGGGACTCGATGGTGCGCTTGTTGCAGACCACCGCCGGGACCTTGGTGAGGAAGTCGTTGAAGTCGTTGAACTTCCCGTGCTCCTCGCGGGTGGAGATGATCCCGTGGATGGGGCCCTCGCCGACGTTCTGGACCGCGCCGAGGCCGAAGCGCACGTCGTCCCCGACGGCGGCGAACCGCAGGTTCGACTCGTTGACGCACGGCGGCAGGACGCGGATCTTCATGCGGCGGCATTCGGCGAGGTAGACCGCCATGCGGTCCTTGTTGTTGCCGACCGAGGTGAGCAGCGCCGCCATGTACTCGGCGGGGTAGTTGGCCTTGAGGTAGGCCGTCCAGTACGACACCAGCCCGTATCCGGCGGTGTGCGACTTGTTGAAGCCGTAGGAGCTGAACGGTTCCAGCACGTCCCAGACGGCCTTGGCCATCTCTTCGGTGTAACCGTTGGCGACCATGCCGGAGGAGAAGGTGGCCCACTGCTTGTCCATCTCCTCCTTCTTCTTCTTGCCCATCGCGCGGCGGAGGATGTCGGCGCCGCCCAGGGTGTAGCCGGCGAGCTGCTGCGCGATGGCCATGACCTGCTCCTGGTAGACCACCAGGTGGAAGGTGGTGCCGAGGATCGGCTCCAGCGCGTCCTTCAGGTCGGGGTGGATCGGCGTGATCGGCTGCTTGCCCTCCTTGCGCAGGGCGTAGTTGATGTGCGCGTTGGCGCCCATCGGGCCGGGCCGGCCCAGCGCCAGGATCGACGAGACGTCTTCGAACCGGGTCGGGGCGATGAGCTTCGTCAGGTCGCGCATCATCGTCGAGTCGAGCTGGAAGACGCCCAGCGTCTCGCCGCGGGCCAGCAGCTCGTAGGTCTTCTTGTCGTCCAGGGGCAGGGTGAGCATGTCGAGCTCGAGCCCCCGGTTGAGCTTGACGTTCTCCACCGCGTCGCCCAGGACCGTGAGGTTGCGCAGGCCCAGGAAGTCCATCTTGAGCGCGCCCATGTTCTCCGAGCTGGGCCCGTCGAAACCGGTGATGCGCGCGCCGTCGTCGGGCCGCTGGAAGATCGGCATGACGTCGACCAGCGGCTGGGAGGACAGGATGACGCCGGCGGCGTGCACGCCGGTGCCGCGGGTCAGCCCCTCCAGGCCGAGGGCCGTGTCGATGATCTTCTTGACGTCGGGGTCGTTCTCGTACAGGGCGCGCAGCTCGGTCGCCTCGGCGTAGCGCTCGTGCTTGGGGTCGAAGATGCCCGTCAGCGGGATCTCCTTGCCCATGACGGCGGGCGGGAACGCCTTGGTGATCTTCTCCCCGACGGCGAAGGGGTAGCCCAGGACGCGTCCGGCGTCCTTCACCGCCGCCTTCGACTTGATCGTCATGTAGGTGATGATCAGGCTGACGTTGTCCTCGCCGTACTTCTCGGTGACATAGCGGATCATGTCACCGCGCCGGCGCTCGTCGAAGTCCAGGTCGACGTCGGGCATCGAGACGCGCTCGGGGTTGAGGAACCGCTCGAACAGCAGGCTGTGCTCGATCGGGTCGAGCTCGGTGATCCCCGTGACGTAGGCGACCATCGAGCCGGTGGCCGACCCTCGGCCCGGACCCACCCAGATCCCGCTGTCCCGGGCGTACTGGCAGATGTCGGCGACGACGAGGAAGTAGCCGGGGAAGCCCATCTCCTCGATGACCGACAGCTCGTACTCGATGCGCTCCTGCACGTCGGCCGGCACCGGGTCGCCGTACCGCCGCACCGCGCCCCGCTGGCACTCCTTGCGCAGCCAGCTCATCTCGGTCTCCCCCTCGGGGACCGGGAACTTGGCGGCGAGGTCGCGGTGGGCGAAGACCTCGTCGTAGGACTCGACGCGCTCGGCGATCAGAAGGGTGTTGTCGCACCCCTCCTTCCACAGCTCGTCGTGGTTGAGCTCGCGCATCTCCTCGGCGGAGCGGATGTAGTAGCCCTGGCCGCTGAACCGGAACCGGTCGGGGTTGGCGATCTGGGAGTTGGTGCCCACGCACAGGAGCGCGTCGTGGGCGCTCGACTGGTCCTCGGTGACGTAGTGGGAGTCGTTGGTGACCAGCGGCGGGATGCCGAGCCTCTTGCCGATCTCCAGCAGCTGGGAGCGCACGGCCGTCTCGATCAGGATGTTCCCGTGGTCCATCAGCTCCAGGAAGTAGTTCTCCTTGCCGAAGATCTCCTGGTACTTCGCCGCGTGCTCCAGCGCCTTGTCGAACTGCCCGAGCCGCAGCCGCGTCTGGACCGCCCCCGACGGGCAGCCGGTGGTGGCGATGATCCCGTCGTGGTACTGCTCGAACAGCTCGTCGTCCATGCGGGCGTACTTCTTCATGTGGCCCTCGAGGGACGCCAGCGAGCTGATCTTGAAGAGGTTGCGCAGCCCCTGGGCGTTGTAGGCCCACATGGTCTTGTGCAGGTAGGTGCCGCTGGCCGACACGTCGCCGCCGACCCCGGTCTGCTCGTTGAACTTGCGCTGGTGCGGCTCCCCCCAGAAGACGGCCTTCTTGTGGAACCGGGACTCGGGGCTGACGTACCCCTCGATGCCGATGATCGGCTTGATCCCCGCGCCCTTGATCTTCTTGTGGAACTCGTACGAGCCGAACAGGTTCCCGTGGTCGCTCATCGCGATCGCCGGCATCTTCAGCTCCGACACCCGATCGGCCATCTTGCCGATCTTCGCAGCGCCGTCCAGCATCGAGTACTCGGTGTGAACATGCAGGTGAACGAACGAATCAGCCACAGGAGATCTCGGCCTTCCAGAGTCAAGCGAGCGGTGCCCCAACTCTATCGAGGCACCACACCGGCCACCCCGGTTCTCCACAGGCCGACTTTCCGATCACCGTTGCCCGCCCGGCCGAGTGCCTGCTCAGCCGCCGGTTCCCAGGCGGAATCCGAGGGCGGCGCGCGGTTCCGAGGATTCTTCGCGAACCGCGGGGAAGAGGACCGGCTCCCGGGGGCGGGGAAGCAGGGCCCGGTCGCCCCCAGGCCCTTCCCTCCCGGAGGGGGGCGGGGAAGCAGGGCCCGGTCATCCCCAGGCCCTTCCCTCCCGGAAGAGGCGAAGGGCAAGGCAACCGGAAGCGTTTTCGGCACGACCGCCCACCACCGCCCACCACCGCCCAACGCCAGCCAACGCCGCCCATTACAATCCCCCGTCTCCCATCGCCGGCCAACGCCACCTACCGCTGCACTCGGCAACACTCAGTCGCGCACGACCGCGCAAAGCCACGCACGGCCACTCACGGCCACCGCAGACCGCGCAGACCGCGCAGACCGCGCAGACCGCGCAGGGCCACGCAGGACCACGCGCGGCCACGCACGACCACGCAAGGGCCACACACGGCCACGCACGCCCGCGCAGACCGCGCAGACCGCGCAGGGCCATGCAGGGCCATGCACGACCGCGCACGCCGAGGCGGCGATGACCGACCGGGCGAACGTTCCGTACGGGTGGGACGGGAGCACCGTTCTGTGCGTCCGGGACCGACGGTCCTCCGTCCCCGGAGCGGTGCACCAGGAATGGAGATTCGCCGGACAGGCAAGGGTTTGTGACGGTTTGATCTTCGAGTCCGAGTGTGGGTCGGAGGGAAGGGCGGTTCTGCGGTGATCCGGCGGAGGATGCTCTGGATGGTCTCCGGGGTGGCGGGGACCGTCGCGGTCGGGATCGCGGTCAACCAGGTGCTCAACGACGACGAGTGGAACCTGTGGGCGCTGGGGATCGCCGTCCTCATCGCGGTGTCGGCTGAGGCGGTGAACCAGTGGCTGGGGCATCTGGACGGACGCGACGCGGCGGGCGCCGTGACGCCGGAGACGGTGGGGAACGCGGCGGAGGCACTCGCACGGCTGGTCAAGGCGCAGTGGACGACCGAGGCCGCGATCCGGGCGCTGGACGACCCCGACCCCATGCCGGTCCGCTGGCGGCTCGCCGAAGCCGCGGTGATGGACCACCCCGAACGCGTCTCCCGGTCGAGGGATCCGGACTGGAGCGGGAGGAGCGACCGGATCGACGAGATCGCCGCCTGGTTGCGCGAACTGGAGCGCTCGCGGCTCGTGGTGCTGGGCGAACCCGGTTCGGGCAAGACGACGCTGGCCGTCCAGCTCGTACGGGAGCTCCTGGCCACCCGTGAGACCGGGGAACCGGTCCCGGTGCTGGTGTCGGTCTCCGGCTGGGACACCGTCGCGCAGCCGGACGTGTGGGACTGGCTGGCCGAGCGGCTCCGTCTGGGTTACCCGGCCCTGTCGGCTCCCGACTTCGGCGGGCACGCCTACCGCGACCTGACCCGCGACCGGTTGGTGCTCCCCGTCCTGGACGGCCTGGACGAGATTCCCGCGCCCGCCCGCACCGCCGTCCTGAAGGCCCTGAACGCCTCGCTCGGCACCGGCGGCCTGATCCTCACCTGCCGCACCCGCGAATACACCCGGGCCGTCACCGACGCCGTCTCCGTCCTCACCGCCGCGGCCGTCATCCGACCCGAGCCCCTCTCCCCCAAAGCCGCCGCCGCCTACCTCACCTCCGTCCTGCCTCCCGTCCCCCCGCCCGCCTGGCAAACCGTCCTCGACACCCTGGCCTCCGGCGGGAGGTCACCGCTCGCCCGGGTCTGCGCCACCCCCCTCGGGCTGTGGCTGGTCCGCACCACCCAGGCCCGGCCCGGCGCCGACCCCGCGGCCCTCGCCGACACCGGCCGCCACCCCACCGCCGCGGCGCTCCGATCTCACCTGTTCGACCAGCTCATCCCCGTCCTCGTCGCCGCCCGGCCGCCCACCGGCGACCCCACCGACCTGTTCCGCCCCCGCAGACGCCATGATCCCGACGACGTCGCCCGGTGGCTCGGCCACCTCGCCCGTATCCTCGCCCGTCCGCTCACCGGCGACGGGAAACCCCGCACCCGCGACTTCGCCTGGTGGCGCCTCGCCCGGGACACCCTCACCCCCGCCCGTTTCAGGATCACGGCCGTGCTCGCGGCTTGCCTTCCCGTCGGGCTCGCGTTCGGGATCTCGGTCGGGCTCTACGGCACGTTCGCGATCGGTGCCCGGGCCGGCATCGTCGGCGGGCTCCTGGTCGCGCTGACGATGATGTTCATCGCCGGAGGAGCCGTCTGGCTCTCGGCCGCGGACCTGTTCCGCAGCGAGCCCAGCCACGCCGACCTGGACCTGCGCGGCCGAACACCCCTGCTGCTCACCGGGCTCGCCCGCAAGGTCGCGCTGGGACTTCCCGTCGGGCTCACCGTCAGTTTCCTGAGCGGGATCCCCGACAAGATCGTCGGCGGGCTCGTGCTGGGCCTCACGATCGGAGTCGTGATCGGATTCGTGGAGTGGGCGGAGGTTCCCGCGGGCACCGGAGGGTCCGGTTCCCCGCTCACCGTCTGGCGCGCCGACCGCACTCTCAACCTCCTGCGCTCCGCCTCGGTCGGCCTCGTCCTCGGCCTCCTGGTCGGCCTCATCACCGGCCTCTCCATAGGTGTCCCCCTCGGGCTCATGGGCGGTCTCCTCCTGGGCCTGACGGTCGGCTTCCTCACCGCCCTCACAGGCGAGAAGCGCGCCTGGCCGGGTTACCTGATCGCCACTTACCGACTGGCCCTGGACAAACGCCTCCCCCGCCGGCTGATGCCCTTCCTCGACGACGCCCACCGCCTCGGCCTCCTCCGCGCGGTAGGCCCCCTCTACCAGTTCCGCCACGCCGAGTTCCAAGACCACCTCGCCGCCCGTCACGACCCCCCTTCTCCCTGATCCCCGAACGACCCGTTCCAGTCTCGCGATCCCTCCAGAGGCCCCGGCAGGTCTCGCCTCCCACACGACAGGCCTGGAACGTCCCACCCGGAAGAGACATGGGCAAGCCGTCTGGAAAGGCTCCGGCGCCGTCAGCCGCGACCTCGTCCCGCACCGTCGTCGGGCACCCGCCCGCTCGCGGTCAGAGCTCGCCCTGGCATTCACTTCCGGTATCGAAGAAGGTGTCGAGGTAGGCCTCCGGTTCGAGGTCGCTCTCCCGGAACAGGGAGAAGACCTCGGCGCCGTGCCCCACGGGATCCGCGAGCTCATAGCTCTGCGCCAACCCCGCGTAGGAGAACTCGTCCAGCATCCCGGCGTATTCGACCGCCTCGGCTTCGGCCAGCCGGATCGCCTCCGCCGCGTCCTTCGCCCGCCAGAGCGTGATGCGCTCCTCATAAGCGCCGATCCCCTCGTCACGGAAGACGCAACGCACGGAGAACCAGGCGTCACCTCCCGAAGGAACCTCGTCCCCGTCCATTTCCGGCTCCTTCTCCGTTCGAACCGATCGCGCACCGAATTCTCTTCGCCCTTGATCCTCTGCCTGGCGCATCGCGAAAGAAAGACCTGCCTGGAGCATCGGCTCACGCCCCCTTCCCGCTGTCTGTCGGATCAGTTCCGGAGTCGAGGCCCAAAGGGAGGGAACGCCACGGGACCCGCCATGCCGCTTCGGGACGGACTCCCCGTTCGAGCAGGATGGAAGTGCCACTCTCCACGTCCGTAGTCAGCGCTTCCCGCATCTCGTCCGAGGAAAGGGGATGCATCATGTGATCCGCCAGGAACCATCCCCGGAGTTCCTTGACAGGAACGGGCGTGCCCTTGGGCGTGAAGTAAGCCGTCTCATCGGTGAAGGTCCGAAGCACCGCGCCTCCCTCCCTCTTCGAGCGCAGCAGGAGAACCGTCAGCGCAACGGCATGCACGTCTTCTATTTCGACACGGCCGTCCTCAGTGAGCCCGATACCCGTGCTCACTTCCACACCCACGCCTTCCACACCCGCCCCTGTGACGGTCAGCAGATGACGCCGCCCCCGCCCGGCAGGCGCGACCAGAGCCGATGCCAGAGCGTCCGTCTCCGCGCGAGGAATCCCCTGCGCGAGCGCGAAGAGCGCAAGACGCTCAGCACGAGCGAACGCGGCACGCTGAACCGCGTCCAACACGATGTCCCGCCAGCCATCGAACCCCCCGGCGGCCTGCCAGACGACCTCCCGCACCATGCCCGGCGGCGGTCTATCCCCAGGGCCGTGATCCCGCTTGCACATGTATCCATCGCACTTCGTCACCCGCGAACGACGCACCGTCTGGCTCTTGCCACACCCCGGATGCCCGCACACGACGACGACCCGCTCGTCCTTCTTCGTCCGCCCCATTGCCCACTCCCGAAGTAGCGCTCGACGTAACGCAAGCATCACCCAGAGCAGCGACATCCGTGAGAGCGCCTGTGGATAACTCCGAACGCCGACCGGCGCCCCCATCCAGGTCGCCGACCTTTCAGAGCAACAAGGCACCCGTGTACCTTATTCACATAATGATTGATTTCAAGAACGGTTCCGTCTTCAAGCTCTCCCCCTGCGACCCCGGCGAGATCGGTTCCACCGTCGCGCCACTGATGATCCAGAACGAGCGGATCATCTCGGCGTTCAAGACCGTCCGGGACTTCGTCGTCTTCACCGACAAGCGGATCATCGCCGTCAACATCCAGGGCATCACCGGCAGGAAGCGCGACTTCAGCTCCCTGCCCTACGGCAAGATCCAGGCCTGGTCCGTGGAGACCGCCGGCAGCTTCGACCGCGACGCCGAACTCGAACTGTGGTTCAGCGGCCTGGGCAGCGTCCGCCTGGAGTTCAAGGGCGACTCCGACATCATCCGCCTCAGCCAAACGATCGCCGTCTACGTCCTCTGACCGCTCCCCGACGTACCGAAGAAGCCCTCGACGCGGCCCCCAGGGAGACGAAGACCGCGACCGGGAAAGAAGTCGCCCTCCTCGTTCCGAGCCTTGTTCTTCTCCTCATCGCATACGGCCTGCTCTTGACGGTCGCGGTGCGCTGAACGCCATCGCCGCACTCCACGATGCCCCCGGAACCCCCGCGCGGCCTCAGAGGAGAGCAAGCCTCAGGAGAGGAGGCTTTCCCCTGCTCACTGGCCGGTTGCTCCTGGCGGCCCGAACGGACGAGAGGATAGTAGCTAGACTGAGTACCAGTAGTCAGTTAGCCTGCCTACCGTGTTGAGACAGATGCGGCAGCAGTGGCTTCATGGGTTTCTGGACGTGTGTTTGCTGTGCCTGCTCGCCGAGCGGCGCGACTACGGGCGGGGGCTGGTGGAGCGGCTCGTCGGGGCGGGGTTCGACGAGGTTCCGGGAGGGACGCTCTATCCGGCGTTGTTGCGCCTGGAGAAGCAGGGGCTGGTCCGGACCGAGCGGGAGGCGTCCGTGTCGGGTCCGCCTCGCAAGTACTACGAGCTCACCGAGGACGGGCGGACGGCCGTGCTCGAACGGCAGCAGGCGTGGCAGCAGTTCCGAAGTGCCATGGACGGCGTCGTGTCGTCGCCGGTCGCGAGCGTGGAGGAGGCGGGATCGTGACCTCCGCGCAGGAGTGGGGAGCGCAGCTCGTCGCGCGGCTGACCCGCGTCGGGATCGAGATGGGCGAGGCACGGGAACTCGCCGGGGACGCTCTGGTGGAGGCCGAGGCGGCCGGGATCCATCCCCGCGCCATGTACGGGCCGGCCGTGGCCTATGCCGACACGGTCGCGCAGGCGGTGCGCACCGCCGTCGTCAACGCGGCACCGCTCCCCCGCGTACGCGGCCCCGTCATACTCCGACTGCGCGGCGTCTCCAAGCGGTACCGGCGGCGGCAGGTGCTCCAAGGCGTGGATCTGAGCCTGCGCGCAGGCGAGGTCGCCGCGATCGTAGGCGCGAACGGTTCGGGTAAGTCGACCCTGCTGAACATCTGCGCCGGGCTCACCCGAGCCACCGGCGGGACCGTCGAACGCACCGCGCGGATCGGTTACGCGCCCCAGCAGCACGGTGTCGCGCCGCTGCTGACCCCGGAGGAGCACTTCCGGCTGTTCGGCGCGGTACACGGAATGAACCGCAAGAAGGCCGTCGCGATCGGCACTGGCCTGGCGTCCCGGCTCGGCTGGCGGCCGCGGGCGGACGTCATCGCCTCGCACCTGTCCGGAGGGACGCAGCAGAAGCTCAACGTCGTCCTCAGCGAGCTGAACCGGCCCGAGCTGATCCTGCTCGACGAGCCCTACCAGGGCTTCGACCAGGCCTCCTACCTCGACTTCTGGGACCAGGTCTTCCACTGGAGGGACGGCGGCGCCGGCGTCCTGGTCGTCACGCACCTGCTCCACGACCTCGACCGGGTCGACCACGTCCTCGAACTGCGCCCCGCGGAGGAGTCCTGATGCTGCCGACCGTCGCCTCGACCGCCCTGCGCGAACTGAGCCGCCGCCGCGTCGCGCTGCTGTTCGTCCTCCTCCTCCCGTGCGTCTTCTACCTCGCGCGCATCGACGTCTCCTACCAGGCGATCCGCTTCCTGGCGATCGGCGTCGGCTGGGCCGTCGCCACCCTGTCGCTGTTCAGCCACGTCAGCGCACACCGCCTCGACCAGCGACTCAGCGCGATCGGCGCCTCCCCCACCGCCCTGTTCTTCGGCAGGCAACTCGCCCTGGCAACCGTCGGCGTCCTCGTGGCCGCCGCCTACTTCACCCTCGTGGCCGCCACCCGCGACGACCTCCCCCACCTCTCCTCCGTCGCCCTCCTCCTCCTGACCACCGTCCTCATCAGCGCCCCCCTCGGCGCCCTCGTCAGCCTCGCCATCCCCCGCGAACTCGAAGGCGCCCTGGCCCTCCTCTCGATCATGGCCCTCCAACTCCTCGTCGACCCCGACGGCTCCGCCGCAAAACTCCTCCCCCTCTGGTCCACCCGCGAACTCTCCGCCCACGCCCTCCAGACCACCCCCGCCCCCCTGACCGACGGCCTCCTCCACTTCACCCTCACCCTCACCCTCTGCACCGCCCTCGCCTGGACCGCCGGCACCCTCCGCCTCCGCCCCGTCCCCCTCAACCCCCCGCCCCCCACGAACGCACACCACTGACGCCAGGACGGGCACTTTCCAGGTCGAGCGAACACAAACGAGGTAGCCCGAGGCCTTCGAACAGGTGCCAACCCGTAGACCTCCACCACTTCGAAAAACTGCCGGCTCTGCGACCTATGCCGCCGCCTCCGCACCACTCGTCCGCAGGCACCGAACCCGTGCCGAGTGAATGTGAGCCGATTTCTCACGCTCAATGCGGCCCGTAGAATTTTCGGCTTCCGTGATCGGCCCGTCTGTCATTCGACACTCATCAGAAATAGTCCGTGTAGTGAATACACATCACCATTCCGGGTAGGTGATCGGCCCAGATCGTTCAGATGGGGACACGTCGAGATGTTGCGCCGACAGGTCGTTCTTCCCGCGGGTGTGCGGATACTGGAGCGCACCGATCCCGGCAAGGTGGGCGGATACCGGCTGACCGGGCGGGTCGGGGCCGGCGGGATGGGGGTCGTCTACACGGGGCTGGCCTCGGACGGGCGGCGGGTCGCAGTCAAGGTGATCCGGGCGGAGTACGGGGCCGATTCGGGGTTCCATGCACGTTTCGCCCGTGAGGTAGAGCTCATGGCCCGGGTTCGCAGCCCCGGTATCGCGGCGGTGCTCGACGCGGACACCGGGGCGGCACGGCCCTGGCTCGTCACCGAGTACGTACCGGGACCGACGCTCGACCAGCAGGTGCGGGAGCACGGGCCGCCGGCCGCCGGACGGGTCAGGACGCTCGCCTTGGGGGTGGCCGAGGCCTTGGCCGCCGTCCACGCGGCGGGAATCGTGCACCGCGACCTGAAGCCCGCCAACGTGATCCTCTCCCCGGACGGCCCGAAGGTCCTCGACTTCGGTATCGCCCGCGCCGCCGACGAGACTTCCCTCACCCGCACCGGTGTCCTGATCGGTTCCTCCGGCTGGATCAGCCCCGAGCAGTATCAGGGGCAGGGCCCCGGCACCGCCGCCGACCTCTTCGCGCTCGGCGCTCCTGGCCTTCGTCGCCGCCATCCGCCGTTCGGCACCGGAACCGCCGAGGCCGTCGCCTTCCGTGTCCTGCAGGACGAACCCGACCTCACCCCGGTGCCCGACGAACTGCGCGGCCTTGTCACCCGCTGTCTCGCCAAGGACCCGGCGGACCGTCCTCTCGCCTCCGAACTCGTCGACGCCTTGGCCGGACAGTGGTCGCCGGAAGACGCCCTCGCGCCCACCACCGTCCTCACCCAGCTCATCACCGAGGAATAGGACGGCTCCGCTCTCCACTCATCCGTTTCGCCTCCTGTCACCTACACGCCGCGCGCCGCCTCCCGCTCCCACGTCTACTCAGTACCGGTTTTGAATGCTGAACCCATCCGGCCGCCGAGTCGAGTGACGGATGTGGCCGCCGTTCAGGCATCGAAGAAATGCAACCGCGGAGGCGATCAGGGCTGTACCGGCAGCTTTGACAGAGGTCCAGTGGGAAGCGCGATCCAGCCTTCGCTGCGGGCGACGTCGATCTGCTCCGGGGGCGCAGTGGTCGTCATCTGCAGGGCCGACGCGCGTGCGGTGAGCGCAGCGATGACGGCGTCCAGCGCGTCGTCAGAGCTTCGACATGCCTCTTCGCACGTGTCGAGGTCAAGCCAGGGCGCTGCGGCTTGTAGTGCGTCGACCAGGTTCCCGAGCCTGTCCAGGTTCGCCGCGCGTTTGTAGTTGCGATGCGGCAACCCCCATCGGTTGAGGGAGGCGGCCGGGTAGACCTCCACGACGATGCCCTCCCCACTGCGATCGACCGGCCGGCCCAGGCGCGCGAGTCCGGAGAGAATGCCCGCGCACCTCATGGCGGTATGGCCGATGCGGTCGGCGGACACGCTCAACGGCGTGAGACCGGTCAGGTCGTGCACCACCTGGTCCGTCACCCGGAGCGTGAGGTCACGACGCCATTCGCGTCCGGTCGGCCCCACCGGTACCTCGACGTGCCCGTTCCTGTGCGCGGTGACGAAGTCGACGAACTCTTCGGGCCAGCCGAACGGGCAATCAATGCCTGCTTTGTCAGCTTTCATCACGGCGTCGAGGATCAAGCCGTCGTCCGCCCCCACCTTGACCCTGTCGACCCGCGCGCCATCTGAGGACCAGTCGACCCAGGCCAGCGCCGTCCTGACGGGTTCCGCCGCCAAATCCACTCCGACCGTACGCATTCCCCTCACGATAGGTCAGGAAGCGCGCGGTCATCATCATGCGGCCTGCTTCGGCCGGGGTAGGGGCGTCTCTGTCACTGCATCCAGCGTGGCGGCCTCTTGGCCTCTGCGACCGCTGCGGCCAGTGCCTCAGTCATGCTCGACAGGTTGCGGAGGCCGTGGACAGCGGAGTCGAGCGCCTCGACGGTCCCTTTGTCCAGGCGGCGCAAGCCGTAGGCTGCCCGCTCCAAGGCGAGGACCGTCTCGGTGTCGACGAGCGGCCGCTGCCGCAGCGCTTCCACTTCGGTTCGGAGGTCGGTCAGCCAGCGAGCCGCCGAGGCGTCGATCCGCTCCAGCCGCTCCAGGGCCTGGTCCAGGTGGGTCTCGCGCTGCTGGAGGGCCTCACCGATCATTCCCTCAAGTCGCCGTTCGGTAAGGCCTGACAGGCCATCCAGAACTTCCATGCCGCTGCCCTCACGTTCGTACTTCCAGTACCACAACACTTCGGAGTCATAGGTCTCCTGGTCCTGGTCAATAGTGGTGTGGTGCGGCCGACACATCAGCATCAGATTTTCGAAGGCGTTCCGTTCGGCCAGTGGCATCTGCGGATCGGCTCGAGGACCGTTGTCCTCGATCGCGACGATGTGGGCGATCTCCAGATTCATGCGCGGAACGCCTCGCACGAACACCAGGACCGGAACCA
The DNA here is from genome assembly GCF_039525175.1 of Actinocorallia libanotica. Lineage (NCBI taxonomy): Bacteria > Bacillati > Actinomycetota > Actinomycetes > Streptosporangiales > Thermomonosporaceae > Actinocorallia > Actinocorallia libanotica. The sequence continues at coordinate 46,834 of NZ_BAAAHH010000013.1, forward strand.
GGCAGCCCGGGAAGTAGCAGTGTCCTTCGGACAGAGCGGTCAGGGCCTGGATGGTGGCCCTGCTGTAGGAGCGACGGTTGGCGGTGGGCTTTCCGGACACGGGCGCCTCCAGAGGTCTCCGCACCGAGACGAGCGGAGGATGTGGGTGCAGTGTCGCATCCGCCTCTGACAGCTTCAGAGGCCCGCTCGGTACGTCAACTTGGGCCACGCCGACATAGCGACGGTTTCCGAGTCGGCCAGCAAGCGTCCACGAACATCCGATCTCTAGGCATCGGCACTCTTCCTGGCTGCAGGTCCGATGAGAAAACCAGCCGTGGCGTCCCGGCCGAGACCAGATCTCATGGGTGGTGCGGGAGCCCGACGAATATCACCACACGCCCTGACTGCGATCACGCCGTGGCCAACGCCTACCCGGGGGATGAAAAAGGGGTCACTCGTCGTCTTCTATGACTTCCCCGTCTACGACGTTCGCCGGTTTCGTCAGCTCCAGGTCGGCCAGGTGGTTCTTCAGCTTTTTGGCCATGGGGCGGTAGGACGCGAAAGTGAGTCCGCCGGAAATGAGAGCGCCAACGACGGGGATGGCCTTTGAGACGCCCCTTGCGAAGGTCTGCTTTGTCATCTGAACGCCGAGGTAGCTCGCGACCTTCTTCACCATCGGGTAGATGACGCCCTTGGTGAGCGCCTGCTGAGGCAGCTTCTTGGCAACCTGCTTCGACATCATCTCCGCGACCTTCCCCACAGCGGTGTTCGCTGAGTGGAGGCCGAACATCACACCGACGAAGAGGGTGAGCACTCCCTTGGTCGCGTCATCGAGGTCATCGTCGTCGGAGAAGAGATCGGGCCAGCTGTAGAGGTAGGCGAGCTTCTGTGCGATACGCAGTACGTGACCGAAGTATTGCACCAGATCGGCGGACACCGTGAGGGGGAGGACGACGAAACCGGGTATCCCGGCAGCCGCGGAGAGAGCACTGACCTTGGCAGTTTCGTAGGTGATGGAGCTATTGGCCACTTTGTCAAGGACTTCGAGAGGAATACCCGCCGCTGCGGGGGTCTCTGCGATCGCTCTGCGGACCTGGTCTTCGGAGCAGTGGCGACCCAACTCCTTTCGGAGGTAAGCGTCCCTGTTGATGCGCACACCGGGAAGCCTTGCCGCCGCCACCAGCACCAAGGAGAAGCGCGACTCGGGATTTTCATCCATCTCATTCGTTGCCATAGTAAAACGTACATTACCTTGAAGATGTCGAAAACATTCGCATACTTGGTAACAATGTTCACATAGCGCTCAGTCGGGTGGTTCTGGAAGAAGGGCGCGGAGGCAGGTGATCTCCTCAGCGTCGAGGTTCAGCCGGTAGGAGTAGGTCTCGTGCTCCTCCATGTCCCGGCCGTAGACGTCGTCGGTGGTCCTGGTACCGGTGACGACGTCCAGGACGGCCGGATGGAAGACCCTGCTCCGCAGGGCTTCGGCGAGGAACTCCAGAGGATCGTCGTCGGAGAGGACGGGTTCGAGGTTGGTGCCGCTGCGGTAGCAGAAGCTGGAACCGGCATAGACGCGGCTCATGACGGGAGTCCAGGTGGGTGGGATCAGGTGAGATAACCGGTCAAGCGGGTGATGCCAGGTCCCTCGCGTGTGGCGGGGCGGACGGGCGATGCGCGTTCGACGGGACCGCGGACGTCGTTCAGGCCGAGGGGGACGAGCTCACGGTGAGCTTCCAGCGGACGAGGGTGTCGATGAGGATCAGGCCGGGGCCGGGGATCTCCACCCGGCCGCGGAACGGACCCTTGCTGAAGTTGATGATGTCGTGGTGCCTGTCCTCGGGGGCGGCGTCAGGGCGGGTGTGGCGGACGTGGGCGTAGCCGGAGCCCACCTCCAGGAGAGCGGTCGTGGCGGGGCCGTGGTGGCGCAGGACGTCGGGGCACCCGCCAGTGACGGTCCCGGTAAGTTCACGGCAGTCCTCTGAGGTGAGGAAACCGGCTTTCCATCGGAAGAAGGGGAGTTCGTTGGAACTGTTCTCCACCAGGAGGTGCGTGTACTCCTTGGGGACGAGGAAGCGGAACCTGCCCCTGATGTAGCTGCCGGAGCCGACCCAGCCGCCGCGTTCGAGGCGTTCCGGGGTGTCGACCAGTCCGTGGACGTCGAGGCTTCCCAAAAGCCGGCCCTTCATCTCCGCGATGGTCGCCTGCCCTTCGGGGGCGTGGGTCACGGGGATGCGGCCCTTGCGCCAGCCGCGGAAGGGCAGCGGTGTCTCCGCCTGCTTCGTCATGCGGGGAGTCTGCCACGAGAAGAAGATCGTTTTTGTGGCGGAACGTACAGTCCGGGCTCCGTGCGGCGCGGGACGCCGACCGCAGCACCAGGCTGCCGGACTCCGCACTGCGCCAGCGGTTCGCCTTCACCGGGGTCCGGGCCGGCCGGGTACGGGAGAGGGGTCCTACGGCGGGTCGGGCTCCAGCTGGTGGTCCTCGATCACCACGCCCTCTACTTCCGTCAGCTGGCCGCAGCGGAGCTTACGGTAGCGGAACTCTCAGATCTGTGTACCGATTTCACCAGCATGCGACACCCGGGCGCCTCGACCTCATCACGATTGATCATCGGGGTCTCGACGGACCCCTCGTCCCTGTGGTGTGGTGACCGACCATGGCGGAGAAAACGGAGCCACTGCTCCCCGACACCGCCGTCCTCGTCGCACCGCGGTCCTTGGAACAGGCCGTTCGGGAAGAAGGACGGCTGCCGGTTCCGAGCGTCGCATGGGTCGGAGCGCTGGTCGCCTCGGCGCTTGCCGGCATGCATGCGACAGGCGACGCACACGGGGACGTCAGCCCCGGCTCCATCCTGCAGGACGGAGAGCGGGTCGTCCTCGGCCCCGGCCTCACCGAGGCGGGGAGGCCGGAGGAGGACCTCCGCAGGCTCGGCGAGAGCCTGCGCTACGCCGTCGAAGGGCACCACCACGACGATTCGGCTCTCATAAGCCATGCGGGACCCCTGCAGCCCCTCATCGAGGAACTGCTGAGCCACGACCCCTCCCTCAGGCCCACCGCCGCCCAGGCTGCGGACCGGCTCCTCGCGCTCCTGCACGCCCCCGCGCCCGCTCCGCGCTTCCTCACCCGACGGCGCCTGCTCGGCTTGGGAGCCACCGGGGTTCTCGCCGCGACGGTCCCTCCGGCCTCCTTTCTCCTCCTCGATGACGAACCCGACGGGCCCCCGGCCCTCACCCTGCTCGGCCATCTGACCCAGAACGGCTTCTTCATGCTGGGCTTCAACCCGACCAGCAAGGCCCTCGCCACCATCGGCAACCCCCCGGATCATGGGGAATTCCGGCTGTGGAACATGGACACCTTCACCCAGATAGGCCAAACCCTCACCGACTCCGATTATCTCAGCGGGCTCGCCTTCACCCCTGACGGCCTCACCCTCGCCATCGGATTCGGCAGCCGCGTGCACCTCTGGAACACGACCACCGGAGCCAGGACCGGCGCCATCCTCGACCAAGGCCCCTACACGGTCTTCAGCCTGGCCTTCAGTCCCGACGGGCGCCGCCTCGCCGTCGGCTGCGAAGAGTCGATGGTCAACCTGTGGGACGTCGAGCAACGTGTCCGGATCAAGGGACCGCTGCACCACGGCCTGCCCGTCTCCTCGCTCTCCTTCAGCCCTGACGGCCGCCTCCTGGCGAGTGGCGGCTGTTCGGGCGAGAAACTCGGCTGGGCCGTCCTGTGGGACACCGAGACCCACACCCAGGTGGGTGAACGACTCCGTCACGAGCACTGGGTCACCAGAACCAAACTCAGCCCCGACGGCCGCCTCCTGGCCACCAGCTGCTTCGACGGCGAAGTCCGCTTCTGGGACGTTGAGACCCGTGCCCTGACGGCCTCCTTCCACCATCCGCACCCCGTCCACGGCCTGGCTTTCACCCCCGACGGCCGTCTCCTCGTCACCGCCGACCGCAACAGCGACCTCCGCCTCTGGGACACCGCGAAACACACCGCGATCGGCCGCCCCGTATCCGGCAGCCGAGCCCGCATCCTCTTCATGGATCTCAGCCCGGACGGCCGCACCCTCGCCGTCGGCACAGACCTCGGAAGCATCCACCTCTGGCGCCTCACCTCCTGACCGGGCCGCTTGCGACACCCCGGGACATTCTCGCTATAAGAGTGCTTCTCGGTTCTTGTGGGGTTAGCCTGAGCGGGTTAGCGCGTCCGTGCGTTGACGCGGGCGCGTCCGTCCTCGCAGGGAGGAGCCCCCCATGGAGATGGCGCGGTGCGCGGGTGGTCGGCAGGGGCGGCGCCGGGAGGCGCCGGGGTTGTTCCGGGGGTATGAGGAGCGGTCGGGCGGCGGGCTGGTGTTCACCTCGGCGGCGCAGCGGTCGTGGATCAGGTGCCGGTACCAGAACGAGGAGCTGATGTATCAGACGCTCGACCGGCTGTCGGAGGCGGCGGCGCAGTGGCGGGGGTCGAGCGGGGACGTGCGGGAGCGGCTGCACGACTGGCTGATCAGGACGGTGGGGCTGCGGTACTCGCCCATCGACAAGGCGTTGAAGAAGAACGGGCTGGACAGGTTCTGGTTCGCCGGGCGGCAGTTCAGCAGGGTCCACCACATCAAGCTGGAGGACCACGTGCCGCCGACGCGGGTCGGACGCATCTACTTCGCGCTCGACACGCGCGACCACCGGTGGATCGTCGACCACGTGGGGCTGAAGCTCTACCGGGTGTGAGCCGCGGGTGAAGGCCCCGGCGCCTACGGTGCCGGGGTGCCCGCCGCGGGGAAGCCGCGCTGGCGGGCGGCCTCGTACAGCATGAGGGTGCCGGCGGAGGCGGCGTTGAGGGAGCTGGCGGCGCCGCCGATGGGGATGGCGACGGTCTCGTCGCAGATCTCGCGCCAGCGGGTGCTCATGCCGGTGGTCTCGTTGCCGACGACGAGGAGGACGGGGCCGGTCAGGTCGCAGTCGGCGACCGGGGTGGCGCCGTGCTCGTCGGTGCCGACGATGCGCAGGGGGACGCCCTTGCCGCGCAGGGACTCGGCCCAGGCCAGGACGTCGGCGGGCGAGGGGACGCGGACGACGGGCAGGCGGAACAGGGAGCCCGTGCTGGCCCGTACGGTCTTGGGGTCGTAGACGTCGGCGGCGTGGCCGGTGACGATGAGGCCGGAGGCGCCGAAGGCGTCGGCGGAGCGGATCAGGGTGCCGATGTTGCCGGGGCTGGACGGGCGGTCGAAGGCCACGGCGAGGAGGTCGGGCGCCGTGCCGAGGCGGCCGGGGTCGTCGGGGCCGAGGCCGCCGACGGCGATGAGCTCGGGCGGCGCGGAGTCGCGTTCGCCGAGCTCGTGCAGGAGTTCGGGGTCCACGGCGATGGCGGGGACGCCGCTGTCGCGGATGAGGTCCTTGGCCCAGGACGACAGGCGGGCGTCGGTCGGGTAGAGGAGGCGGTGCAGCGGCCAGCCGTACTGCACGGCCAGGGAGATCGGCCGGACGCCGTGGATGAGGAACTCACCGAGCTTCTGGCGCTTGTTGCGGTTGGCGAGCAGCGCCTGCCAGGTCTGGAACTGCGCGTTGCGGGTGGAGACCCTGCGCACTCGCCCGTCGTTCTCTTCCCCGTGGCGTGTTCTCCCACGCCCTTCCCTGTGCGGCACGGTCACCACGATAGTCCCGCTCGTGTGACCTTCGTCCGGTGCTGAAACAAGCGGCCTGTTCCGGGTAAAGAATCCCCCGCGAAGCGATGGCGGGGGCGAAGGGCCGGGGAGGTCTCCGGAGAGCATCGTCTTCCGTAGCAGACCGATCAGGAGAAGCGATGGTCGTCGATCCGGACCTGTGGGAAGAGGGCGGCCCCTCTCGGGGCAGGCGCAGAAAGCGCGGCGGAGCGGCGGTCGTCGTCTCGTTGCTCTTTCTCCTGGCGGTGATCGGCGGAGGCCTCTACTTCGGTTACGACAAGCTCCAGGGGCACATGCCGCCCCCCGACTACACCGGGCAGGGGACGGGGACGGTCACCGTCGAGGTGAAGAAGGGTGATTCCACCGCCCATGTGGGGCGGGCGCTGCAGAAGGCGGGCGCCATCAGGTCCGTCGAGGCGTTCACCAACGCGGCGGGCGCGAAGCTCCAGACGTTGCAGCCGGGCTTCTACCAGGTGCGCAAGGAGATGTCCGCCGAGTCGGCCGTCACGATGCTGCTCAGCCCGGACTCCCGGATCGGTGTCGTGCACGTTCCCGAGGGCAGGTGGGCTTCGGAGGTCTACGCGCTGCTCTCGGAGGCCGCGAACATCCCCGTCAAGGAGTTCGAGAAGGTCGATCCGGCTTCTCTGGGGCTTCCGGAGTCGGCGAAGGGGAAGGTCGAGGGCTATCTGTATCCCGGCCGGTACGACCTTCCGCCGCACGCGACCGCCGCCCAGCTGCTCACCATGATGGTCGACCGGTTCAAGCAGGAGACGCAGAAGGTCGACTTCTCCCAAGGCCAGGCGCTGGGCCTGGACCCGGCAGAGGTCGTCACCGTCGCGAGCCTGATCGAGGCCGAGGCGGGCCGTCCCGAGGACCGGCCGATGATCTCGCGGGTCCTGCACAACCGGCTGAAGATCGACATGCCGCTGCAGTTCGACCCGGCGCTGCTCTACGCGTGGCAGAAGCGCACCATCGACGTGCGGGAGCGGCACCAGGACATCGACTCGCCCTACAACCTCTACCGGCACAAGGGGCTGCCGCCGGGGCCGATCAGCAATCCGGGCGTCGCCGCCATCGAGGCCGCGATGAGCCCGGCCGACGGGAAGTGGCTCTACTTCGTCACCACGAACCCGACCGAGCGCCGCACCGAATACGCGGCGTCCTACGACGAGTTCCTCAAGCTGAAGGCGAAGTTCGACCAGTGGTTGCGGGACAACCCTCAGCCGCAGAACTGACTCACAGGCTCTTCGTCGTGAGCGGGCAGCGGGCGCTTCTGTGCGTTCGCTGCCGACCGGGGCGGGCGCCGAACACCGTCTCCTCCGTCATCCGGTACACGCGTCCCCGCCAGCTCCCGTCGAAGAGGGGTTCTCCCCGGTAGACGCCGACGAGCAGCCGTACCTCGTCCTCGTTCTCGACGAGCTTGGGGAGGCGGCGCAGCTGGGTCGCCTTGCAGGTCTGCACGATGTAGCGCTCGACCGTCCGGTAGAAGGCCAGGCCGAAGCCGAGTTCCAGCGTCCTGTCGTACCCGGCGAGAAGCGGGTCGAGACGGGCGTCCGCGGGCACATGGGCCAGGCCGTGGGTGCGGAGGATCATGGCGCGGGCTTGCGATTTCGTCAGGGAATCGAGCAATGATCACCTTTCACTGCGGATTGATGATCGTACCGCTGCTGCCCCAGTTGCCGTAAGTGACTTGGTAGAAGGAACGGTAGAGGCCGCCGCCGCTCACCTTCTTCCGGAGGTCGAGGTCGAGGCGCTTGGGCCGGTAGTCGGAGTCGAGGAGAAGGGTGAAGCGGATGGTGTCGTAACCCTTGTAGAAGGGACCGAGCTCCGGATTCTGGACGAGCTCCTTTTTCGAGGCGCTGCCGCCCAGCGTCCAGGTGGCCCGGTCCTTGGCATGGGTGAAGGACACCTGCTCGCGGATCAGCGCCGCGATGTTCTGCGGAGAGCTCACCCAGCGGGTCTCGATCAGGAGGTCCACGTGCGGGGAGCCCTGGAGATAGGCGGAGTTTCCGGCGGGCCGGGGGTCGTCGCCGCCGATCGCCTGGGAGTAGGCCGTGTCCCCGATGAGGATCAGATGGCGCGACTCGGCGCCTTCGCCAGGGTCGACCGGGTTGCGCAACGAGACCTCGTAACTGGTCTTCCGGCCTGCCTTGTAGTCGAGTCTGCCTTCCGCCTCAAGTCGTTCAAGGCTGTCCGGACGGCCGCCGGACACTTTGACGTTCGCCGTTCTGGACTTGGCCACCGCCGCTTCGATGGCCTCCGCGAACTCCGTACTGCTCTCTGGAGGTGCCTCTGCGTCAAAAAAAGCCGCTGCCTGCTCGTCCTCCCCCATCTGATCGATCACGACGGCTCCGATTCCCGCCGTGAATATGAAGCCGACGACGGCCGCCGCGGCCATCGGGAGTTTTCGAGAGCGGCGTCGCTGCCGCGGAGGCTCCGTGTGCGGAGTCATGCGGAGGGACGTCCACCGGATGGTCCGGCTGTCGTCGGTGGACGCCTCGACGGCGGTAGCACGGCCCAGAGCGAGCGCGTCGGAGCCGCCGGTGTTCTCCAGAAGGCTCGTGAGGATTTCGCTGGCACTCGGACGTTCCGCAGGCTCCTTGGCCAGGCAGCGGGCGAGCAGCCCGCGCAGGGGTTCGTCGATGAGGCCGAGGTCGGGTTCGGCGGTCAGAAGGCGGTGCATGACGGCCGGAATGGAATCCTGCCCGTACGGGGGGCTCCCGTTGGCGGCGTAGGCGATCGTGGCGGCCCAGGCGAAGACGTCGGCGGCGGCCGTGACGGCGCGTGTCGAGAACTGCTCGGGTGCCATGAAACTGGGCGTACCGACGATCGAACCACTCACCGAGGCGGTGGCGTCCAGGTTCCGCGCGATGCCGAAGTCGATGACGCGGGGCCCGTCCGGACCGAGGAGCACGTTGCCGGGCTTGAAGTCGCGGTGCACGATGCCCGCCTGGTGGATCGCGGCGAGCGCGGTGGCCGTCCCCACGCTCAGCCGGTACAGGGCCGCGCCGGTGAGCGGCCCGTCCTCCTCGACGGCGTCGCGCAGGGACGGCCCGTCGATGAACTCGGTGACCACGTAGTCGTCGCCGGACTCGATGACCTGCGCGGTGCAGAACGGCGCGACCTTGTGCGCGGCGGCGACCTCCCGCCGGAAGTCCTTGTCGACCATTCCGTGCATCACCTTGACGGCGACCCTCCGCCCGTCGGGCGCCTCCGCCAGGTAGACGACGCCCTGCCCGCCCTCTCCCAGCCGACCGAGCAGCCGGTAGCCGTAGATCTCCTCAGGGTCGCGCGGGGCCAGGGGGTTCACGGGAGTCCTCAGGGTTCGAGATCTTCGGATGTCGATCACGCCATTGTGCAGGAGGAAACGGAGGTAATGCCGCAAAGTTCAGCAAGGTGTGCAGAACGGCACCATTCGGCGGCAGGTGTCGTGCGTCCCGTGCCGCATGACGAGTGGAAAGGGCGTCCTGCGCCCGGCTCTGTGAGCCCCGTGCCGTGCGAACACCGCCGGTCCCGGCACGGTCCGCGAGTGGCCGCCATGCGTCCCGCACAACGGCGACGGCGCCGCGGCCGGAGCCGCGGCGCCGTCAGGCGGTAGGTCGGTCACCCGCCGACGTGCACCCACTTGGCCACCGAGGGGACGCCCTGGGCGTCGGTGGCGAAGAGCATGTACCAGCCGGGAGGGGCGATGTTGGGGTTGTTGGTGAGCTTGAACTTGACGGTGTTGCCCTTGACGGTGAGTTTCTCCGGGGCCACCGCGCGCTGGTTGGGGTCGGAGGAGTGGGTCACCGCGCCGGGGCGCATCAGCCAGGCGGTCTTGATCTTGCGGTTGGTCTTGAAGGTGTAACCGCCGCCGTAGGACCAGTACTTCTTGCTCACGCTCTGGATCTTGGGACGGGCGCCCTTGAAGAGGTAGGGCGGCGAGTAGATCGAGATGCGGGTCTCGTAGAAGTTGCTGATCGGGTTGGAGCCGGACGCCAGGACCCGGCCGTCGGGCAGCAGGACCGCGCTGTTGTGGTAGGTGCGGCCGACCTTGTCGGCGGCCATCGCCGTCCAGGCGTTCGGCTTCTTCGGGTCGAACATCGCCGCCTCGCGCACGTACTGGGTGCGGTTGGCGTACGAGCCGCCGGTCTCGAAGACCTTGCCGTCGGGCAGCAGCACGGCCGAGACGTACACCTTCGCCGCGTTCAGGTCGGGACCGCGCTTGTACTTGGGGTTGGCGGCGTTCAGGTCGACGATGTCGGTGTGCGCGTGCGCGACGCCCGGCCCGTCCTGCGAGAAGTCCATGCCGCCCATCGTCATGACCTTCTGGCGCTGGGCGGGCGGGAGCAGGACGCTGGCGGACTGGTCGCGCGCCCACTTCTGGCTCAGGCCGGGGACCTCCTTGAAGGAGTTCTTCTTCTTGTAGTCGAAGATGCCGGCGCTGAGGAAGTTGCCCTCGTTGTGCGTGTAGTTGTCGTTGCTGTTGCCGATGACCGGGTGGCCGAACACGCTGCTGCCGGAGTAGAACAGCTTGCCGTTCTGCATGAGGATCAGCGCGGGGTAGGTCGACCAGTTGATGTTGCTCTGCGCGACCTTGTTCGCGGGCAGCCAGGCGCCGCCGGTCTTGGACTTCTTGTTGTACTTGAACAGCTCCGCGACGCGGGAGACGTACTGGTAGTTGTTCTGGTAGTCGGCGGCGTAGCCGCCCACGGAGTAGACGTCGCCGTTGCCGAGGATGGTGGCGGAGGGGTACCAGTGACCGTCGCTCATGTCGTTGGTCCGGTGGTACTTGTTGTCCTTCGGGTCGAAGACGTAGGCCTTGTCCTCGCCCAGCCAGCCCTGGTACCCGGTGTCGTTCGCGGAGTACTTCTTCGTGCCGCCCATGATGAGGACGCGGCCGTCGGAGAGCTGGACGTGCCCGGCGCAGAACATGTCGACCGGCGTCTTGATCTTCCGGTACTTCCCGGTGGCGGGGTCGTAGAGCATGCTCTCGAAGCTGCCCGCCGCGAAGTTCTGCGCGTTGTTCCCCGAACCGGCGATGAGCAGGACCTTGCCGTTGTTGAGGACGACCGTGTGCATCGCACGGACGCCCTTCTTCTTGGCCAGCCCGCCCGCGTCGCCCGCGTCCTGGTCGTTCGCGTTCGGCACGGGGTCGCCGAAGTCGACGTAGCGCCACTTGCCCTCGACGCAGCCGGTGGCGTCGGTGCACTTGCCGGAGGCGCCCGCGGTGGCCGTCAGGACGTAGTCGTCGGTGGTGATGACGCCCTTGCCGGAGATCGCGAGGCCGAACCGGACGGCCTTGGTGCCGGCGGGCACCGGCGCGGTCTTCACCGTCGCCTTGCGCCACTTGCCCGTCGCGCCGCCGACTCCGTAGTCCGCCCAGGACACCCAGGTGCCGTTGCTCTTCTGCCGGAAGAACATCACGGACGTCTTCGGGGTGTTGGACTTCATGTAGAAGGACAGGTTCAGGCGCTGGCCCGGCTTGACCTTCTTGATGGCGCACCCGGCGGTCTGGACCAGCGCCCGCGCCCCGGAGACCCGCATCTTCTGCGTGATCTGCACCGCGCGTTTGCTGGCGCGCCCGCGTACGAGCTTCACCGAGCCGGTGTTGCGGCCCTTCTTCCACACCTGCCAGCACTTGGGCAGTTTGCCGGAGAGGGTCTCGAGCTTCGGGTTGGGCACCAGGTTGGGCGCGGCGTGCGCGGGGACGCCGCCCTGCACGAGGGCTGCCGCCAGCAGCGCCGACCCGGCCAGGAACACGCGCGCTCTCGGCCTGCGCAATCTCATCGTCGAACTCCTCGGGGCCGCGGCACTGCCGGTCAGCCGTCGCAAGCGATCTTGTTGCCGTCGGTGTCGAGCCGCTGCCGGTCGGTACCCGCGACCTCGATGGCCGTGGTGAAACCGTTGAGCTCGAGCCAGAGGCATTTGTCTTCAGGAGCGGTGATGCCGTCGGGGAACTCCCACGGGACGCACTGGGTCGACTCCCCGTAGTTGCGGTCGCAGCCGCCCCAGTCCTTCGGCGCGCTGCGCTCGCGCTCGGGGACGGCCTCCGGGATCTTACGCTCCTTGAGGGCGGTCGCCTGCGGAGTGACCTGGGGCTTCTCGACGGGCGTACCGTCCGGCGGGAGGGGCTCGGCCGTGGCGCCCGACGGGGACGTCTCGTCCTCGGGCATGGCGAAGGTGGTGTCCCCCGACGTCTCCCGCGCCGGGGCGCTCTGCCCTCCGGTGAGCAGGAAGACCCCGGCGACCACGGCCACGACGGCCACGGTCGCGACCAGGATCGCCCATACGGACCTGCGGCCCCCTGGCAGCGACATGCACGGCCCCCCTAGCCTTCTCGCGGGGGCTCGTCCCCCGCGCCCCGCTCGCATCGTGCGAGCGAAGCTACCAATTACCTTTGCATGATGCAAGGATTGCATCATGCAAAATACCGAACGTCGGGAAGGGCGGTACAAAAGGGGGCATGAACCATGAGCAGGTCGTGGAGACGCCCGGCGGCGCCGACATCGAAGCCGTCACCACGGCTCTCCTGACGGCCTCCCGGCTCCTCGTCGCGATCTCGGCGCGCTCGCTCGCCGCCGTCGGCGAAGGGGTGACCCTCCCCCAGTTCCGGATGTTGTCGAGCCTGTCGGTCCAGGGCCCGATGAAGCTGTCGGCGCTGGCCGACCTCCTGGGCGTCAACCCCTCCACCGCGCTGCGGATGGCCGAGCGGCTCGTCCTCGCGCAGCTGATCACCCGCAGGGTCAACCCGCGCAACCGCCGCGAGATCCTCCTCGGCCTCGCCCCCGCCGGGCACCGCGTCGTCGCGGACGTGACGGCCCGCCGCCACGAGGAGATCTCCCAGGTCGTCGCCCGCCTCGACCCCGAGCAGCGCACCGCCCTCATCCAGGCGCTCGCCGCCTTCACCGTGGCGGGCGGCGACCTCCCGGCCACGGTGACCCAGCCCATTTTCTTCACCTGACCGGGCCGAGAGGGTTCGCGCTACCAGGTGTCCCAGTGGATGACGGAGTCGGGGGAGGGCCGTTTGGCCGGGCGGAAGTCGGTGCCCTTGGTGTAGGCGAGCGGGGTGAGGACGGCTTGGGCGACGGTGTCATATGGAATGCCGAGGATGTCGGCAATGTCACGCTCCCGGGCCAGGTGCATGGACGTCCAGGAGGTACCGAGCCCGCGGGCGCGGGCGGCCAGCATGAAGCTCCACATCGCCGGGAGGATGTTGCCGAGCATCGCCTTCGCCGACGCGCGGTCGGGCCCCTCCGTGCAGCCGATGACCAGGACGGGAGCGTCGCCCATGTGCTCGCCCAGGTAGTCGGCGGAGCTCGCCACGCGGGCCTGCTCGTCGCCGGCCTGCCTTCCCGCGTAGTGCGGTGACGCCCGGTAGCCGGCGTAGACCTCCCGGTAGACGTCGCCGATGGCGCGGCGCTTCTCGGCGTCCCGCACCACGGCGAACCGCATCGTGACGACGTTCGAGCCCGACGGGGCCTGCAGGGCCATGGCCACGCACTCGCGGATCAGGTCCTGGGGTACCTCGCGGCCGAAGTCGAGCCGCTTGCGCACGGCGCGGGTGGTGGAGAGCAGTTGGTCGGGGTTCAAGTCGAGCAGCGTCATATTCGCGATCCTAGGTTTCGGCTCGTCAAGGGCTCACCGCGTCGAGGTAGCGGTTGCCGAGGGTCTTCAGATGCGTGACGAGGCCGGGCGGCCCGGTGACCTTGAAGTCGAGTCCGAGCATGCCGATGTAGACGGCGATCGTCTCCAGGCTGTCGGCGCCCGTCACCAGGACGCATCTGTGCTCGTCGACGGACTCGACGACGCCCACGGTGGGGTTGATACGGGCGAGGACCTCCTCGGCCGGGGCGAAGACGGTGATGCGGGCGTGGACCTTCCAGCCGGTGGCGGCCACGTCGCGCAGAACGAAGCTCGTGTAGTCGAGGCCGGGGAGCGGGACCGGGGTGAAGGCGCGGCGGGTCGGCATCAGGGGGGTGATCCAGTCGGCCCGGTAGGCCGACCAGTCGCCGGACCGCGGGTCGCGGCCCACGAGGTACCAGTGGCGCCGCCAGTTGACCAGGCGGTACGGCTCGACGAGCTTGCGGCCGTCCGGCACGGACGGCGTGGCGGTGGGCGCGTCGGACGGCGCCTCGGGCTCGATCGCGTAGTCGAAGCGGAACCACTCCCGGTCGCGGACGGCCGCCGCGATCCGGGACAGGACCGCGGAGTCGATCTCGGGGTCCGCGACGTTGGTGCCGAGGTACTCCGGCGCCCTGGTGGTGGACTCGTGGATCGCCGCCACCTGGCGGTGCAGCCGGTGGGGAAGCACCTGCTCCAGCTTCGCCAGTGCGCGCGCGCTGCTCTCCTCCATACCGCTGACGCCCGTACCGGCCCGCAACCCGATCGCGACGGCGACGGCTTCCTCGTCGTCCAGCAGCAGCGGCGGCAGCCTCGCGCCCGGACCGAGCCGGTAGGCGCCGGTCGCTCCGCGCGTGGACTCCACCGGGTAGCCGAGTTCACGCAGGCTCTCGACGTCGTTGCGGATCGTCCGGGTGCTCACGCCGAGGCGTTCGGCCAGCTCGGGGCCCGGCCACTCCGGCCGTGACTGCAGCAGCGAGAGCAGGGCGAGCCGTCTCGAAGAGGTCTCCAACATTCTTCGGATTATGGCGTCAATGAGGAATCTGATCTTCCGCTATGGCTCCTACCTTGAGGCCATGACGAAGACGCAGAACGCCGAGATCCGCCCCTTCCACGTCGAGATCCCCCAGGCCGAGCTCGACGACCTCACCCGCCGGCTCGCCAACACCCGGCTCCCCCGCCCCGCGGCGAACGACGACTGGACGCTCGGCACCCCGAACGCCTACCTGAGCGAGACCGTCGAGTACTGGCGCGCCTCGTTCGACTGGCGGAAGCAGGAGGCGCGGATGAACGAGTTCCCGCACTACCTGACCGACGTCGACGGGCAGACCGTGCACTTCGTCCACGTGCCGTCCGCCGAGAAGGACGCGACCCCGCTGCTGCTCATCCACACCTACCCCGGCTCGTTCGCGGACTTCCTCGACATGATCGGCCCGCTCACCGACCCTGTCGCGCACGGCGGCAGGGCCGAGGACGCGTTCTCCGTGGTCGTCCCCTCGATCCCCGGCTTCGGCTTCAGCACCCCACTCGAAGGCGGCGACTGGACCATGGCGAAGGTCGCCCGCACCTTCGACGCGCTCATGCGCCGGCTCGGCTACGACTCCTACGGCTCGCACGGCAGCGACGCCGGGACCATGATCTCCCGCGAGCTGGGCCTGCTGAGCCCGCCCGGATACCTGGGGATGCACGTCCTCCAGCTGTTCTCGTTCCCGTCGGGCGACCCCGCCGAGTTCGAGGGCTTCGGGCCCAAGGAGTACGCGGCCCTGGAGCACATGCAGTGGTTCCAGTCGGTCGGCGGCTACAACGCCATCAACGCCTCCCGCCCGCAGACCGTCGCCGTCGGGATCGCCGACTCCCCGGTCGGCCAGCTCGCCTGGAGCGAGCTGTTCAACTCCTTCGGCAACGGCACGAGCCTGGTCACCCGCGACCAGATCCTCACCCAGGTCTCCCTCTACTGGTTCACCAACACCCAGGCCACGGCCGGCCGCTACCACTACGCGGAGGCGCACTCGGGCGCCGAGCCCGCCATCAACACCGCCCCCACCGGAGTCGCGGTCTTCGCCGACGACTTCAAGACCATCCGCAGCCTGGCCGAACGCGACAACACGAACATCGTGCACTGGAGCGAGTTCCCGGACGGCGGCCACTTCGCCGCCATGGAACGCCCCGCCGAAGTGGTCGGCGACCTCCGCGCCTTCTTCGCGGCCCTGCGGAAGGGCTGAATCCGCGGCGCACGCCCTGTTGACACGAGAGCTGATATGTCTCATATTCGCGACATGACTGCTGAAGTGTTCCAGGGATACGCGCCCCTTTCAGGGGAGTCGTGGCGCGACCCGTTCGGCCTGTACGCCGGGCTGCGCGACCACGACCCCCTGCACCACGTCGAGCGGGGCGACTACTGGGTGCTGTCGCGGTTCGCCGACGTGTGGGAGGCCGCCCGGGACACCGGGACGTTCTCCTCGGCCGAGGGGCTGACCTTCACCTACGGCGAGCGGGAGCGGATCGGGCTCGGCGAGGCCGCGCCGATGGTGATGCTGGACCCGCCCGAGCACACCGAGTTCCGCAAGCTGGTCAGCCGCGGCTTCACCCCCCGCCGCGTCACCTCGATCGAGCCGGAGGTGCGGGCGTTCGTGCGCGAGCGGCTGGACCGCGTCGCCGACGGCGGCACGGCCGAAGTGGACATCGTCGCCGAGCTGTTCAAGCCGCTGCCGAGCTTCGTCGTCGCCCACTACCTGGGCGTGCCGGAGGCCGACCGGGCGAGGTTCGACCACTGGACCGAGGAGATCGTGGCCTCCAACGCCTACGGCGACGCGCTGGCGGCCGGGCAGGCGGTGGCGGAGCTGTTCGGCTACTTCAGCGAGCTCCTCGAACGCAGGCGCGCCGAGCCCGGCGACGACGTGATCTCCGCGCTGAGCACCGTCTTCGACGACTCCGACCCGCTCGGGCCGCTGCGCGTCCTCGGCTTCGCGTTCACCATGGTCGCCGGCGGCAACGACACCACGACCGGCCTCCTCAGCTCCGGATGCGGGCTGCTCGCGGCGCACCCGGACCAGCGGCGGACGCTGGTGGACGACCCGGGCCTCATCCCCGACGCGATCGACGAGCTGCTGCGGCTGACCACCCCCGTCCAGGGGCTGGCCCGCACCGCCACCCGCGACGTGGAGCTGCACGGCAAGGTCCTCCCCGCCGGGCGCAAGGTGCTCCTGCTGTACGGCTCGGCCAACCGCGACCCCCGCGAGTTCGGCGACGACGCCGCCGAACTCGACCTCACCCGCCGGGCGCGCCGCGCCCTCGGCTTCGGCCACGGCGCCCACCACTGCCTCGGCGCGTCCGCCGCCCGCCTCCAGGCCCGGATCGCCCTGGAGGAGCTGCTGGCCCGCTTCCCGCACTTCGAGGTGGACACCGACCGCGGGGAGTTCGCCCCCGGCCACTTCGTCCGCCGCTTCCAGTCCCTTCCGTTCCGTCCGGGGCCGTCCGCATGAGCCGCCCGTGGCTGCAGGAGGAGCGCAACGGCCTGGCCGCCGAACGCATCCTCGACGCCGCCGGAGAGGTGTTCGCCGAACGCGGCGTCGGCGCCACCGAGATGAGCCACATCGCGAAGGCCGCCGGATGCTCGCGGGCCACGCTGTACCGCTACTTCGAGAACCGGCACGCACTACAGGTGGCGTACATGCACCGCCACACCCACCGCGTCGTGGCGGACATCGGCCGCCGCCTCCGGCACCTCACCGACCCGCGCGAACGCCTCGCGGAGACCGTCCAGGCCGCCCTCGCCGCGGTACGGCAGAGCCCGGTCCTGGCGTCGTGGTTCACCGGGGCGGACGGCGCCCGCACCGCCGAGCTCGTCGACGCCTCCGCCGTCCTCCAGGGCCTGTGCGCCGCCTTCCTCGGCGACCCGGACGACACCGGCACCCGCGAGAGGGCGCGCTGGCTGCTGCGGGTCATCGTGTCCCTGCTGGCCCATCCCGGACACGACGCCGCCGACGAGCGCATGATGATCGAACGCTTCGTCCTCCCCGTCCTCCTCGACGCCCCGACCTCCGCGCCTCCCGCGTGAGGCGGCCCCCTTCGTGAGGCCGCCTCCCGCGCGAGGCGGTCTCACGTCCCGGAACCGGCGCGCCAGGCGGCATGGGCGCGGTCCTGCTCCTCGGGCGTGCCCAGCAGGTCGGGGTCGGCGGGCCCCAGGATCGGGGCGGTCGCGTCGCCGGAGGTGAGGAAGGCGACGTCCCGCTCGGCGCCGGGCGATCCGGGCGGGCACCGGTGGGCGTCGCGGCGGGAGCCGTTCACCAGGAGGCGGACGCCCACCCGGGCGGCGGCGCGGGAGAGCTGCTGGAAGGCGGCGAAGAGGTCGTCCCCCTGCGCCGCGATCCTGGGCCCGTCGTCGGAGCCGCGGAGGCGGAAGGCCACCGTCCACGGGTCGCGCCTGCGGACGGTGACCAGCCCCCGCGTCCGCCGCCCGTCCCGCAGGACGTCGACCTCCACCGGAACGCCCAGGACGAAGTCACCCGGCCGGGCTCCGGGAACCGGCTCCTCCAGGTACTTCGTCCCGCAGGCCGTGCACGCCCACCGCTCCTCCCGGGGAACGCAGCCGCCCAGGACGAGCCGTCTCCCGCGCAGCGCCTCCTGCAGTTCGTCCGTGAAGTGCGGGTAGCCGTACATGACCGGCACGACCCCGCCCTTCCGGCACCGCGGACACGGCACCCGCTCCGCCTCCACCGGTTCCCCTCGATCCATCCCTCTCCCTTCTCCAGGCGGCTTCCCCCCGTCCTGACGCCGTTCCGCCCGGCGAGGTTCGCCGGACCGGCAGAGATGCGAAGATCGTGGACATGAGCGCTTCCGATGGCAAGCCTTCCGTTGTAGGGGTGTTCGACCGGTCCGCGGCGAACTACGAACAGGTCGGTGTGGAGTTCTTCGCCCCCATGGGACGGGCGCTGGTGGAACGGGCCGCGATCGCCGAGGGCGCGCGCGTCCTGGACGTCGGGTGCGGGCGCGGGCACGTGCTGTTCCCCGCCGCCGAGGCCGCGGGCCCGTCCGGGTCCGTCGTGGGCACCGACCTCGCCGAGGGGATGGTCGCGCTGACGGCGTCGGCCGCCGCCCACCTGCCGTGGGTGACCGTGGCCGTCGGCGACGCCGGCGCCCCGGACTTCCCCGACGGCTCGTTCGACACCGTGCTCGCCGGGCTCGTGATCTTCTTCCTGCCCGCCCCCGAGGAGGCCCTGGCCGCCTACCACCGCCTGCTGCGTCCCGGCGGGCTGCTCGCCCTCAGCACCTTCGGCGCCCAGGACCCCCTCTTCGGCACCGTCGTGAAGACCCTCTCCGCCTTCGCCCCGGCCGGAGAGGGGGAGCGCCCCGTCGACCGCTTCGGCGACCCGGCCTCCATCACCGCCCTCCTCGCCGGCTGGGCCGACGTCGAGATCACCGAGCACCTCGTCGAGACCCGCTTCCCCGGCAGGCCCGTCTTCTGGGACTGGCTCTGGACGCACGGGCTGCGCGCCCTCATGGAGGAGATCCCCGAGTCCCGCCTCGAGGAGGCCCGCGCCGCCGTCCACGCGGAGCTTCCCGAGGCGCCCTTCTCCCTGCGCACCACCCTGCGCGTCACCACCGCGCGCAAGGTCAGCGGGTGAGGACCAGATAGAGGACCAGCGTGGCGGCCACGCTGATGAGGATCGAACCCAGACATCCAAGACGACTTGAGAAAAAGAAGAACATATTCCTCCCCTACCCACGGGACGGGTAAGGACCGGCTCCGGCAGGTCAGGGGTTGCGGTGGAGGCGGCGGGCGAGGAGCGCCAGGTGGAGGCGCAGTCGGCCGGAGGGTGTGCGGACGTCCCAGCCGAGGAGGCGGGAGGCCTGGGCCAGACGGGTCTGCAGGGTGGAGTGGTGGACGGTGAGGGCGGTCGCCGCGGCGCGGAGGCTGGTGGCGGAGGCGACCGTGTCCAGGGTCAGCAGCATCCAGGGGGCGGCGACCGCGGCGCGCTCCAGGGCGCGGGTGTCGGGGTCGGGGCGGTCTCCCGGCCGGACGTGCGCGGCCAGGACGGCCAGCGGACCCAGCTCCTCGGCGTGGAAGACGCGCGGGCCCGGGTCCTGGTCGGTGCCTTCGGCGGTCAGGCGGAGGGCGGTGCGGGCCGCCTCCCAGGAGGAGGGCAGGTCCGCGACGTCCACCGCGGCGCCCACTCCGGCGCGGCGCCCCTCCGGGACGTTCGCACCGTCCGGACCGTCCGGCCGGATGATCGGCGGTCCGTCCGGGAAGACGATGACGCGGACGGGTCCGTCGGTCTTCAGACCGAGACGGCGGGCCGCCCACAGGCGTTCGTGCTCCGGGGTCCGCGGGTCCAGGAGGATTTCGACGGGCTCGCGGGCCGGAGTCCGGGTGCGCTCCAGGACGGTACGGGCGGCGGCGGCCGCCCGTTCGAGGATCATCGGATCCAGCTCCGCGGGCCCGGAGGTCCGCTCCAGCAGCAGACGGGCCGGCCCGCCGGTCGCGACCTCCTCGGCGGGCCACCGCGGATCGACCGCGTCCCGGGCGTCGCCGCCGAAGGCGCGGGTGTCGGCGGGGGCTCCGTCGGGGGTCGCGCGCAGGTGGAGGCGGCGGTCCTCGTCGACCAGCCGGGCGGGGCACCTGGCCAGGAAGGCCGCGCCGCGGACGATGGCCTCCAGGCCCGCCCGCTGGGCGACGAGCGCGTCGAAGTAGGCGATGACCCGGACGGCGGCGCCCGCCCGGGGATCCAGCTCGGTCAGCCTGCCTACGAGCTCTCTCACCTCTCCATCATCGCTCCTCAGGAGGACAGGACGCGGCGCGCCCAGCGCAGGCGTGCCTCCTTGGCCTCGGCGGAGATCGCGGCGTGCGGGGCGAGCTCGTCGAACCCGTGGCAGCCGCCGGGCCAGACGTGGAGCTCGGCGACGCCGCCCGCCCGCCAGATCCGGGTGGCGTAGGCGACGTCCTCGTCCCGGAACGTCTCGGCCGAGCCGACGTCGATGAACGCCGGGGGCAGGCCGGAGAGGTCCTCGGCGCGGGCCGGCGCCGCGTACGGGGAGACGTCGGGGCCGCCGCGGGCGTCGCCCAGCAGCGCCGTCCAGCCGGTGTCGTTGCAGGTGCGGTCCCACAGGCCGAGCCCGGCCATCTGGAACGACGAGGGGGTGTCGTTGCGGTCGTCGAGCATCGGGCAGATCAGCATCTGCCCGGCCGGCGCGGGCCCCCGGCGGTCCCGGGCCAGCAGGGACACCGCGGCGGCCAGGCCGCCGCCCGCGCTGGTGCCGGCGACGATCAGGCGGCCGAGGTCCAGGCCCAGCTCGTCGGCGTGCCCGGCGGTCCAGAGCAGGCCGGCGTAGCAGTCCTCGACGGGCGCGGGGTGCGGGTGCTCGGGCGCCAGGCGGTACTCCACCGAGACCAGCGCCATCCCCAGGTCCCCGGCGATCTCCAGCATGTCGGACACCCCGTGCCGGTTGGTGCCCATCACCATGCCGCCGCCGTGGATGTAGTAGATCACCCCCGTCGGCCCGGTCGCGCCGGCCGGGCGGCAGATCAGCAGCGGGACGTCGGGCGCGCCCTCCGGGCCCGGAACCGCGCGCTCCTCGACGGTGAACGCCCCGTTCCCGGTGAACTCCGCGGCCGGCAGGGCGCCCAGCTCGGCTGCGGCCGCCCGGTAGACCGGGATGCGCGCGGCGACGAGCCCGTCCGCGGGCATGGTCTTGTGGACGACCGCCAGCGTGGCGGCCACGGTCGGGTCGAAGGGGGGCGGAGGGCCCACCGGGCTCTGCTGCGTCACGGCTCTCCTCGCGGTGCTCATGCGGCCGGACCACGGCCGCGAGCACCATTGTGGAGTCGCCCGGAGACCGGCGGAGCCCGTCAAACGGCGGACGTACTCCGCCGATCCGGCGGTCCCGCGGCTGCCGCGCGAGCGCGCTCCCGGCCCCGCACGGCCGTGCGGAGGGGCTCCACGGCCCCTCCGCACGGGAGTCCAGGACGTCGACCGGTCAGGCGCCGACCTTGTACAGGGTGTCCTTGACCACCTTGTCCTCCGTGACGCCCCCCTTGGCCGTGTTCCCGCTCGCCGCCTTGTCGGCGGGCTTCTCGGCGGGCTTGTCGGCCGGCTTCTCAGCCGGGGGCTTCGCGGCCGGAGGCTGCTCGGCGGGCTTGTCCGCGGGCTTCTCGGCCGGCTTGCCGCCGGGCTTCCCCGCCGCGTCGAGGTCGAAGAGGTGCACGTCGTGGTCGTAGTTCCCGTACGGGGTGTCGGCCTTGATCTGCACCCAGACCTGCTTCTCCCCCTTGAGGTACAGCCGGGTGCTGCCCTTGGCCACGCTGAGGTCGAACGGCAGCTCGACGCCCTCCTTCAGCGTCCCGGTGGCCTCCCCCAGCGAGGCGGGCCCCGAGAGCGGCACCTGCATCGCCCCCGTCACCTCGGCGTTCAGGTCGCCGGGCGCGATCCCGCCCCGCACCTGCCACACCTCGAAGTGGTACTCGAAGTTCTCCTTGCCCCCCGCGCTCTTGCGGGTCAGCATCCCTCCGTTCTGCACCCGGGTGACGCCCTCGCCCCCGGGTGGCTCCTTCACCGCGACCCGAGCCCCTCTCTCGGCGGCCGCGTACGCGACAGCCGGCACAGCCGACACCCCCAGCGGAACGACGACGGCCAGAACACCTGCGAAACGGCGAGTACGAAGCACGAGCTCCCTTTCCCGAAGTCCCAACGGCCTTGGTCCCGACCCGCCCTACCCAGCGTGATCGTTCTGTTACCGCGACACACCCCCAAGGCCAGGCAAAGGAGCACTCACGAGAGGGTAATCCGACGGGAAAATCCCCACATCCCCACCACCGGGAGCCGGAGAAACCCCCGGCCCGTCCTCGGGCGCGCCCCACCGGGGCCGACGTGAATATGCGGCAATCTTCGGCATTTCACCGACGCGTCGACATGGGTCAACAAACGCTCCTGTAACCGATTTGTGATTGACAGTAGCGTGATCGAGTGGTGACGTTGAGATCCGATCCGATATGTCCCGCTGGAAGGAACCCCTCCCTCCGGGGTCGCGGCGGAACGCGATCCTTTCCCCTGTCGCGTGCCGCTAACTGACCTAGATTTCCGTAGTCCGTCCGTTATGGCAGTGAGATGGGCCCGGAGGTTCTACAGTCGTCTTCGACATGCAAGAAAACGGGGAGAAGTGCATGAACAAGCCGCGAGTCCTGGGCGTGGACGCCTGCCGCAGAGGATGGGTGGGGATCGCGGTGGAGTGGGACGGAGGGCTGACCGCCTACCACGCCCCGGAGATCGGCCGGCTGGTCGACCAGGCCGAGCGGGACGGCAAGGTCGACGCGGTGGCGGTGGACATGCCGATCGGGCTGGCCGACGCCGGACGGCGGCAGGCGGACGTGCTGGCGCGCAAGGAGGCCGGGCCGCAGTGGTACTCGGTGACCATCGTCCCGGTGCGGGAGGCGCTGGAGAGCGCGGACATCGACGACGCGCGGGCCACCAACCTCCGCCTGGCCGGTGACGGCCTCACCCCCCACGCGTTCTCGCTCCGGGCCAAGATCCTCCAGGTGGAGCACTGGGTGCGGGAGACCCACCTCCCGGTCGTCGAGGTGCGGCCCGAGGTGAGCTTCGCGGCGCTGGCCGGAGAGCACCTGCCCTCCCGCAGGTCGTCCTGGGCCGGCGCCCACCACCGCCGCGAGCTCCTCGCCCGCGCCGGGATCATGCTCCCCAACGAGCTCGGCGATCCCGGCCTGCGCGCCGGCGTCGACGACCTGCTCGGCGCCGCGGCCGCCGCCTGGACCGCGCGCCGCGTCTCCCGGGGCGAGGCGCGCGCCCTCCCCGACCCTCCGGAGACTTTCAGCGACGGCCTGTCCTGCGCCATCTGGATCTGAAATCTGCTCCCGCGCGGAGAATGAGGCGGGACGTCCCATGACCATCTACTGACGGAAGTCAGATACCACTGACAGAAACGTGGACGCCCCTCCACTCTCCGTGCACGCCGGCACCCATCGCCTCCGCGGTGCCGCCCGGTCTCATGGCGAGAATCTCGGAACCCCGCCTTTCCCGCCCGGTCGACTCGGTGTCAGGAATCCTGATACCGAGCCGATCGGCAAGGTCAGCGGAGCCCCCCGCGCAGGTCGCGCTTGAGGATCTTGCCGACGGGGTTGCGGGGCAGGGACGGGCGGAGTTCGAGGCGTTCGGGGAGCTTGAAGGACGCGATGCGCCGGTCGCGCAGGTGGGAGACGAGCTCCTCCAGGGTGGGGGCGGCGCCTTCGGCGGGGACGGCGATGGCGCCGTCCCGCTCGCCGAGGACGTCGTCGGGGTAGCCGACGACGGCGACCTCGGCGACGGAGGGGTGCCCGGCCAGGAGGTCCTCCAGTTCCGCGGGCGCGATGTTCATGCCGCCGCGGATGATGAGGTCCTTGGCACGGTCGACGTGGTGCAGGAAGCGGCCGTCCTCGCCGGCGATCTCGAACACGTCGCCGGTGCGCAGGTAGCCCTCCTCGTCGAACGGGGTGGGCAGGTCCGCGCCGTTCAGGTAGCCGGGGAAGACCGTCGGCCCCTTGATGCGCAGCTCGCCGGGCACTCCGGGCTCCGTCACCTCCTCGCCGGTGGCGGGGTCGACGAGGCGCACCCGCACCTGGTCGGAGAGGCGGGACGTCCACTTCACCCCGGGGACGCCGTAGCGGGGGAAGTAGCGGGCGCGATGCTCGGGGTCGGGCACGTCGTGCGGGTCGGTGAGGAGCGCGATGCCCTCGTTGGAGCCGAAGAAGTTGATGATCCCGATGCCGTGCCGCTCCTGCCATCCGCGCACCATCGCGGGCGGCAGCGGCGCGGAGCCCGAGCCGATGGCGCGCAGCGAACCGAGGTCCGCGGCGGCGAGGATCTCGGGGCGGGCGAGCAGCAGGCCCAGCAGGGCGGGCGGGGCCACGGTGTACGTCGCCTTCTCCAGCGCGATCTGCCGCAGGAACGCCGGCAGGTCGAACGGGTGGTGCTGGACGAGCACGCCTCCGACGCGCAGCCACGGCAGGAACATGCCGGCGATCCCCGCCATGTTCACCATCGGGAACGGGTTGAGCAGCACGTCCTCGGACGTCAGCCTCGGCGCGTCCACGCTCGCCCAGGTGATGGCGAGCCAGTCGTAGTGGGTGCGCGGCACGCCCTTGGGCGCGCTCTCGGTGCCGGACGTCCAGCAGATCGTCACGCAGTCGTTCGGGTCGGCCGGGTGCGCGGCGGCGTGGGCCTCGACGATCTCGCGGGCCGCCGGACCGGAGAGGACGGGGTGTGCCTCGTCCGGCAGGTCGTCGCCGTACGCGATGACCGTCCGCAGCTCGGGCAGCGCGGAGCGGACGGCGCAGATCTCCCGGACGGGCGAGCGGTCCCCGATCCGGTCGACCGTCAGGTACGCGTCGAAGCCCGCGAGCCTCCCCAGCTCGGTGATCTCGTGTTCGCGGTACTGGACGGGCAGCGGCGAGACGACGGCGCCGATCCGCCAGCACGCCAGGTAGGCGGTGACGAGCTCGACGGTGTTGGGCATCTGGACGCCCACCACGGCACCCGCGCCGACGCCTTGCGCCAGCAGCGTGTGGGCGAGCGTGTTCACTTCCTCGTCGAGCTCGCGCCAGGTGAGCCGACGGGGCCGCTCACCGGTCAGATCCGCCTTGTTGGCGGGGTCGACGACCGCGAGCCGGCCGGGAGCGGCCGCCACGCGCGCGCGGAACAGCCCGTCCAGGGTCTCCTCGCTCCACCAGCCCGCGGCGGTGTACTCGGCGACGCGTTCGGCGGGATGCAGTCCTCGAAGACCCATCGCGTTGTCCTCTCCTCGTGCCCACGGGGCCGGGCCGCACCGGCCGCTACGGAGATCCTCTTCCCCGCGGTCCGAGCAAAGGACTTGAATCACGAAATACAGCGAGAATTCTTAGCAGTCATCATCCCGCTGACCCGCACGAACCGCTTCCCACCGCACAGGCGGCCCTCCTTGACTGACCGAAATGCGCCATGCATCCCCCTATGATCTTGATCTACCGTGTCATGGTCATTTTGGACCGTTGAAGGGTTCGCATGAGATCTGGACTGAAATACCTCGCCGCGCTCCTCCCCCTGGCCTTCCTCCTGGTGAGCGCCCCCGCCCACGCCGCTTACACGCCGCCGCAGGGCGCGCTCTTCAACCGGCCGACGGCCGCCGGGGCAGGCGCGGAGAACACCATCCAGAACCACCTGCTCAACCTCATCAACAACGCCGCCGCCGGGTCAGAGATCCGCGTCGTGATGTACACCTGGCGCGAGGACGTCATCAAGAACGCCCTGATCTCCGCGCACGCCGACCGCGGAGTCAAGGTGAAAGTCCTGATGAACAATTCCGTGGACGGCGATTCCGTGGCCGCCTACGACGCGCTGCGCGCCGCGCTCGGGGGCGACCTGAGCGCGGGCTCCTGGGCCGCCCAGTGCAAGAAGGGCTGGGGATGCCTCGGCACGGGCATCAACCACAACAAGTTCTTCATGTTCTCGCAGGCCGGCACGGCGCAGAACGTCGTCGTCCAGACCTCGGCCAACCTGACTTACCACAACCGCGTCTCGTACTGGAACAACGCTTACACCGTCGCGGACGCGGGCGTGTACGGCCTCTACAACAACTACTTCAACCGCCTGAAGACCGGCGTCAACCGCACGACCACCCCGGACAACGACGAGTACTGGACGGGCTCCAGCGGCTCGCACAAGCTCTACACCTACCCGTACGCCCAGTCCGACACCATCGTGAACGTCCTCGACAACGTCAAGTGCGGCACGGACCCCGACGCCCTCACCCGCATCCGCGTCGCCGTGCTCAAGTTCGGCCGGACGGCCATCGCCGAGAAGCTCGTCGCCCTGAAGAAGCAGGGCTGCCGCGTCTACGTCGTCTTCGAGGACTTCGACGGTTCGAGCGTGGGCGGCATCATCAGCGGCAAGCTCAGCGGCATCAAGCGCTGCGCGGCCGACGACCTGACGGTCCACTCCAAGTACATGACCATCGAGTCCGGTTCAGGCAGCTACGCCGGGACGAGCGGCCTCAAGCTGGTCTTCACCGGCAGTCACAACTACCACGACAACTCGCTGCGCTACAACGACGAGACCGTGCTGCGCGTCACCGGCGCGACCACCTACCAGCAGTACGAGGACAACTTCGACGAGGGCCTCTACACCCACTGCCCCTCCTGGAGCTGAAGACCCGCCGCGGGGACCGGGGGCGGCGCGGTCCCCGTCCCCGCGGCGCCCCTTTCCGGCGAACCGCCTCAGACGCTGTTCCCGACCAGCACCTCGGTGCCTTGCAAGAGCCCCCCGCACTGGTCGCAGATCAGCCGGGTGCGCAGGTCCTGGCCGCAGTCGCGGTGGGTGTAGACCAGCGCGGGGCCCTCGTCGGCGAGGAACCAGCGCTGCCCCCAGTCGATCGCGGTCATGACCACCGGGTAGAAGGCGCGTCCCTTCTCGGTGAAGCGGTAGCTCTGCCAGTCGGCCCGGTCCTCTCCCGGCACCTGGGTGAAGACGCCCAGCTCGCAGAAGACGCGGAGCCGGTCGGAGATGATCGTCGGCGGGGCGCCGAGCCGCTGCTCGAAGTCGCGGAACCGCTGCGCTCCCTGGAAGGCGGCGCCCAGCAGCGCCGCCGACCAGCGGTTGCCGATCAGCGCCATCGTCTCGGGGAACATGCCGGCGCCCTCGGCGGACGCCGAGCGGCGGCGGGTGGTGGCGGCCGGCACCGAGCGGCTCCAGGTGCCGCTCGGACCGAACCCCCCGGTGACGTCGGCGGCCCGCGCGGGCTTCTCGCACGCCGCGCACGAGAGCACCGGCAGGAAGGCCCGCCCGCACGTGCGGTGCGCCATCCGGGGCAGGCGCTCGGGACGCGCCTGCACCCACTCCGCCTCCCAGCCCCAGATCGCCACCAGCACCGGCCACAGGTCGCGGCCGCGCCGGGTGAGGACGTACTCGAACCGCTTGGCCTTCCTCTGGTACTCGACCCTCTCGAACATCCCCATCTCCGTGAGGACGTGGAGCCTGCGGGTCAGCACGGCGTGGGAGATCGGCAGCTCCTGCCGCCACTCCCCGTACCGCCGGACGCCCAGCATCGCGTGGCGCAGGATGAGGAGGTTCCACTCGTCCCCGATGAGGCCGAGGGTCCATCCGACGGCGTTGGTGCCGCCCGGCGGCAGCGGGGTGGGCCGGTCCGGCGGGTGGACGACCTGCCGGGGCGTCCCGCCCGGCGGGTCCGTCGGAGGTCTGGTCAAAGGTCGCCTTTCAGAGCCCTGCCGCCGTCCGGTCCTTACTACAACAGTGAGAGTAAGTCGTCAATGACATCCTCCTCGGGTGTCGGGAGAGCCTCACGCTACAACCGGGTTCCCGGCGCGTCCGCGAGGCGCGCGTACGAGGCCCGGCGGAAGCGGACGCCCCGCGCAGGGGCGGCCCGCGGCGGAGGTCCGGGTGCTCCCCCGCCTCCGCGGAGAGGCTCAGGTGATCACGACGCCGTGGGCCCGTGCCAGGTCGGCCAGGCCGCCGGGCCAGCCCTGGCCGACGGAGCGGAGGTGCCACGCGGACCCGCCGTCGGCGGAGCGGTAGAGCTCCGCGATCACCACCGCGCGGGCCGCGGGATCCGGCGGGACGGGAAGGACCCAGCAGCCGGCGATCGAGTGGAGTTGCAGGCCGGCCCCCTCGGCGGGCCGCCCCATGCCGATCGCCAGGATGACGCGGTGCAGGTGCGGGGGCAGGGCGGCCAGGTCGAGCGCCGCCCGTTGGACGCTGTAGGTCTCCTCGGAGCTCTTTCCCAGGAGCCGGACCGCGCCTTGGGCGGCGATGGGCTGGTTGTAGAAGACGAAGTCCTCATCGCCGCCCACCCTGCCGTCCGCGCCGGTGAGCAGGAGCACGAGGTCGGCGTCCGGGTCGAGGGAGCCGAAGGCCGCCGTCAGGTCGCGGACGGTCGCTTCGGGAAGGGGAAGGTGCTGTCCGGGCGCCAGGTGGACGGGTGAGGGAGGCAGCGGGCTCGGAGCAGCACTCTGGCGCCATTGCGCGAAGGGCACCGTCTCGTAGGGGTTGATCAGGGGCGAGGCGGGCTCCAGAACGTCACCGAAGTCGTCCAAAGACTGTTCGCCTTCGTCGAGGGCGGTCTCCAGGAGCTCTCGCAGGCTCGGCAGACGCTCGATGTCGAGTGGTTTCACGACGGTCGACAGGTTGCCGGAGGCGGTGACGGTGACCGAGCAGGAGACGTCCCGCCCCAGGTCGAGGAAGTGCAGGGCGTCCCGGGGCTCGCGCCACGGCGTCGTCTCGATCGCCCTGCGCGTCCACTGGCCGTAGGCGACAACGCCGAGGCGCTGCGTTTCGGACATGCGGGTGAGGACCGCGAGGTCGATCGCGGTGATGCCGGGCGCGGAGGCGAACGCCTCCTTCAGGGTGGCGATGACGTTGGAGCCCATGATGGTGAGCCACCACAGGAGCCTGTCGCGTTTGGTGAGCTTCTTCAGCGTCGTCCGTCCACCGGGGGTGAGGGCGGGCATCCGGTCGGGCAGGGTGTCCAGGTCCTGCTGCCTCATCAGGACGGACAGCACGCCGTCCCGCACTCCCACGGCGCAGCCGGCCGCCGGGTTGTCGGCGAAGGCGGCGTTGACCGCCTCGCAGACCGTCTCCTCGTCGTTCATGGTGAGCGCCTGCCACCACTGGTCGGCGGAAGCGGCGAGCTGCTGGTGCTTCTGGGCGAGCCGGGCCCGCTCGGAGGCGAGGTAGGCGGGCGCCTCCTGCCGGGCGCGCCGCCTGGCCGCCGCGCGATCGGCACGCGCGAACACGCCCAGCCCGCGCAGGTGGAAGGCGGAGGCCGCCGACAGAGCCCAGTCCTGGTCGAGGGCGGGCGGCCGCGAGACGATGGGAAGCCGCGCGGGCGGGAAGTCCTGCAGGTGGACGCTGGTCGTCTGGCGGCGCAGCTCCTTGAGCTGGGCGATCAGCGCGTCCCTTTCGGCTTCCTGCTGCGCCCGTTCCGCGGCGCGTCTCGCCCGTTCGAGCTGCGCCGCGGAAGGCCCCGACGAACGCCTGCGCGTCGTCCCGCGGCCCCCTCCGCCCAGAGAGGTCGACGCGAAGAAGGGGCCGAGACCGCTGGAGACCGACGTTCTTCCGGAACCCATGTGCACCCGGGCGATGCGCGGACCGACGGAAGCGCGGACTCCCCGCGTCGAGACCCGCACGCTCAAACCCGGCACACCGACCCGAAATCCGAAGCCCACCTCGGCACCTCCCCGCCCAGCACACCCCTTCTGTGTAAATTAGCACTCAGCACTATGCATCTGTGTACTGAATTTTCAAGATCTTTCCTTCCCGAAAGGGGATCCCCGCCCGCCCGGACACGGCGCGAGTGAGGGGTGCAGCTCCCCGGGAAAGGGACTTTCATAGACCATTCAGAAACTTCACGTCGGCCGGCCGACCTCACCCGTCAGGCCGTCGAAGAACTCGACGGCCTGCGCGTCCACGGCCCGGAATTCGTCGGCCCCGGACGCGCCGCCTCACCGGACCCCCTCCAGCTCATCATCGACCTGACGGGCCTGGGCGTCAGCGGCTACCAGGCCGCGGACTGGATGCGGGAGCAGCACGGGGTCAACCTGCACGTCTCCGACCACCGCCGCAGCTCCGCCCAGCTCACCTACGCCGACGACGAGTACACCGCCGGCCGTCTCCTCACCGCGCTCTCCGATCTCGTCCAGCACGCCGAAGACTTCCCGGAACCGGCGGACATCTCGGTTCCCAGCCCGCGGGAACTCCGCCTGGAGCAGGCCGAGCCACCGCGTGACGCGTTCTTCGGACGCACCGAGCAGATTCCCCTGGCGAACGCCGCGGGCCGGGTCGGCGCCGAAATGCCGACCCCTTATCCGCCCGGAATCCCCGCCGTCGTCCCGGGCGAACGCCTGACCTCCGCCATCCTGGAATACCTGCGCAGCGGAGTGCAGTCCGGAATGGTCGTCCCGGACGCCGTCGACGCGAACTGGAAACCGTTCGCGTGCTGGCCTGAGTCCTTCTCCTGCCCCGCTAGACCGTCTCGGGAATGTAGGTCAGCAGCGCCCAGATGATGATGATGTCGAGAATGATGACGAGAATGGACCACCACGGGTAGTAGGGAATGAAGAAGAAGTGCTCGATCGCCTGGAGCACGGCCAGCGCGACCGCGGGCCAGCGCGCCCATCCCTGTCCCGACATCAGCGCCAGCGCGAGGCCCACGAGCAGCACCCCGATGATGAGGTGGATCCAGCCCCATCCGGTGGTGTCGAACTCGTACACGTAATTCGGGGCCAGAACGAAGAACTCCCTTTTGGCGATGGCCGCGATCCCGACGATGATGCCCCAGATCCCGTTCAGGATCATCATGACCGAGACGAAGAGCACGACCCCCGACGCGGCTGCCTGGCGTCCGTTCATCCGTCACCCCTTTCACCCGTTCCTCACCTGTCTCCACGGTTTTCCCGGCGGGGTCGCCGTGAAGAGCGAAGACCGTGATCTTTTGCCCTGAACTGCGAAAGGACTTCACCAAGCGATCTCCATGAGAGGACATCGAAACCGGCAGTGACTCTTGTCACCGTGGTTCACCGGTTCTCAGGGGTAGGGCAAAAGACATGACCAGCTGAACCGAAAGGAGTCACCATGGCCACCGGTACTCGGGAAGACGTGGTCGATCTGCTGCTGAAGCAGCACGACGAGATCCGTTCGCTGCTCGACACCGTCGAGCGGAGCAGCGGCGAGCGACGAAAGCAGAAGTTCGACGAGCTGCGCCGGCTCCTCGCGGTCCACGAGACCGCCGAGGAGGAGGTCGTCCACCCGTATGCGCGGCGGAAGCTGGGCGGGGACGACGCCGTCGACGAGCTCGTGGACGAGGAGAGGAAGGGCAAGGAGGTCCTGAAGCGGCTGGAGCGGGTGGAGACCGGCTCCCCGGACTTCCTGCCGCTCTTCCGCCAGCTGCGCACCTCCATCGAGGCGCACGCCCGGCACGAGGAGGAGTCGGAGTTCCCGCAGCTGCGGATCAAGGGCTCCACGGACGAGCTCACCGGCATGGCCACCCTGGTCAAGGCCGCCGAGTCCGTCGCGCCCACGCATCCGCATCCGGGGGTGGAGGGCCAGGCGAAGAACCTCGCCCTGGGCCCGATGGCCGCGGTCGTCGACCGCACCCGGGACGCGATCCACAAGGCGCGCAGCTGAGCCGCGAGCAGGGGGCGGGGTCCGGGGGGCCCCGCCCCCTACATGTGCGCGCGCTCGTACATTCCCCGGATGTAGGCCGCCTGGCCGACGTGCTGGAGGTCGTCCTCGACGACGCTGACGAGCCGGACGGCCATCGTGACGGGCGGAATCCAGTTCTCGTCGACGATCCGCGCCAGTTCCGGCTCCTTCACGGACTGGACGAAGTCCTCCGTCTGCGCGTGGACGGCGTCGTGGTAGCCGATCAGGGTCTCGGCGTCGGCCTTGACGGCGGCGACCTGCTCGGGCGAGTGCCCGTACCCGATGTCGTGGAGGTCCAGCGGCAGGCGGAACCTCTCGGCCCAGCCCCCGGACGTCCAGATCTGCTCGGTGCCGATGATCTCCGAGACGTGGTCGTCCTGGACGCGGGTGAGATGCCAGACCAGCCACGCGATCGTGTTCGCCTCCGCGTCCGGCCGGTATGTCAGCGCGGCCGCGTCCAGCCCCTTGACGATGGCCCGGACGCTCTCCTTGATGCGGCCGAAGGCGTCGACGAGTAGATCGGTGCTGGTCATCTGCTGTCTCCTCTGCGCTTCCGGCCCCCGAAGACGATGCCTTCCCGCCCTCAGCACCATGCACACGTGGTTGCCAGGTATCGCGGAAGGTGCCATTCTCGGATCATGTTCTCTTCACGAAAGGGCGTTCAGCGCCCCGGCCGTTGAGCGCCGGTGAGGGCGCGGCCACCTACCTGGCCCACGCCCTGTCCCTCAGTGCTCTGCACGGCCCCGGCCCCTGGCCTTCCGGCGGTTCTCCGCTTCCCGACGAACGCCCCGATCCGGAAGCGATCCTCTCGGACGTCGTGTTCGACGGGATCCGCACCCATCATTTCGGCTTCGATGCGCAGCCGGAGACGGCCGCCGAACTCGCAGAACGCATCAGCGAGACCGTCCTCCACGACCTCGATCCGTCCCCGCTGGGCGAGCTCTTCGCAGAGCAGTCCGTGCTGCCGCTGGCCGATGACCTCGTCAAAGAGCTCCGCACGCGTCGCCTCCCCCGCGAGAAGCTGCGTTCCGTGGCCCTCCACGTGGTGGAGCACGCCACCCGGGGCTCCGAAACGAAACTCGGCATCGTCCTGCTCGGCATCTGCGGTGACGAACGCGACCGGGAGCTGCTGCTCCTTCTCGGCTCACTCGAAACGCTGACGCTCTACGCCGTCGTCGCGCTCTCGAACACCCAGCCCGACCCGCAACGCGCTGCTTTCGAACTCGCTCAGCGCGTCGAAGGCTGGGGGCGCATCCACGCCGTGGAGCGCCTTGAGGGCTGCGGAGACCCGGAGATCAAGGCGTGGCTGCTCCGGGAGGGCTTCCGCAACCACATCATGAACGAGTACCTCGCACACATCGCGGCCACCACCGGCGGCCTGTACGAGGCGCTTCTCTCCGACGACGTGGACGCCGCCCTGCTGGACGGCGCCGCTGACATCCTCTCCGCGCTGGCCATGGGCGGCCCCGCCAAGGACATGGCCCACTACGACGACGCCGTCCCGGCGATGCACCGTTTCGCGGAACTCGCCGACGCGAGACCCACCCTTTCGCGCCTCGACGCCCTGCTCACTCTCTCCCGCCTGCTCGACAGGACCGGTTTCTCGTGGCCGGAGCACGAACCCGCACGTCTCAAGTCCCGCTACGAGGCCGTTCTTTCGCAGCGGAAGTGGCACAGCCTGGTGTCGGCGCATCTCGTCCGCCCCGTAGGGGAGTACGGCTTCACCCACGCGCTGTCCTGCGCCGGACGGCTGGGCGTCCCCGCCACTCCTCACGCTCTCGGCCATCTGGAGAAGGACCCTTACAACGCCTACGTCTGGCAGTGGCTGCTGGAGCGTGTGTCGCGCGAGGAGGCGGACCTGGTCGTCGCCCACGCCGAACGGCTGCTGCCGCTCGGCGACCTGGCGTCCGGACCCGCCGAGAGCCTGGGTTTCGGTGAGCACCATGCCCCCGACCAGGCCCTCGGGGTCATCGTCCGGGGGCTTGAGAAGCATCCCGGCGCGGGCCACGGGTTGCTGCGGGTCGCGTTGAGCAGCCCTGTGATCAGCACCCGCAACGCCGTGCTCATGGCGCTGGAGGCCTGGCCTTCCGAAGCCCGCCCGCCCGAGGCCGGCGCCTGGCTCACGGCTGCCGGATCCATCGAGCCCGACCCTCGGGTCCGCGAGCGCATCCAGCGACATCTCGGACTCACCGACCAGGGGTTATCCACAGTACGCACCGGAGTGGGCACGATCTGTGATGTCATGAGACCAGTGACGCGGATCGCTCCGGAAGGGGGCCCGCCGTGCGGGAGAAAGTGATCTGGTTCCTGGTCGCCGCGGTCGGCGCCCTGGCCTGGACCGTGCTCGCCCTCGCCCGGGGCGAGCACGTGTCCGCGGCCTGGATCCTGTTCGCGGCGCTGGCCTCCTACGCCATCGCCTACCGCTTCTACGCGCGGTTCATCGTCCACCGCGTCCTGCGCGTCGACGACACCCGCGCCACCCCGGCCGAGCTGAAGAACAACGGCATCGACTTCCACCCGACGGACCGGCGCGTCCTGTTCGGCCACCACTTCGCCGCGATCGCGGGCGCGGGCCCCCTGGTGGGGCCCGTCCTGGCCGCCCAGTGGGGGTACCTGCCCAGCACCCTGTGGATCATCCTCGGCGTCATCTTCGCCGGCGCCGTCCAGGACCTCGTGGTGCTCTTCTTCTCGATGCGCCGCGGCGGACGCAGCCTCGGCCAGATGGCCCGCGACGAGATCGGCCCCGTGGGCGGCGTCGCGGCGCTGGTCGGCGCCCTGTCCATCATGGTCATCCTGCTGGCGGTGCTGGCGCTGGTGGTGGTCAACGCCCTGGCCCACTCCCCCTGGGGCGCCTTCTCCATCACGATGACCGTCCCCATCGCGCTGTTCATGGGCTTCTACCTGCGCTATCTGCGGTTCGGCAGGGTCATGGAGGTCTCCGTGATCGGCGCGGCGCTGCTGCTCCTCGCCGTCGTCGCGGGCCGCTGGGTCGCCGAGTCGGGCTGGGCCGGCGCGTTCACCTGGTCCCCCGAGACCCTCACCCTCGCCCTCGTCGGGTACGGCTTCGTCGCGTCGGTGCTGCCGGTGTGGATGCTGCTCGCCCCGCGCGACTACCTCAGCGCTTTCATGAAGGTCGGCGTCGTGGTGATGCTCGCCGCCGGCATCGTCGCCGCCCTGCCGGACCTGCGCACCGAGGCGTTCACGTCCTTCGCCTGGAACGGCGACGGGCCCGTCGTGGCGGGCGCGCTGTTCCCCTTCGTCTTCATCACCATCGCGTGCGGCGCGCTGTCGGGCTTCCACGCCCTGGTGGCCAGCGGCACCACCCCGAAGCTGGTGGAGAAGGAGTCCCAGATCCGGGTCATCGGCTACGGCGGCATGCTCACCGAGTCCTTCGTCGCCATCATGGCGCTGATAGCGGCCTGCATCATCGATCCCGGCCTGTACTACGCGATGAACATGCCGGCCTCCGCCCTCGGCCCCACCCTGGAGTCGGCATCCCGCGCCGTGGCCGACCTCGGCTTCACCGTCACGCCCGAGCAGCTGTCCCGCACGGCGCAGGAGGTCGGCGAGAGCACCCTCGTCGCCCGGACGGGCGGCGCCCCCACCCTGGCGGTGGGCATCGCCGAGATCCTCGCCTCCGTCATCGGCGGCAAGGCCTTCTGGTACCACTTCGCGGTGATGTTCGAGGCCCTGTTCATCCTGACGACGGTCGACGCGGGCACCAGGATCGGCCGGTTCATGCTGCAGGACACCCTCGGCAACGTGTGGAAGAAGTTCGGCGACATCAGCTGGAAGCCCGGCCTCTACCTCTCCAGCGCGGTCATCGTCGCGGCCTGGGGCTATTTCCTGTGGGCGGGCGTCAAAGACCCCCTCGGCGGCATCAACCAGCTCTTCCCGCTGTTCGGCATCTCCAACCAGCTGCTCGCCGCCATCGCCCTGATCGTGTGCACGACCCTTCTCATCAAGACGGGGCGCGCCAGATACGCGTGGGTGACGCTCCTCCCGCTCGTCTGGGACGTGGCGGTGACGCTCACCGCGTCCTGGCAGAAGGTCTTCTCCAGCGACCCGAAGATCGGCTTCTTCGCCCAGCGCGACCTCTACCAGGACGCCCTGGACGCCGGAAAGACCTCCCTGGGCAACGCCAGGTCCGTCGCCGCGATGGAGCAGGTCGTCCTGAACTCCACGGTCGACGGCGTCCTGGCCGCCTTCTTCGCCCTCCTCGTCCTCATCATCCTCGCCGACGCCGTCCGCGTCTGGATCACCGCGCTCCGCCGCCACGTGCGCACCACCGAGGACCCCTACATCGAGTCCCAGCTCTGGGCCCCCTCCGGCCTCATCCCCACCGCCGAAGAACGCCGCAGGCAGAAAGCCCTGTCATGACCTGGCGCTCCCTGTGGAGGCTCCTCCGCGAACTCACCGGCGACCGCGCCTACGAGCAGTACCTCGAACACCGCGCCACCACCCACCCCGGCGAACCCGTCCTCCCCGAAAAGGACTTCTGGCGCCTCCGCACGGACTCCCGCCCCCCGTCCGGCTGCTGCTGAGCGCTACCGGGCCGCTGCCGTCGGCTCCAGCTCCCCGTCCGACAGCTGCTCCTACCGGACCGCCGCCGTCGGCCGCTTCCTCCAGGCCGCTGTTGAGCTGCCGTTGAGCTGCTCGGGGCTCCGGGTAGTGAGGGTCCCCGGCCTCACGGGCATATTGGGTCTTGTGCGGTAGTGCGGTTAGCGTAGTAGTGTGCACGGCGTAAGGAGGTTTTCCGGTGGACACCACTCAGCTCCTCAAGGGAGTGCTCGACCTCGCCGTGCTGGCGGTCCTCGATCGGGAGGACAGCTACGGCTACGACGTCGTGCGCCGTCTTCGCGAAACCGGCCTGGAGGACGTCGGCGACGCCTCGGTGTACGGGACGCTGCGCCGGCTGTTCAAGGCGGGCGCGCTCAACTCCTATGTCGTCCCGTCCGAGGAGGGGCCGCACCGCAAGTACTACGGCCTGAACGCCACGGGCCGCACGGTGCTCGCCGACTCCCGCAAGACCTGGACCTCGTTCGCACAGACCATGGACACCCTTCTGGAGAGTCGATGACCACCACACCGGTCTCCGAATACGCCGCGGCCGTCCGCGCCGCCCTCAGCCACGTCCCCGAGACGGACCGGTCCGAGCTCCTGGAGGATCTCGAAGACCACCTGACGGAGGTCGCCGGCGAGTCCGGCGAGCCCCTCGAGACCCGCCTCGGCACCCCCGAGTCCTACGCCGCCGAACTGTACGCGGCCTACCTGCAGCGCCCCGACCAGCGCCCCTCCGACAAGAAGCGCCGCAACCTCCTGCGCGCCCTGGAGACCCGCACCGAGGCCTTCCACACCCGCGTCAACGACCGCTTCCCCGGCTACGACAAGCTCCGGAACGACTTCCGCCCCGCCTGGTGGCTCCTTCGCGGCTACCTGATCTCCTTCGCCTTCTGGGGCTTCAAGTCGGGCAGGCTCCACCCGGTCCCGTGGGACACCTTCGACTGGCTGGTCCTCATCGTCGTCACCACCACCTCGGTGATCCTCGGCTACCGGGTGCGCGACGGCCGCTCCCGCCCGTTGCGCCTCTTCTCCCTGGGCGCCGGCCTTCTCGCCGGATTCGTCGCCTTCGCCCTCCTGGTAGAGGGCGGAAGGAACCCCGAGCCGTACGTCTACAGCCCCGTGGACTACCAGCCGCACAGCGATCTGGCGAACATCTACCCGTACACCAAGGACGGAAAGCCCCTCAAGGACGTCCTCCTCTACGACCAGCACGGCAACCCCATCCAGCTCGACTACCAGCAGCACGGCTACGAGCAGATCCCGAGCACGGCCCCGCGGATCCCCAACTCCTACCCGCTGCCCATCTGCGCCTCCGACCTCTACCAGGAGGAGGCCCGCCTCATCCCCCGCTGCTCGGCCTCCGACCCCGGGACCTTCCCCGCCGAGGCCCCCGTCCCCGACCTCCCCACGGCCGCCCCCGCCGCCCCGTCGGACCCGTCGGACAGCTCCCGGCCAAGCGCTCCCTCCCGGCCGGACGCCTCCGAATCGAGCACCCCGGCCCCGACGGACACCCCGAAGCCGCCCTCCGCGTCCCCCGAGAGCAGCCCCACGGAGTGACCCGCCCCTGACCACCCCGCCTGATCCGGTCCGCGCGCAGCACCGATCAGGCGGGGTTCTCCTTTTTCCTCTCCTCTCATCAGGTGGGGAAGAGATCTCCCGGACCCTCGACGCCCGGGAACAGTCCCGCAGAGTGACCATGCTCTGAGCACCCCGCCTGAATCGGCCCGTGCGCAGCGTCGGTCAGACGGCTTTCCCCTTCCCCTCTCACAGGCGAAGAGGGGTGCCCGGACTCCGCGGCCGATCGCCTTCGGCCGTTTCGTACTGAAGGAGGCGAGAGCTCAGGGAGGCGTGGCTAAGGAAGGCGGGTGTGGTCAGTCGGCTGCGGTGGCGCCTGAGCGGGATTGCATGAGGGGGAGGCGGAGGACGAAGTGGGCGCCGGGGTCGTTGTCGGCGATGGTGAGGGAGCCGTCGTGGCCTTCGGCTATCGCTCGGGCGATGGGGAGGCCCAGGCCTGTGCCCTCTTTATCCAGTTCGCGGGATTCTTCCAGGCGGGCGAAACGTTCGAAGACGCGTTCGCGGGCGGCCGGGGGGATGCCCGAGCCGTCGTCGACGATGTCGATGACGGCTTCCTGGCGGGCGGGGTCGGTGGTGAGGCGGACGTCGACGCGGGAGGCGGCGTGGCGTTCGGCGTTGGCGAGGAGGTTGCCGAGGGCGCGGCTCAGGCGGACGCGGTTGCCGAGGACTTCGACGCCCCGGACGGCGGTGACGGTGACGGGGACGCGGCCGATGCGCCGTTCGCATTCGCGGGTGGCGAGCTCGGCCAGGTCGATGCGTTCGAGGCGTTGCGGGGTCCCGGCGTCCAGGCGGGCGAGTTCCAGCAGGTCGCTGACGATCTCGCCGAGTCTTTCGGCGTCCTGCAGGGCCTTGCGCGCCTCCGGTCTCCACGGGAAGTCGTCGGGCTCCTCAACGAGCATCTCCAGCCGGGTCTGCAGTCCCGTGATCGGGTTGCGGAGGTCGTGGGAGGCGTCGGAGACGAACCTGCGCTGGCGTTCCGTGGCCTCCTCGAGGCGGCTGAGCGTGTCGTTGACGGTGGTCGCCAGGTCGTCGATCTCGCCTCCGGTCCCCGGCACGGGCACCCGGCGCTTCAGGTCCGCGGTCGTGGTGATCTCGGAGAGCTCCCTGCGCATGTCCTCCACGGGCACGAAGGACAGGCCGACGACGTACCAGGTGCCGGCGCCGATCAACAGGAGCAGGAAGATGGCGAGCGCGCCGAACTGGAGCGGCAGCAGCCGGTCGGTGAGCGCCGTCGGCAGCGGCTCCGCCCCGTACACCACGACCAGCTGGCCGTAAGCGGAACGAGGAACGAGGAAACTCGTGACATGTACGCATTCATCGAGGTAGGACGGGCATTCCGTGGTGTCCGACCGCACCTCCTTCTCGCTGGGCCAGTCCTCCGACAGCCGCGGCTTTCCTTCCAGCGCCGCCGTGGAGGCGAGGACCCGCCCGTCCCGCCCCACGATCTGGACGAGATTGGTCTCCCCGGACTCGGGGACGATCGGATCGGGAACCCGGCGGACGGCGGCCATCGTGCCCAGCTGCCGCGCCGCGTGCGCGGCCGCCCTCTGCGTCTCGTCCTCCGCGGTGCCCTGCACCAGGAAGATCGACAGCGCGACGCACATCCCCAGCGCCACCGCGGCGACCCCGGTCGTCACCATCGTCGCCCGCCCGCGCACGGACTTCAGCAGCCGCTTCCAGACCTGCTGGAGCCCGGAGCCGTCTGAGGACACCGGACCGCTCCCTCCCGCCCGACCGCCGCACCCCACCCAAGGTCACCACGCCCGCGACGACTACCTACCCATCACCCTCCGTGTTCGAACGACCGCCCGCCCAGGGAAGCCCGTCACCGCAACGGCCCCGGCTCACAACCGTGCAGCACACCGAAACGCTCCTCCGCAATCCGCATCAAAGCAACAAGATCCTCCCGATAGGACCGCTCCTCCTGGATTTCACCGACGTCGATCCGCAGCCAAGGGTCATGCCGCCCGCAGCGGAACGTCGAGACCACGTAGTACGGCCGATCGTCCGCATGGGACGGCGCGTGAACAAGGAACCCGTTCCCGAGTTCCCCTGGCAACCGTTCGGGACCGTATTCCACGTACTTCTTTCTTTGACGGTCGACGACTTCACGTCCTCCGCTCCTACTCCATCTCAGGCCAAGCGGACCTGCAGGGCCGCTGTCACGAACCAAACAGCCGCCCTTCTCCTCCAGCCACCCGCTCCGCTGCTCTTCAAGAGCTGAAACGACACCCGTGACAAGCCGAAGATCTTCTCTCGAAACCAGCTCGCACCAGTACGGCGAAGCACCGGTGACCGGACTCGAATCCGTCTTCGCATCGGCCTGCGGCGAACCCGACTCCGGCGCGTCGCCGCACCGCGTCATGGTGAGGAGCGTGATCAGTGCAAGGCTCACCGCCCTGACCACCAAGCCGTCCGCAGTCAACTTGCCTCCCCATTGACGGCGAAGCTCCGGATCGTCTCGTCACGGGCACGGTCGATCACCCCGTTCACGACGTGGCTCGCCTTCGGCAGCGGGAAATCACGTTCCTTGCACCAGTCGTAGAAAGCCTCGACCTGTCCTGCGTTCCAGCCGGCGGGTGGCAGTATCTTGCCGTTCTCCGCGAAGATCTCGCCCTGTACGTCGTTCGGTTCGTAGTGGAGGTGGGTGACCGTGGAGGAGAGGAGCATCTGGTTGACGAGGTCGCGCATGCGGTCCTCGTCGCTGACGCGGTGGGCCTCGGTGTTGGCTTTCTCGGCGTGTTCGCCGAAGCGTTCCACGAGGTGCTTCCCGATCTCGTCGAAGGCCTTCGCGCCCGCGGGGCCCGTGATCTGGGGCGGGGCTCCGAAGCGTGCGAGGTAGGAGGCCGGGTCGGCCAGGCCGAGGCCGAGGTCGATCTTCTTCTTGAGGGCGGCGTTGACCTCGTCCTCCTGGATCTTGAGCGCTTTCATGGTCTCCGTCCGCAGGGCGAGGAGCCGGCCCACCGCGCCGGCTCCCATGGCCAGCCCGACCTCGCCCTCGCGGCCCCGGCGGCGCTGGTCGTCGATCCACAGCCGCAGGTGCCCCACGTGTGCTTTGAACAGCGCGGTGTAGGCGGCGTCGTCGGTGACGGTGTCCGCGATGACGGCGAGCAGCAACCGGGTGCCCTCCCGGGAGCCGGGGACGATGTGTCCCGAGTCCTCCGCCGCGTAGAGCCCGGTGGAGACGGAGTCGAGCCGGCCGATCAGGATGTCGCCCACGGCCGTCCGGAGCCCGGCCAGCTCGTCGAACGCCGCACGGTCCTTGATCTTCAACCCGCCCGCCTCGTACTTCATCAGTGCCAGCTGATCCCCGCCCAGCACCCTGACGAGCTCCTCGAAGACCTTCCGGGACCGCTCGTCCCCGCCCGAGGCCGCGGCCCGGAGCGCCTGCCCGAGGGCGGCCCCGCGGTCGGTCCCCGCCCATACCCGGCGCTGCCCGTGCAGCAGGTAGCGCAGGTTCCCGGACGTCTCGCCGTCGGGCGTGTGGTCGAGCAGTATCTGCGCCCCCGTCCGCGAGGCGCCCGCCGCCGCGAGAAGCCCTTCCAGGTAGTGCCGGTCCCGTGGACCCGGCACGTGGATCCCCGACGCGTCCGGCACGGCCCGCCAGGAGGATGCACCGCGTTCCCTCGCATGGGCGAGCATGTCCCGCCCCACCACCCGCAGGAACGCGTCCGAATACTTCACCTCGGCGGACGCGAGGATCGTCCCCAGCCCCTGATACCCGAAATACAGCGGCCTGCTGTTCTCCGGCGGGAAACCGCTCCGCCCCGCGACCGCGAGCGCCGCCAGGAACCCGTCTCCCGCGTATCCCGCGGACAACGGACGCGTCCCGCGAGCGAGCGCCTTCGCCAGCAGTTCCAGAGCGGCCCGCGTATCGGCCGTATTCGCTTCGAGCATGACGTCGTGCCGTCCGGCGTCGGCCTGTAGCTCCCGAGCCAGCCCGAAAGGCACGTCCAGCAGCCCTACCGCTCCGAGCCGCTCCAGCATCCCTTCCGCGAAATACGGGTCATCGCCATGCTCCCCGTAATTGAGCAGCGATCGAAGCGCTCCCCGGTCTCCCGCCGCGGCCCGCGCGAAGAGTTCACCCGCCTGGTGCCCACTGACCCGGGCCTGTTGATCGGCGTACCTGTCCGGCAGCCGAACGAACTCCCCTTCCGGCGCGCACACCGCGAAACCGGGCAGCTGCGCGTCCAGATCTCGCGCGAGCCGGTACCGCCGCCGCAACTCGGGCCCCACCTCACGCGTCCACCGGGCGACCTGGGAGAGCTCCGCCGCAGGCCCGGTATCCGCTCCCACCGCCGCCAACGCCGCGTGAAGCCGCCGAGCGAGCTGCTCCAGCTCCTCCTCGGCCCGCCCCACGTCCGTGACGAGCTGCTCGAACGCCCCCAGACGAACCCCGCAGGCCCCCGGTTCCAGCCATCCGTCCCCGCTCACCGCACGACGCCTGCCCCGCCACCGGCCCTTTGCAACGAGTCCGCGGCCTTCCGCAACTGCTCCTGGAGCACCCGCCGGTTGCGCAGTAGCTCCCGTTCGAACGCCCGAGCCGACGGCCCCACCCACGCCTTCGCGTCCATGAGCCGCACCGGACGGTCCAGCAGCCCCCCGTGCTGTTCCGTCATCCTCTGCACCTCGACGAGGGCCATCCGCAGCCGAAATTCGTCCACACCAGCTCCCCCGAGCCCGACCTTTCGACACCGAAGGTAATCGCCCCGTCACCGCGGAAAGAGCACTTGCGCATGCCGAGACGAGACCGAGACGCGCCGTTGGGCGACGAGAGAAGAAATGCCGCCCGAGCCGGGCACGGCCCCATGGGCGGTGCCGACGCCCACGGCGCCGTTCAGTGGTGGAACCCCGGCTGCCGGGGCGCGCCCGTGCTCCCGCTCTTCATCAGCCGGGCCAGGGAGCGTTCGAGGTCGTCGCCGAGGAGGGCGATCTCGTCCTTGCCGATGCCGTGCCGGACGAGGACGCGCTGGACCGTCACGTCCTGGCGGTCGGCGGGCAGCGGGTAGGACGGCACCTGCCAGCCCCGGGTGCGCAGCTGCTCGGTGAGGTCGTAGAGGGTGAAGGGCATGTCGCCTTCAAGGGTGTAGCAGACGGCGGGGAGCGCGCCCTGCCCGTCGTAGAGGAGCTTGAGCGGCCCCATCGCGGCGATGCGCCGGGCGAGGTAGCCGGCGGTGTCGGCGCACGCCTGGTGGACCTTGCGGTAGCCCTCGCGGCCCAGCCGGACGAGCATGTAGTACTGGACGACGACCTCGCCGCCGGGCCGTGAGAAGTTGAGCGCGAACGTGGGCATGTCGCCGCCGAGGTAGTCCACCTGGAAGACGAGGTCCTCGGGGAGGAGGTCGGCCGCGGCCCACACGATCCAGCCGCAGCCCAGGGGCGCGAGCCC
The DNA here is from genome assembly GCF_039525175.1 of Actinocorallia libanotica. NCBI lineage: Bacteria > Bacillati > Actinomycetota > Actinomycetes > Streptosporangiales > Thermomonosporaceae > Actinocorallia > Actinocorallia libanotica. The sequence goes on from NZ_BAAAHH010000013.1 coordinate 89,771, forward strand.
GTACTTGTGGCCCGAGGCGTTGATCGAGGCGACGCGGTTGACGCGGAAGTCCCACACGAGGCGCGGGTGGAGGAACGGCGCGACGAATCCGCCGCTGGCCGCGTCCACGTGGATGGGGACGTCGAGGCCCGTCTCGGCCTGGATCCTGTCGAGTTCGGCGGCGATCTCGGCGACGGGCTCGTAGTCGCAGGTGTAGGTGACGCCGAGGATCGCCACCACCCCGATGGTGTTCTCGTCGACGTACTGGGCGAGCTGGTGCGGGCGCAGGCCCGTCGCGCCCTGCTCCAGGGGGATCTGGCGGAGCTCGACGTCGAAGTAGCGGGCGAACTTCTCCCAGCACACCTGGACGGGCCCGCAGACGAGGTTCGGCCGGTCGGCGGGCTCGCCCCGGGCCTCGCGCCGCTGCCGCCACCGCCATTTCAGGGCGAGGCCGCCGAGCATGGCCGCCTCGCTGGAGCCGGTCGTGGAGCAGCCGACGGTGTCGTCGGACGCGCAGTTCCACAGGTCGGCGAGGAGCTGCACGCAGCGTTCCTCGATGGCGGCGGTCTGCGGGTACTCGTCCTTGTCGATCATGTTCTTGTCGAGGCACAGATCCATGAGCTCGCGCACCTCGTCGCTGTTCCACGTGGTGCAGAAGGTCGCGAGGTTCTGCGCGGCGTTCCCGTCGAGGAGGAGCTCGCCGCGGATCGCCTCGAAGACGGCGCGCCGGTCGCTCTCCGCCTCGGGGAGCCGCCGCTTGGGGAGGGTCCGCTCGCTCAGCGGCATGCTGAACACGTCGTCCAGCGGATCGGTCTTGACTCTCACCCGGTGCAGCGCCATGCCGGTCCCCTACCCCCTCCCCCGGCAGGCCTCCCGCCGGACCGGGCGAGGTGCCGGAACCTCTACCTCGTCTTGACCACGCCTTCTGTCTGCTTCGCCCAACGAACGGAAAAAAGCCGGAAAGGACGTACGGGAGGAAGCCGGGATGGGCGAGATCAGGGACGACGTGCCCCGCGCCACGCAGAAGAGGCTGGAGGGGCTCAGCCCGTTCGAGCTGAAGGACAGCCTCATCGAGGTGGCCGAGGAGAACGACCGGAAGAACGCCGTCGCGCTGCTCAACGCCGGGCGCGGCAACCCGAACTGGATCGCCGTGGAGCCGCGCGAGGCGTTCCTGCTGCTCGGCCGGTTCGCCCTGGACGAGGCGCGCCGGACGTGGCGCCAGGGCGAGTCCCTGGCCGGGATGCCGGGCCGGGACGGCGTCGCGGGGCGGTTCACCGAGTTCCTCGACCGGCACCGCACCGAACCGGGCGCGGCGCTGCTCTCCCGCGCCTTCCAGTACGGCACCGGCCGCCTGGGCTTCGACGCCGACGCGTTCGTCCACGAGCTGGCCGACGGCTTCACCGGCGACAACTACCCGGTGCCCGTCCGGATGCTGCACCACTTCGAGCGGATCGTCCACGCCTACCTCGTGCGGGAGATGTGCGGGGGCCGGGAGCCCGAGCAGCCGTACGACCTGTTCGCCACCGAGGGCGGCACCGCGGCGATGTGCTACCTGTTCGACTCCGCGGTCATCAACCGGATCCTGAAGCCGGGCGACCGGATCGCCCTGATGGTCCCGATCTTCACGCCCTATCTGGAGATCCCGCGGCTCGCCGAGTTCGGCTTCGACGTGGTGGAGCTGCGGGCGTCCAAGCGCGACGCCGACGGGCTGCACCTGTGGGAGTACGAGATGTCCGAGCTGGACAAGCTCCGCGACCCCTCCATCAAGGCGCTGTTCTGCGTGAACCCGTCGAACCCGCCCTCGGTCATGCTCCCGCCCGCCGCGCGGGACCGGATCGCCGAGAACGTCCACACCGCCAACCCGGACCTGGCGATCATCACCGACGACGTCTACGGCACGTTCGTGAACGGGTTCGTCTCGCTGATGTCGGTGCTGCCGCGCAACACCCTGGGCGTCTACTCCTTCTCCAAGTACTTCGGCTGCACCGGCTGGCGGCTGGGCGTCATCGCCGTCAACCGCGACAACATCTTCGACAAGCTGATCGCGGCGCTGCCCGCCGCGGACCGGGCCGAGCTCGCCGAGCGGTACGCCTCGATCACCCTGGAACCGGAGGAACTGCGGTTCGTCGACCGGCTCGCGGCCGACTCGCGGATGGTCGCGCTCAACCACACCGCGGGCCTGTCCCTGCCGCAGCAGACGCAGATGGCGCTGTTCGCGCTGTCCGCCCTCACCGACGAGGAGAACGATTACAAGCGCCGCTGCCAGGGCCTCATCGCCAAGCGGATGGCGGCGCTGACGGAGAGCTGGGACATCCGCCCGCCCGACAACCCCGACTCCGCGCACTACTACGCCGAGCTCGACATCCTCGTCTGGGCCGAGAAGAAGCACGGGAAGGCCTTCGCCACCTGGCTGCAGAACAACCACGAGCCCGTCGACATCCTCTTCCGGCTGGCCGAGAACTACTCGGTCGTCCTGCTGCCCGGCGGGGGTTTCGACGCTCCCGAGTGGTCGATCCGCGTCTCGCTGGCCAACCTGCCGACGGAGTCCTACGCGAAGATCAGCACCTGGCTGGAGGAGACCACCCGGTCCTACAAGGACGAGTACGACCGCTCGCACAGGGCCGGGTGACGCGTTGCAGTGGTTCCAGAAACTGCTCCAGGGCACTCCCGAACTGGCCCTCTTCCTGTGTCTGGCCGCCGGTTACGCGATCGGCCGGGTGAAGGTGTGGAAGCTGTCGCTCGGCGGGATCGCCGGCACGCTCATCGTGGCGATCCTCGTGGGGATGGCGGGCAAGGTCACCCTCAACGACCAGGTGAAGAACATCGCCTTCGCCCTGTTCATCTTCACGCTCGGCTATCTGAGCGGCCCGTCGTTCTTCGCCAGCCTCAACCGCCGGAGCCTGCGCTACGGGGTGTTCACCGTCATCGAGGTCGTCTCCCTTCTGGCGATCACCGCGGTCTCCGTCCTGCTCCTGAACCTGGACGCGGGCACCGCCGCCGGGCTGATGGGCGGCGGCGCCACCGAGTCGGCCGTCGTCGGCACCTCCACCGACGCCATCGCCAGGCTGGACCTGCCGCCCGACCAGATCCAGACGCTCCAGGCCAACGTCGGCACCGCTTACTCGATCTCCTACATCTGCGGCCTCATCACGATCGTGCTGCTCACCAGCCAGATCGCCCCGGCGGTCATGCGGATCGACCTGCGGACCGAGGCGCAGCGGCTGTGGGCGAAGATCGGCGGCGGCGCCGAGGACCCCGGGCAGGCGACGGCGCTGCCCGACCTCGTCGGCCGCGCCCACACCGTGACCGTCGCCGACGGCTCCACGGTCGCGGCGGTCGAAGGCTCGCTGGGCCCGCACGCGACGGTCGAGCGGGTCGTCCGGGACGGGAAGCGCGTCGACTTCGCGCCCGGCACGCGCCTGCGCGCCGGGGACGTCCTCGTCCTCATCGGCCGCCGCGACCCGATGATCCACGCCGAGGAGCTGATCGGCCCGGAGGTCGCCGCGCACGGCATGGACTTCGACCTCGACGTCGAGCAGGTCCTCCTCACCACCAAGGCCGCCCAGGGCCTGACCCTCGGCGACCTGAAGAAGCACGTGCCGCCGGACGCGCACGGCGTCTACCTCACCGGCGTCGCCCGCATGGACCACCAGCTCCCGCTGCGGGACGGCACGGAGCTGCACACGGGTGACGTCGTGCGTCTCACCGGCGCGAAGTCCGACGTCAGAACTTATGCGGGGAAGGTCGGTTTCCTCCTGAACACTTCGGTCAAGGCGGACTTCGTCTTCATCTCCCTCGGCGTCACCCTGGGCTTCCTCATCGGCAAGATCGAGGTGCCGCTCGGCGCGGTGCCGCTGTCCCTGGGCACCGGCGGCGGCTGCCTGCTGTCCGGCCTGCTCTTCGGCTGGCTGCGCGCCAAGCACCCCACGTTCGGCCAGTACGACCCGGCCGCCGCGTCCGTCATCAAGGACCTGGGCCTGGCCACCTTCATCTGCGCCGTCGGCCTCACCTCCGGGCCCCAGGCCGTGCAGCTCATCGAGAAGTTCGGCGTGGCGCTGCCCATCGCCGGCGTCCTCATGACCCTCATCCCGGCGTGCGTCTCCCTGACCGTCGCCTGGAAGCTCATGAAGCTCCCCGCGCCGCTCGCCCTCGGCTCCGTGGCCGGCCAGCAGTGCTCCACCCCCGCCATCACCGCGGTCCAGGGCATCGCGGGGAACGCCACGCCCCTGATGTCGTACACGATCGTCTACGCCCTCTCCAACGTCGTCCTCCCCCTCCTCGGCCCCATCGTCGTGGCCATGTCCCGCTCCCTGGGCTGATCCGTCCCGCCGATCGTCCGCAACCGGATCCCGCGGCCCCGCGTGTATTGGACGACATCCGAGCCAAGGGGGCGATGTGGCGGACGAGGAGAGTTTCGCCGAGTTCTACCGGGGGGCCTATCCGGGCCTCGTGATCGAGCTCTACGCCTACACCGGCGATCTGGGCGAGGCCCAGGAGGCCGCGCAGGAGGCGTTCGCACGGGCGTGGCCGCGCTGGGACAAGGTCGGCTCCTACGACAGGCCGCGCGCCTGGGTGGCGCGGGTCGGCTACCGGCTGGCCGTCAGCCGGTGGCGCAAGGCGCGCAACGCGCTCGCGCACCTGTGGCGGCAGGGTCCGCAGCCCGACGCCGCACCGCCGGACGTCGTGTCGGTGGCGCTGGTCGACGCGCTGCGCCTGATCCCGGAGAAACAGCGGCGCGCCGTCGTGCTCCACCACATGGGCGGCTACTCGGTCGCCGAGATCGCGGCCATGAGCGGCGCCGCCGAGGGGACGGTCAAGTCCTGGCTGTCCCGCGGCCGCCACCGCCTCGCCGAACTGCTCGCAGACGAGACGGACGAGACAAAGGAGACCAGCCGGAATGCGTGACGTCGATCCCCTCTTCCAGAAGCTGCGCGACGGCATGCTCCCCCGGGTGACCGGCCCCGAGCCCGCGAAGATCATCTCGCGTGCCCGCGCCCGCACCTCCCGGCGCAGGCTGGCGGCCGGCGCCCTCGCCGCGTCCGTCGCGGTGAGCCTGGTCGCCTTCCAGAACCGCCAGGAATCCCCGCCCCCGGTGCTGACGTCGCCGAGCGCAACCGCGACCGCGTCCGTCCAGGCGAGGCCCCTCAAGCCCAAGGACCTGCTCTACGCCGCGGAGGCCGCCGAGGGAGACCGGCTGCGCTGGTACACCAGCACCGATCTCGACGGCGGCCCGCTGTACATCCAGGTCTGCGGCGGCGGCACCGAGGAGGAGTCCGACCCCCTCGGCACCGAGATCCCGGGCACCGCGCAGCGCCTCCTCGTCACCTACAACGGCAACGCCGAAATGGGCAACGAGATGACCTCGACCAGCCGCGGCGAACAGGTCATCGTCTTCACCGACGAGGAGACCGCCATCGAGACGATGAACGAGATCGTCACCGGGGCCCAGGACTGCGCGCCGGGAGCCGTCCTGGGCTACCCCGAGATCGGCGACGACGCGATCAGCTCCTCCTGGACCGAGCCCGGCAGCGCCGAACCCCAGCGCGGCAACGGCGTCGCCGCCAGACAGGGCCGCGCCATCGTCGTCTACGGCGACATCCGCAACAACGGCCGCCCCCTGGCCACCCTCACCGACCACGAACGCGACACCTGGAAGACGGTCGAGAAACTGAAGTCCCTCGGCTACTGACCCGCGGAAGTCCCTGTCCCACCTTGACCGGGCCTTTTGCCTGTTTCGTCAGACGACTGGAGAGAAGCCCAGAGAGGGTGGACGCCGTGTGTGAGGAGCCTGGATGGCCGTCGGGAGGACGCCGGTGCGGGGACAGCGGCTGCCGCTCCGGCACGGGGAGGGCGACAAGCGGCATCTGACGAGCCTTCAGGGGTTGTCGGCGCTGTCGTTGGACGCGCTCAGTTCGGTGGCGTACGGGCCTGAGCAGGTCGCGATCGTGCTGGCCGCGGCGGGGGCCGCCGCGGTCGGCGCGACGCTGCCGATCACGATCGCGATCGCGCTGCTGCTGATCGTGCTGGTGCTCTCCTACCGGCAGGTCATCGCGGCGCGGCCCGAGGGGGGCGGCTCCTACGGGGTGGCCAAGCAGGAGCTGGGGCGGCGGGCGAGCCTGGTCGCGGGGGCCGCCCTGATCGTCGACTACGTGCTCACGGTGGCGGTCAGTCTCGCCGCGGCCGCCGCGAGCCTCGCGTCCGCGTTCCCCGTCCTGCGGCCGTACCTGGTGGAGACGTGCCTGGTGGGGGTGCTGCTGCTCACCGTCGTGAACCTGTACGGGATCTCCGACAGCGCGCGGGTGCTGATGCTGCCGACCGCCCTGTTCATCGTGGCGATCCTCGGTGTGGTGGTGCTCGGGCTGGCGCGTTCCGAGCCGGCGGCGTCTTTGGGGGCGCCCGAGCGCGTCCCGGTGACCGAGGCGCTGACCGTGCTGCTCGTCCTGCGGGCCTTCTCCTCCGGCTGCTCCTCACTGACGGGGGTGGAGGCCATCGCCAACGGCACGCCGATGTTCCGCGAGCCGCGGGTCAAGCGCGCCCAGCGCACGGAGGTCATGCTCGGCGTGCTGCTCGGCACGATGCTCGTCGGGCTGGCCGTGCTCATCCACCGCGACGAGGTGCTGCCCCGGGAGGGGGTGACGATCCTCGCCCAGCTCGTGGCAGGCTCCTACGGGACGGGGTGGGCGTTCTACGCGACGAACATCGTGGTCGCGGTCGGGCTGGGGCTGGCCGCCAACACCAGTTTCGGCGGGCTTCCCGTCCTGCTGAGCCTGCTGGCCCGCGACAAACGCCTGCCGTCCCTGTTCGCCCTGCGCACCGAGCGCCCCGTCTACCGGTACGGCGTCGCCGCCGTGGGGCTGCTGGCCGCGCTCCTGCTGATCGCCGTGGACGGCGACACGCACCGGCTGATCCCGCTGTTCGCCGTCGGCGTCTTCATCGGGTTCACCATCAGCCAGGTCGGCATGGTCCGGCACTGGCACCGGCTGCGTCCGCCGAACTGGGCCGGCAAGGCCCTGCTCAACGGCACGGGAGCGGTGCTCACCTGCGTCGCCGCCCTGGTGCTGCTGTTCTCGAAGTTCACCGAGGGCGCCTGGATCGTCGCCGTCGTCATCCCCCTGTTCGTCCTGCTGTTCGTCCGGATCGAGCGCTACTACACCGAGGTGGCCGACGAGCTGGGCGTCGGCCGGCTCCCCGCCCGGCCCGACCGTCCCGCCGCCGCCTCCGATCCCGGCAAGAAGGTCGTCATCCCGGTCGGCGGCCTCAACGCCCTGACGGAGCGGGCCGTCAGCTCCGGCCTTGCCTTGGGCGGCGAGGTCGTCGTCGTGTCGGTCTGCTCGACGCCCGAGGAGTGCGCCGCCCTGCACGACGCCTGGGACCGCTGGAACCCCGGCGTCCGGCTGGAGGCCGTCCACCACCCCGGCGACGCCCTGATACGGCCGCTGCTCGACCACATCCGCCAGGTGGAGAAGACGGGCTACTGGACCATCGTCCTCATCCCCGTCGTGGTGCCCCGGCGTTTCCGCTACCAGTTCCTGCACAACCAGCGCGGCCTCTTCCTCGCCGAGGCGCTCAAGGCGCACACGAACGTGATCGTCTGCCTGCTCCCCTTCCACCTGGAGCCGTGAATGGACTCTCCCCCCGTGGGAGAGCCCATGCTGGAGCACGTGGACGGAGATCTTCTGCCGATCGGGCAGTTCGCCCGGCTGAGCCGGTTGAGCGTCAAGCAGCTGCGGCACTACGACGAGCTGGGCCTGCTGGCGCCTGCGTACGTGGACGCCGATTCCGGCTACCGCTACTACCGGCGTTCGCAGGCCAGGCAGGCGTTGTCGATCGGGCTGCTGCGCTCGCTGGACGTACCGCTTCCCGTCGTCGCCGAGGTGCTTTCGGGTACGGCGGACGCCTTGGACGGGGTGCGTGAAGCCCTGGAGGCGGAGCTCGCGAGACGGCGGCGAACACTGGCGACGCTGGAACGTGTGATCGCCGACGGGTTGCCCGCCCTTCCCATCAAGGTCGTCACCGAGCCGTCCAGGCCCGTGGTGATGGTCCGCGAGCACGCGGCTGGACCTGCTGACGTCTCCCGCGCCACGTCGGCGGCGATCGCACGGCTGCTGCAAATCTCGCCTCTGACCGGCCCTCCGCAGCTGATCGGCCTGTTCCCGGTCGAGCTGAACGACGCCTTCGAGGTGCGCGCCGCGCTCGTCGTGGACGATCCGGCGGGTCTCCGAGACGTGGAGGTGTTGCCCGGCGGGTCGTTCGCCTGCGCGACGCATGTCGGCCCCTACGACCAGATCCCGCTCACCACCCACGCCGTCCTGGCCTGGTGCGCCGAGCGGGGGCACCCGCTGCGCGGGCCGATCCGCGAGGTGTACGTCTCCGACCCGGCCACCACCGAGCCCGACCGGCTCGTCACCCACCTGATGATCCCTTTGGAGGAACGAGCATGACCCCGACGATCGCCACCCACGGCCCCGTCACCTGTCTGAGCGTGACCGGCCTGGGCGAGCCCGGCGGCGGCGAACACGGCGCGGCCATCCGCGCCCTGTACACCGTGGGCTCCGCCCTGGGCGTCGAATTCGGCGCGATGGAGGGCCAGTGGTGGGTGGAGGACGAGCGTCCGGCACTGCAGGTGCCGCGTGAGGAGTGGCGCTGGCACCTCCTTCTGCCGCTGCTGACCGACCCGCAGGAAGGCGCCCTGGAGCAGGCGCGCGAGGCCACCCGCCCCTCGGTTGCCGCCGTCGACCGCGTACGGCTCGCCACCATCGTCGAAGGGCGGTGCGTGGAGCTCCTGCACGAGGGGCCTTTCAGCGAGGAGCACCTGTCGCTGAAGATCATGGATGAGTTCATGGCCGAGCACGGGCTGACCGTCAACGGCCCGCACCACGAGATCTACCTGACCGCCCCGGACGTCCCTTTGCCCCGTACGCTGCTGCGCCAGCCGGTGCGGTCGGCGGTCTGAATATGAGTTTCGGCCGGTGACGGGTCCTTGCTACATTGCCGATATGGGTTATCTCTTCTACCTGTGATTCCGCCCCGGGAGTCCGGGCACCGGGAGCGTTCTCCGCTCCGGTAGCCGTTAAAGGTCCCCGGTAGGACGGTGATGCGGCGTTCTCTGCCGCCCGTACGGCTCTGCCGTTTTCCGCCTCCGCTCATCCCCGCGCCGCTGAGCGCGGGTGCCGAGGCGTGCCCTCCTCCGCCGTGGACCGCTCCCTCCGCAGGCCAGTTGTCCTTTCTTCCGAGACGGCGGATCACCCATGCAGCATTCCCACCCCATCGCCCCCATCGCCACCGGCTCCTTCCAGGTCGTTCTCGACGACGTCGTCCGCGCCCCCGGCGGCCGCCCGCTCCTGGACGGCGTCCACCAGTCCGTCTCGCTCGGTGAGCGGATCGGGATCATCGGCGAGAACGGGACGGGCAAGTCGACGCTCCTGCGCATGCTCGCGGGCATCGACCGCCCCGACAGCGGACAGGTACTCGTCCGTGCCCCCGGCGGGGCCGGATACCTGCCCCAGACCCCGCAACTGCCGCAGGACGACACCGTCCAAGACGCCATCGACCACGCCCTCGCCGACCTGCGTGCCCTGGAACGCGGGCTGCGCGCGGCGGAGCAGGCTCTCGCAGAAGCCGCACCGGACGAGCTGGAAGGCCTGCTGGCCGGGTACGGCGACCTGCTGGAGGCGTTCGAGGCCCGTGACGGTTACGCGGCGGACGCCCGTGTCGAGGCCGCGATGCACGGACTGGGCCTGGCGGGCATCACCGGAGACCGGCGCCTCGGCAGCCTCTCCGGCGGCGAGCAGGCCCGGCTCAACCTCGCCTGCATGCTCGCCGCGGCACCGCAGCTCATGCTCCTCGACGAGCCCACCAACCACCTCGACGTCGCCGCCTTGGAGTGGCTGGAAGAGCATCTGCGGGCGCATCGGGGCAGCGTCCTGGTCGTCTCGCACGACCGCGTCTTCCTGGAGCGGGTCGCCACCGCGCTGTGGGAGGTGGACGGCGAGCGTCGGACTGTCAGCAGACACGGAGGCGGTTACGCGGGCTACCTCCAGGCCAGGGCGGCCGCTCGGCGCCGCTGGGAGCAGGAGTACCAGGACTGGCTGGAAGACCTCGCCCGGCAACGCGAATTGGCCCGCAGCGCCGCCGACAACCTGGCTGCCGGCCCGCGCCGCAACACCGAACGCTCCAACCAGCGCCACCAGCGCAACGTGGAAAAGCAGATCTCCGCACGCGTGCGCCACGCCAAGGAACGTGTCCGCAGGCTGGAGGAGAACCCCGTCCCGCGTCCTCCGAAGCCCCTGCGTTTCCACGTCCGCGTCGAAGGCGGCGACGCGGAAGGCCACCGTGACGTGCTCGCCGACCTGCACAAGGTGAAGGTCGGCACCCGGCTCGACGTTCCGGCGTTCGCCGTCTCCCCCGGTGAGCGCGTCCTGATCACGGGCCCCAACGGCGCGGGCAAGAGCACCCTGCTGCGCGTCCTCGCCGGTGACCTCGTCCCCGACGAAGGAGAGAGCGGCCGCCCGCGGCGCTTCGGCTGGCTGCCCCAGGAAACGGAGATCACCGACCCGGACCAGAGCCTGCTCGCCGCCTTCGCCTCAGGCCGCCCCGGTCTGCCGGAGGAGCACCGATCCGCCTTGCTGGGCTTCGGCCTCTTCCGCCCTTCGGCCCTGGACACCGCCGTCGGCGACCTGTCCACCGGGCAGTTGAGGCGGCTCGCCCTGGCCCGGCTGCTCCGGGACCCGGCGGACCTCCTGCTCCTCGACGAGCCGACGAACCACCTGTCCCCGGCTCTCGTAGAGGACCTGGAGCAGGCCCTGGCCCACTACCAGGGCGCACTCGTCGTGGTCTCCCACGACCGCATGTTCGCCCAGCGGTTCACCGGCCGCCGCGTCCGCATGGAGAACGGCCGGCTCCTGGAGTGACTCGGAGTGACTCGTGCAGAAGGCCTGCGGTCGCGACCGCAGGCCTTCGCCGTGCCCTATCGCCGGGAGGTTCTCCAGTACTGGCGGTGTTTCTCGTTCCGCACGACGACGCCGAGGCGTGCCAGTTCCGCGCGGAGCTCCCGGATGTCCCGTTCGGAGGCGTCCTCGTCCTTCAGGAGTTTCTGGCGGGCTTCGAGGATGGCGTTCGCGCCCTCCGGCAGCCCGTGGGAACCGGGGACCCAGGGGCGGAACTCGTCCTTGTGCGGGTCGGCGTCCGCCCACGCGTAGCCGTGCGCGGTGAAGGCGGCGGCGACCCGGCCGAAGCCCAGGCCGCACTCCTGCCTGTCCAGTTCGCCGCCGTCATGTCCGAGCAGGACGAGCTGCTTTCCGTCACGGCACGCCAGGACGATGGCCTCCCGGGGAAAGTCGTGCTCCCGGTCTCCGCTCACGAGGACGACATGATCGCCGGTCAGCCGGATCGTGAGCTGCTCGTGCTGGGCGATGAGCCCGAGGGCCAGTCCCGCCACCGTGCCGGCGACGGGCAGCCACGGGAGGGGGATGGACGCGACCAGTTCGGCCGGACCCTGCATCGGCGCCCAGGGCAGGGTCAGCAGCCAGTCGGCCAGGGGGCCGATCAGCCATCCGATACCGGCTCCCAACAGGAGGAAGAGGACGTAGACGCCCGCCGTGCTCCATGCCGACTCGCGGAGCACGGTGCCGCCTTCGCTGCGCAGGGTCTGCTTCTTGTCCATGGTGCCCCCTCATCCTCGCTCCGATAATAATAGACTGAGCGCTCGGTCTATTATTATCGACCGGGGTCAGAGGCCTCTTTCGATCATGTCGATCAGGAGGCGGGTGGCTTCGGTGGCCTGCGGGTCCTGGAGGCCGCGCAGCGGACCGTCGATGAGGAGGACGGCCAGGCCGTGGACGCATGACCAGACGATGAATTCGGCGCCGGGGCGGCGTTCGGGCGGGATGAGGCCGCAGGAGGCGAGGTCGTCCAGAGCGGCTGCGAGCAGTTGGAAAGGCGTCAGGCCACCGGCTCCGGCCGAGATCGCGGCTTCGGCCTGGGTCATGTCCTCGGGGACGTGGAACGCGGCGCGGAACAGGCCCGGCTCGGTGCGGGCGAAGAAAAGGTAGCCGGTGCCGACGGCGCGGAAACGGGCGCGGGCTGCGGCGGACGGGTCGTCGACGGGCGGAAGGTTCGCCTGTTCGGCCTCCATGGTGCGGGCGAGGGCGGCCATGGCCTCCAGGGAGACGGCGTGCACCAGGGCGTCGCGGTCGGCGAAGTGGCGGTAGGCGGCGTTGGGCGAGACGCCGGCGCGGCGGGTGGCCTCGCGCAGCACCACCGCGTCCGGGCCGCCCGTCCGGGCCAGCTCGACACCTGCCTCCAGCAGCGCCTGGCGCAGGTTGCCGTGCCGGTAGGTGCTCCGGCGGGGCGGGACGGTCATGGCTGGTCTCCCTTATGTGGACAGCATCCACATAAGTGTGCCATGATCGGCCCACACCAAGAAGTGGACACCGTCCACAAAGGGGAGTCCCCTGATGAGCAAGCTGGTCGCCTGACCCGCTCTCCCCGGAAAGGACCGCCTGACATGACCACCCCCGCCAAAGGCGACCCCGCCAGCTACTTCCCCGCCATCGAGAAGAAGTACGGCCGCCCCGTCGAGGAATGGCTCGACCTCATCAGGTCCTCGCCCCTCACCAAGCACATGGAGCTCGTCGCCTGGCTCAAGACCGAGCACGGCCTCGGCCACGGCCACGCCAACGCGCTCGTCGCCCACACCCGCGCGAACGGCTGACCCCCGCCGTTCCCCCTTCAGCGAGAACAGAGAACCCCATGCACGACGTTGAGACGAGAACGCTCCAGGTTCCCGGAGCCGAACTGCACTACGAGATCCGCGGAACGGGTCCGCTGCTGCTGATGATCCCGGGCGCGCCCGCCGACGCCGGGGCGCTCGCCGGACTCGCCGCGCTGCTGTCCGACCGGTACACCGTCGTCGCCTACGACCAGCGCGGCCTGTCCCGCAGCCCCCTGACGGGCGCGCCCGAGGACCAGAACGTCGAGGTCTTCGGCCAGGACGCGCACCGCCTGCTCACCGCCTTGGACAGCGGCCCCGCCTACGTGCTGGGCAACAGCGGCGGCGCGCTCACCGCCCTCGACCTGGCGGCCCGCCACCCCGAGCAGGTGCGCGCCCTGCTGGTGCACGAACCGCCCGTCCCGGAGCTCCTGCCCGACCGCGAGCACTGGCGGACGACGTTCCAGGACGTTTTGGACACCTACCGTGCCGACGGCGCGGGTGCCGCGATGCAGAAGTTCGTCGCCACCATCGAGGGCGAGCCCAGCGACCCCCCGGAGATGCCCGACTTCTCCCAGATGCCGCCCGAGGCGCTGGAGATGATGGGCCGCATCCAGGGGAACATCGACTTCTTCCTCGCCCACATACTGCTGCCCGTGCTGCGTTTCGCACCCGACCTCACCGCACTGCGCTCCAACGCCACACCGGTCGCCGTCGGCGTCGGAGCCGCCTCCCCCGAAGGCGTCCCCCTGCGTTCCACCCGGATGCTCGCGGAACTCCTGGAGACCAAGCCGATCGAGTTCCCCGGCGACCACCAGGGCCTGGCCGTCGACGCCGCCACCAGCGCCGAACTCGCCCACGACGCCTTCACCCGGCTCACCGAGGCCGGCTGACATGGTTCATCTGCCGCTTTCCGGGAGATGTTGGGACAATGTTCGAACATTTCACGGCAGAGCGGCGGCAGCTGGCAGAAGCATCCCTTTTCGTGCGCCATGGCGGGGACGGCCCGCCGGTACTGCTGCTGCATGGACACCCCCGCACCTCCGCGACGTGGCACCGCGTCGCGCCTCTCCTGGTCGAACGCGGATTCACGGTCGTGTGCCCCGACCTTCGGGGATACGGCCGGTCACGCGGCCCCGCACCGACCGCGGACCACGCCGGGTACTCCAAGCGCGCCGTCGCGGGCGACCTGGCGGCGCTGATGAAGGAGCTCGGGCACGAGCGGTTCGCCGTGGCCGGACATGACCGAGGGAGTGAGGTGGCGTTCCGGCTCGCTCTCGACCATCCCGAGGCGGTCTCGCGGGCGGCGTTCATGGACGGCCTGCCCATCAGCGAGCACCTGTCCCGCGTCACCGCGGAGTTCGCGACGCGGTGGTGGCACTGGTTCTTCTTCGCCCAGCCGGACATCCCCGAACGTGTCATCAACGCCGACCCGGACGCCTGGTACCACGGCGATCCCCGGAGCATGGGCCAGGAGAACTACGACGAATGGCGGGAGGCGACCAGGAATCCCGACGTGGTGCGGGCGATGCTGGAGGACTACCGGGCCGGCCTCACCCTCGACCGACACCACGAGGAGGCCGACCGGGCCGCCGGCGTGCGGGTGCGGTGCCCTGCCCTGATCCTGTGGTCCCTGCGCGACGACCTGGAGGACCTCTACGGGGACCCGGTGAAGATCTGGACGCGCTGGGCCGATGACGTATGCGGCCACGGGATCGGCTCCGGACACCACATGGCCGAGGAGGCGCCGGAGGCCGTCGCCTCCTCGCTGGGCGGCTTCTTCACCGGCCGAACGCCCGGGTGAGGGCGTCGATCTTGCGGCGGGTGAAGTCGCGGCCGACGCCGGTCCTGCCGTGGAAGTTGTCGAACCCGTGGTAGGCCCCGGGCACGACGTGCAGCTCGCAGGGGACGCCGGCCTTCTGGAGGCGCGCGGCGTAGTCGAGGTCCTCGTCGTGGAAGAGGTCGTTAGTGCCGACGCCGATCCAGGCGGGCGGCAGGCCGGTGAGGTCCTCGGCGCGGGCGGGGGCCGCCGGGTGGGGGACGCCGTCGGGCTGGCCGGGGGTGAGGTGGGGGCCGAGGTAGGACTGCCAGCCGAAACGGTTGTTGGCGGGGCTCCACACCCGCAGGCGGCTCTCGTCGACGTCCGTGCGCACCGTGGTGCGGTCGTCGAGCATCGGGTAGACGAGGAGCTGGAAGGTAGGGCGGATTTCGGCGCGGTCGCGGGCGAGGAGGGCGAGTCCGGCGGTCAGGCCGCCTCCGGCGCTGGCGCCGCCGATCGCGATCCGGTCGGTGTCGACGTCGGGCTGGGAGGCGAGCCAGGAGAGGGCGGTATAGCAGTCCTCCAGCGGGGCCGGGTAGGGGTGGTCGGGCGCCAGGCGGTACTCGACGGACGCCACGATCACGTCGAGCTCGCGGGCGACACGGGCGCAGAAGGCGGAGTCCTGGCGGGCGTTGCCGATGACCATGCCGCCGCCGTGGATCCACAGCAGTGCCGGTCTGCGTCCGGTCTTCCCGGCGGCGCTCCGCCCGTAGACGTCGACGCCGACTTCGGGCGTGATGGCCACCGGGACGGCTCCCTCGGGAGGACGTCGGCCGGAGAGCTTCATCGCGGAGCGGATCAGCCCCAGTTGGCGGGGGCCGACCAGGCCGCGGGGCAGGAAACGGGCGGCACGCAGATCGGGATGGAACACCTGATCGGCCATGTGACCTCTCCTCGTGGTCGTTTCCGCATCAGAGTACGGGAAATGGCCGCCCCGTCCACGGGTGGTGGACGGGGCGGGAAACCGGCCGCTTCAGGCCGTCATGCTCTTTCTCGTCAGATCGGGCAGGCCCATGTGTGGGGCCTCCGCAACCCGCGGATGTCGAGGTTGACCCGCTGGTTCGCGCCGACGGCGGTCTGCTCGCCCGTCCCCTTCCAGGTGCACCAGCTGCTCTGGGTGCGGTTCCAGCCGGACTTGCCGAGTCCGCGCAGCCCTTGGCCGGTGACGTTGTTGGAGCCGTTGGTGTAGTGGGCGACACGGCCGGTGCCGTCCAGTCCGTCCCAGACGCAGAAGTGGTTGACGGGGCAGTTGTCCCAGCCGGCCGCCGCGACCGCGCCGGCCGGTGGAGCGGTGAGGAACGCGGCGGCGGTCGCCAGGACGATGGAGGTCAGGCGGAGGTGGACGAGCATGGTGTCTCCCGGTGGTCTGGTACGTGGGGTGGCATCGGCCTCAGCACTTCTTCAGCGAGAGGATGGTCTGGTTGACACGCGCGTTGGCGTTCACCTCGAAGCTCGGCGGCCAGTAGATGTTCTTGTAGTAGGTGCACCAGGTGTCGCCGGTGCGGTTCCAGGCCGATTGGGCTCCTTCGGCGAACCCCTGCTTCCGCACGTCCTTGGAACCGTGGCGGTAGTAGATGATGCGGCCGCCGCCGTCGGTGCCCTCCCAGACGCAGAAGTGGTCGACGGGGCAGGCGTCCCAGCCGGCCGGGGCGGCCGCGGCGGCACCGGCCGGGCCGGCGGCCAGCGCCAGCAGAGCGACGCAGGCCGCGGCGCGGGCACGTTGGAAGATCATGGAAATCTCCTTGGATGGTGTTGTTCGAGGCGGTTCAGGGGATGCAGCGGACGTAGTCGGGGCGGTGCGCGGCCCAGACGGCGGTGTTGCTGAGCTGCTGGTTGGGGCCGACGTATTTGCCCATGAACGTCCTGCCGGGGATGTCGAGCCAGCACCACTTGCCGTTGGTGCGGTTCCAGGCCGAGCGGCCTCCGTTGACCAGGCCCTGGTTGGCGACGTTGAAGGTTCCGTTGCGGTAGGTGGCGACCTTGCCGGTGCCGTCCGGCCCCTCCCAGACGCAGAACTCGTCGACCGGGCAGCCCTGCCACTGCGGGGCGGCCGGGCCCGCCGCCCGGGCGGCGGCGGGGAGAGGAGCCGTGTGCAGCGCGGCCACGGCCGCGGCGCACGCGATGGTCACGGCTGCGCTCTTCTTCTTCGTCATGTACCGGTCTCCTGTCGACCTCGCGGTTCGGGTTGTTCCGGCGCCGCACGGCTGAGGTGCTGCGTGGCGCCGAGCAAGAGGAAAGCCGGGCGGTGAAGGTGTCCAACAGGGCTGCGGACGGGCTCGTCCACGTTCGGTCCGAGGCAGGACCGTGATCGGACGACGGTCGGCTGCTCCGAGCCACGATCGGACACGTGTTGTCATCGTTCGGACACGCTCGGACAGGGCCGGGTGGGATAATCGGCGGCGGTAGCGGCGAACTCGAGCACAGAGGTCCGGCGTGACGATCAGTGATGACCCAGCGGCCTCCCATGCCGTGGTCCGGACCGAGCTGAACTCGGTGACGTGCAAGGAGGAGCTGGCGAAACTGCTGTCCCGGCAGTACGTGCGAGCCGACATGTCGTTGCGGGAGCTGGAGCTGCGGTCGAGCAGGACGGGCGGCGTCCGGCTGGCGCGGGCGACCTGCGCGGACATGCTGGCCGGACGCCGGTTCCCCAAGAAGGCGATGATGGTGACGTTCCTGCGGCTGTGCCAGGTGCCCGAGGAACAGCTTCCCGACTGGGAGCGGGCCTGGGAACGGGTGAAGCTCGCCCAGTCCTCCGCCCCGCAGGCTTCCGAAGCCGTGCAGCCGCTTCCCGAGCCTCTCCTCACCGGGCCCGAGGACGACGGAGCGCTCCAGAACGACCGGCCGACGACGGACGACGAGCCCGCCCCGGTCCGGAAACCCGTCCGGCGCCGTATGAGGGTGGCGGCCGGACTGTCCACCGCCGCAGGGTTGATCACCGCCGCTGGCGTTTATGTGTTCGCCGAGTCCAGCGCCCCTCCCCCGCGCGTGCTGACCGACGACGGCCGCGCGTTCGGCAAGGGCGGTTCCAGCCGGTTCGTCGTGAACATCGATCCCGACCACACCCGGATACGGCTGACCCGCCGCCTCGACGCCGGCATCGCGATGCAGACCGCCACGGTCACCGTGGACGCGACGATCGCCGCACTATGGCAGCCCCTGACCGGGGGACCGCACGGCTGGAGAGAGCAGAGCGTCCTCCTTCCGACCGCGCTGACCTTGGGGCGCCACCGGCTCACCATCGCCAACACCTTCGTGAACTCCGCCCTGGACTTCAATGAGTTCGCCTACTTCGTCCATCAGGAGGTCGACGGCGCCTGGTCGCTGGCCGACAGCATCGACGTCGGCCCCAACCACCCCGAAAGCGAAGAAGAGCACCAGTACCGCATCACCCACGAGACCTGGTCCGGCACGAACCCGGTCTTCGCATACCTGGAATGAGGCTCGCTCCCGTCAAGGGCCCGTATGAGCCGGGGCTCTGATCCCTGGTTCACGGACAGGGTCCCGTCTCACGCTGGCGCCCGTTCTCCACTCACAGGGAGCCACATGATGGGCTGGAATGCACGTATCGTCGCGGGTGTGGCAGTGCTGGCGCTCGCCGCCGGATGCCAGGGCGGGCAGAAGAGCGGAGAGGACCCTCGAAGCACGCCTCCGGTGAAGACGCCGCTGCCGGTGCAGGGGCTGGAGCGGATCAAGGCCGTGAGCGACCGTTCTTCGGGCGCCTCGCAGGAGATGGTCGCCCGATGCCCCGCCGGGAAGAAGGTGCTGGGCGGCGGCGGCCAAGTCATCGGCGGCGGCCGGGAGGTCCGGATGAGCGGGCTGCGGCCCCAGCCGGACGGGAGCGGTTACTGGGTCAGGGCCGACGAGGACGGCGACGGGTACGCCAAGGCCTGGTCCTTGGAGGCGTACGCGATGTGCGCGCGGGAGCCCGCCGGCCTGGAGTACCTCACCGCGAAGTCGCAGGACTCGGTCCATCCGAACGAGGAGCTGCCCCTGGGCATGCTGATCGGAGACCGCCGCCGAGGGGCCATCGTGACGTGCCCTGCGGGCAAGAACCTGACGGGCGGAGGCGTCGAGGTGCTCGAAGCGTCGGGGAACGCGGTCGTCTCGTTCACCGGCGGGACCAACGGCGAGACCGAGGGCGAGGACGAACCGGCGGAGCTCACAGCCCGTGCCTTCCTCAAGGGCGGGGGCACGGCGAACCCCCAGATCGTGGGGCACGCCGTGTGCGTGGACCCGCTGGAGAAATACCACAGGATGTCGAACCGCGACCTCAGCTTTGAAGTGGAGAAGAAGGAGAGCAAGGTCTCCTGCGTCGAGGGCATGCGGATGCTGGGGCTCTCCGTCTACGTGGTGCAGACGGGCGAGCCGGTGGCCGGAGAGAACATCTTTGACGCCCTGACACTGATCGGTGCGGTGCCGAACGAGAAGCTCGAGAAGGCCGTGCTGGCGGCTGTTCCCCATGCGGAATTCAAGGAGCACAACGACTCCACCTGGTTGATCGGCGGCTCCGTTTACTGCGCCAAGACCGTTCCCTGAGGTCCACGGCCGCGGGGTCGGGTGGTCAAGGAACTGTCAGGCTTCTTCGAGTCGCGGTCGAGGCGAACGGAGCTGCAGACCGCCACTTCGACGCACCCTTGCATGGCCAGGCGCCGCTGACCTGAATCCTTTCGCGGCCCGGAGGCCTCTTATGGGAGTGACCGGCACCGGGCCGGCTTCCTGGGTTGGAGGTTCTTCATGGTCATCGCTGGTGTGGTGTGCGCGGCCATCCTCGTCTGCGCATGCGGCACGTACTTCGTGCGGCGGTCCCGTGGTTGATCGGAGCTGGCCGAGCGAACAGGTGGTCGCCGCCGCACGCGACGGCGACACCGACTCTCTGACGGCGCTGGTGTCCGGGTCCCATCCGCATGTGCGCAGGTTCGCCCGGTCGTTGTGCGCCTCCCCGGAGGACGCGGAGGACGCCGCGCAGGAGGCTCTGATCATCCTGTACCGGAAGATCGGAACGCTCCGGGCCACCGGTGCACTGGCGACCTGGATGTTCCGCATCGTCCGCAACGAGTGCATCCGGCGTTCGCGCCTGATGCTCCAACCACGCGAACAGCTCCGCGACCGGCTGGTGCTGTCCGCCGAGGACGAGGTGATCCGCCGGCTGGAGACGGGACGGGTCGTCGCTGCGATCGCCGCGCTCCCCACCGACCAGCGCCGAGTGCTGATCATGCGGGATGTCCAGGGGTGCAGCGGCCGTATGACCGCCGACGCCCTCGGGCTCAGCACGGCCGCGATGAAGTCGCGGCTGCACCGGGCCCGCGCCGCCGTCCACCAGGCCCTGACCGACCCGTCTGAGGAGGGGGGTGCCCATGTCTGACGGAATCGTTTTCGCCAGCTCCTCGCTGCCGCGCCATCTCGCACGCGGGGCGATCGGCTTCGGCTCGCTTGTCGGGGCTTTCGTCTTGCTGTCGGCGATCGGCCCGGCCAGTCTGCTGCTACTCCCGATCGGCCTGGTCGCCCTGCGCGGCTGCCCGATGTGCTGGGCACTCGGCCTCGTCCAGACGCTTTCACGTGGACGTCTGGAACGTGAGTGCGTCGACGGCGTCTGCGAACTACGCGTCACCGACCGGAACACCGCCGAGAACGCGGCGTCCACCTCGCCGGTCACGGCAGCGGCCGAACGGGAGCACCTACCGATCTGATCGAAAACACGGACCCGCACCGACTCGGGCAGAATCACCGCTGCCTTCTGCCAGAGTCGGTCGGCCCGGCACTGACGGCGCCAGGCCCGAGCAACCGCACACAGCCATCCATCCGGTACTCCAGCCGCAGAGCGTGATCACATGCGGTCCAGCGCGGACAGCGCCTGTGCTGAACCTGTCCCGCACGGGAAGTCACCGGTCTCAGACAGAGAAGCCGGAGATCCTCTGCGGGGTCACCCGGACGATCAGCCGGAGGACATCGACCGGCTCGGCAGGCGGGTCCTCGCCGAGGTATCTCTGCGAGAGCTCACGCGGAAGCGACTTCTCCCGGTCCTCGATCAGTTCGGCGGTGCCGCGGATGTCCACGGAGTGGTACGGGTTCTCGGTGTCGTAGACGGTAAGGCTGATGCGTGGATCCCGGGCGAGGTTTCGTGCCTTCTGCCGCCCTGCCGTGGTGGAGAACAGCACCGTGTCTCCGTCCCTCGCTATCCAGACCACCGAGGTCTGCGGCCCGCCGTCCTGGTTCAGCGTCGCGACGGTGGCGAAGTTCCTCCCGTCCAGAAGCTTGCGTGTCTCCTCGTTGAACGCCACTGACACGGCCTCGCCCTTCTGTCCGGAACTCCGTATGTTCACTGCTTGCACGGAACAGACGTGAGAGCTGAGATCTTCCCGATACGGAATCAGACGGCTGGAATCCGGAGCGATGCGTGAGACCGACGGGCTGACGCCGGTCGGGAAGGTGCACCCGTGCTCACCGCAGCCCCCGACCCGGCCGAGGGCGGTCCGAAGTCGGCCGTCCCGTCGACAGGGACGTATGCGCGGTCGGCTCGTCGGCCGCGTCGAACGCTGACGAGCGTCAGTCCCGCCTCTTGAGGCCGGACGTCAGCCGTACGAACTGCTGCCGGGTCAGCACAAGGTGCCCGAGGTCGGGATTCTTGGAATCCTGGACGCCCACGCCCTGGGGAAAACGCGCCAGCTCGACACAGATGTCGTCGCTGACAGTGCCGCTGTAGGAGCTCTTACGCCACTCGATCTCCATACCTGGACTCCATCACTCGCCAGATGATCCGCCGAGACTCTTCCTCGGAGGCAGCCTGCTGTCCGATGAGATCGAACTCGACGATCAGGTTTCGCACCTCTTCGGACGTCTCCACCAGCCTGCCACCGTTACGAGCCCCGATATAGGCGAGATCTCGCTCTTTCAGACTGATAATCCGCATAGGTCCGTCCTGCCCGTAGTGCGACCCTGAGAGCTTGGGGATGATCCGCACCGAGACGTTCGACCGCTTACCCACATCCAGAAGATGCTGAAGCTGCCCCCGCATGACCGCATGCCCGCCCACTTCGATCTCGAGGACCCCTTCGTCCATGAGCAGCCAGACATACGGCGGCTTCTCCCGATCGAAAATCGCCGCGGTCTTCTTCAGACGGGATGCGACGGCCGCTTCGACGTTCGCCCCCGCCTTCGCGGCCACCAGCGCCCGGATGTACGCCTCGTTCTGGAACCCAGTCGGGATCACCTGCCCCTGATAGATCCGGACGATCTGCGCTCGCGCCTCATAATCGGCGTACTGCCGCTGCCACTCCGGGTCATGCCCCATGCAGGCGAAGTACAGAAGCGTCTGAATCAGCACACCCGTCCCGTACCGCTCGTCCAGCAGCGCGGCCTGCCGCTCGTCGATGCGCAGCCTTCCGGCCTCGATGTTCGAAACAGTGGACCGGGCCGCGTTGATGATGGCACCCACCTGAGCGAGGCTCAGCCCGTTGAGTTCTCGCAGATAGCGGAGCTGGAACGCGAGCAGGTGCCAGAGCGAGAGCCTGGGGTTCAGCGGGTCACGCTTCTTGGGCACATCCCTCCTTGTTTCGGAGTTCAGAAAACACAACGGAGCGTAGTCGGACGATGCGATTCTCGTAGCGGAATCAGCAATCCTCTGAGGAGATCTCCGTGAGAACCATGAACGACGACCTGAACATCCATCTGCTCGCCTGCCCCACCGCCGCCCGCCTGGCCCGCACCCTCATCACCCGCCGCATCACCCAGTGGGGCTACGTCCACCGCCTGGACGACGTCCTCCTGGTCGCCAGCGAACTCATCACCAACGCGAGCAAGGCCGCCCCCAACTCCCGCATCAAGCTCCGCCTCAACCACAACAACCAGGGCATCTTCATCTCCGTCTGGGACTCCTCCGAGGCTCTTCCCCAAGCCAGGCCGGTCACCGAGTTGACGCCCGAAGCCCTCGACGCCTCTACCAACGACTGGGACAACGGCGGAGGCTGGGGGCTGCCCCTCGTCGAAGCGCTCTCCTCCGCCTGCGGCCACCACCCCACCGACTCCGGCGGCAAATGGATCTGGGCCACCCTCGAAGCCTGACCCTCGATCGCTTCCTTCATGGACTCCCCACCTCCGAGCTCGCTACCAACCTGGCCACAGACAGCGGGGCCTTCGTCTTTCATGCTTGCTTCCTGCGTTTGGCAGCGAGGAGCTCGCGGGCCAGCGCGGCCCCACGCTCATAGACGTCGGGGTTGGCCGGCACGGCATCAGGCACGGGCTTGTCCCACGGAGCGTTCTGAGGGACGTAACGGTCAGGCTCGCTACCGACGACCTTGGCGATGTAGGTCAGAGGGTTACGCACCTCTCGACCGTCGAGGATCTGATGGCAGACCTTCTCCGCCCACGAACGATCTACGGGCCGTCCGGTGTGGCTGGTGAGCAGTGCGGCGATCTCGTCACCGAGCCTCTGAGCTTCCTTCGCTCCCCCGCCCTTCGCGCCGGATGCCTGCTGGCCTCCTGCGTCCGTCCTTGATGAAGGGATGCTTGATGGAAGTGATTGATGGCGAAGCCCCTGGCGACTTCCTTCGAGACGCTTAGCGCTTCCTTCAACGGGCGGCGAGACTTCCTTCGAAGCTCCACGAAGGAAGTCCCTTGGGGCTTCCTTCGCAACCGGAGGAAGGAAGCCCTCACACGCTTCCTTCAACGCTGGCGTGGCTTCCTTCGGACCAGCAGTCGGCGCTTCCTTCCTGAATGGCGGCGCCAAGAGAATCTCGTCACGCCGGGTGTAGACCTCGGCAGGCACCGATGCGGCGTAGACCGATGCTCGCCGGATGGTCGTCCCCCCAGGTCCGCGCCGAGCCCCTCCACGTTCGACCAAGACCAACCACCCGGCAGCGACCGCACGCCGAAGAAGCTTCTTCCATGTCTCCTCATGCGGGCCGAACAGCGCCAGCCCCGCGTTGCCTGGCCGTACTCCCCCTCCGCTGATTCCGTCCATGAAGACGCCGAGGGCGAGCAGCCTGAATCGGTCAGCCTCCGGAAAGTCGCTCATGAGCACGAGCCGTTCCCATTCGAACCGCCCGACGCGGACAGGGCCTGCATCGGAGGCGATCCCACCCGGCCGGGCATCCGCACTGTCCGAGGCCATCAGAGGACCGCCCCTCCATCACGCAGCTGCGTGTTGAGCCGCTTCACAACGCCCGAACAGCGGCGATACCACCACACTCGACCGCAGATCGGATTTCTCCTCCAGAGCGCAAGCAACTGTCGCACTCCAACGAGTGTCGGAGCGACAATTTTCATGCACCTGACGTCCACGCACGCGAGTGTACCGACAGACAGTTGGGCGTCGCCTCAGACAACCGAATATTGCAGGCCGTTGCGCTAATCTGTCGCCATGGCAGATTCGTTGCGCCCTAGCGACGTGGCCGCTCTCCGGTTCCGGGAGCTACGCAAGCGGCGAGACCTCACCGTTCAACAGGTGGTCGATGCGCTGAAGGACCTCGGCATGACCGAACTCACCACATCCGTGATCACCAACCTGGAACTGGGACGGCGAGACGGCTCGGGACGTCGACGCATGACTCTGGAAGAGTTGATCGCCCTGGCCTACGTGCTCGACGTCCCGCCGCTGGAACTCCTCGCCCCTCTCGGCCAGGACATCAAGGTCACGATCCTCCCCAGCCTGGAAGTCGAGCCATACGAGCTACGAAACTGGCTGACAGGCACCGGCCGCCTCGAGAACCGCCCCACGCCCGACAACCCGGAAGACCTGCGCTTCTGGACCGTCACCAGTGAACCGATTCGGCTCCACGACCGTTTCACCGAGGCATCCAAGACGTTGCACCAAGCCGACCTGGAGAAACGCACGGCCGAGAAGATCGGCGACCCCCAACGGATCCAGACGACACGCACGACCTACGCCGACGCGCTCCAGGTATGGGCCGAGGCACTCAACCGGATCCACGCGGCAGGGATGAAGCCCCCCACCTATGCCCCCAAGTGGATCGAAGACGCCATCGACTTCGGTTTCCTCAATGCCCAAGGATGAACCGTGATATCCGAAGACCTACAGTTCGTAGCGTAATTCAACCGCAAGAAGACCTGTCCGAAATCGACACGGCAGTCAGTAGGTAGATCGGACTGCGACGGCTACGCGCGTGGCCGCCTCGATGGGATCTTCGTGTTCCCAGATACGGATGACGGTCCAGCCTGCTTCGGTGAGGAGACGAGTGGTCTCGGCGTCGCGAGACCGATTGGTGGCAACTTTTTCGGACCAATATGCGGCATTGGTAGCCGATTTGGTGTGGTGAGCGGGACATCCATGCCAGAAACAACCGTCGATGAAGACGGCGACCTTGGCACGGGTGAAGACGAGGTCGGCGGTACGACGCAAGGTGGGAATGGGGCGAGCAGAGACGCGGTAGCGAAGACCCAGAGCATGAACGGCACGACGAAGTGCCAATTCGGGCTTGGTGTCGCGACCTTTGTTGGACTGCATGCTCTTGCGGACGCCCGGAGTAGCTGCTTTGGTGGGTCGCTCAGCTGGCATGGAACCAATCTACGGGATGGAAACTCCCCCGTTAGCCGGTTCGGCAGTGGATGGGAGGTAGTCATGGGAAGCTTCACGAGCGTCGAGATCTGTGCCGGCGGTGGAGGGCAGGTCCTCGGGCTGGAGCAGGCCGGGTTCGATCCGGTACTGCTTCTCGATGAGAAGGCAACTTGTTGTGAGACGCTCTCTTTGAACCGGCCGAAATGGCAGGTGGTACGGGGAGATCTTCGAGAGCTCACCTCTGAGGAACACCCCGAGATACTCGACGTCGATCTGTTGTCCGGAGGAGTGCCCTGCTCCCCGTACAGCTCGGCGGGGCGACAGGAAGGGAACAAGGACGCACGGGACCTGCTCGAAGCCGCGATCTACCTGGCCTACGAAGTGCGGCCGCGAGCCATCATGATCGAGAACACCGCAGACCTGGTGACGAAGGAAAAGTTTGCCTCGAATCGGAAGAACATCATCGATCACCTGGAACATCTGGGGTATGCGTTCGACTGGCAGGTGTTGGATGCCCAGAATTTTGGGGTTCCCCAGCGGCGACGTAGCAGCGTTCTCGTCGCGATGCTCCCGGAGCAATTCGCCGGCTTCACCTGGCCTGACCCGGTCGGACCGCCGCCATCCGTCGCAGAAGTACTGTTCACGTCGATGAACAGCCGTGGATGGCCTCATGCCGAGCGCTGGGCCGCGATGGCCGCCGATGTCGCGCCGACGATCGTCGGTGGATCGGACAAACACGGTGGCGCCGATCTCGGACCGAGTCGATCGAAAGCCGCCTGGGAGCGGTTGGGGGTGAACGGTACGTCGCTGGCGGAGGAGCCGCCGGGGCCCGACTTCGGATTCGAGACCGATCATCGAGCGGGACTTCCCAAATTGACCGTCGACCAAGTCGCCTTGCTCCAGGGATTTCCCGACTCCTGGCGGTTCGCAGGAAAAAAGACCGCCAAGTATCGAATGGTGGGAAATTCATTTCCGCCACCCGTGGCACGGGCGGTAGGAGAAAAGATCGCGTCCGCCCTCGCAATCCCATTCATGAATTCTCACAATGGGTGACAAGGCAAGCGTCCGCTGACAAAGTCACCTCGATCAGAGATTTTCTTTACCTCCACCAAAAATCTACGGTATGCTGTTCACCCGTCGACGTACATGATCGGCATTGGGACAGTTCGACCGACTGTGGAGAATACGTGAAGCCCACTCAGATCGTGGATCTTTTCGCCGGCCCCGGCGGGCTTGACGTGGCGGCCGAGTTGCTCGGCATATCGACAATCGGCCTCGAATGGAGTTCCGCAGCTTGCAAGACGCGCCGGGCCGCCGGTTTGGAGACAAAAGAAGGAGACGTACGCAGTCGGTGCCCGGAGGACTTCCCGGATGCTTCCATCCTGACAGGTGGTCCGCCATGCCAGACGTTCACGGTTGCCGGCACCGGCTCCGGACGCAAGGCACTGGACGATGTATTGCAATACCTTGATCTCATGCTCGAGGCGAAAGATGTCCACGAGCTCAAGAACATCCAGGAAGATTTGTCAAACAAGAGCGAAGAGCGCACCGGTCTCGTTCTTGAGCCTCTTCGTTGGGCACTTCACGCCGTGATGGAGGGAAATCCTTATAACACGATCGTACTCGAGCAGGTACCTGCGGTCCTTCCGGTATGGCAGGCCTATAGGCGCGCTTTGGAGAGCAAGGGATACAAGGCGGACTGCGGAATCCTACGTGCCGAACAATTCGGAGTCCCGCAGACTCGCAGAAGAGCGGTTCTGATCGCCCGATTGTGCGACGATCCGGTGTCCCTTCCCCTACCGACCCACCGCCCTTACCAGAAGGGCGTGCCTCAGAACGAAGGAGACACCTCGCTCGCCCCATGGCGGAGCATGACCGACATTCTGCCCCATAAAGGCGAGTTCTATGTGATCTCCAACTACGGCACAGGAGGAAACCCCAGGGATCGTGGAAGACGCGACCACCGGGAGCCCTCCGCAACGGTCACGGGAAAGATCTTCCGTAATCGCCTCTGCCGTCCGGACGGAACCGAGCTCGGTCGCTTCTCTCCTGAAGAAGCAGGGATACTGCAGTCTTTCCCTCCGAAGTACCCGTGGCGGGGACAGGACACGGGCCAGCAGATCGGAAACGCCGTCCCACCCCGCCTCGGCATGCACATTCTCTGCGCGGCGTTGGGGCGAAGCGCCCCTTCGGAAGAAGAATTGAGCGGTCTGGAAAAAGACTGGGATCGTGGTGAGCCCGCATCGAACCTCTGAGAGACCTCAGAGAGATCCATTCGGCGCACCGCCGACTCCGGGGCGTTCCTCAAAGAGCCGACGGAATAGGGAAAGCAGAGAATTTACCGCCCCGGGTAGAGCCCTGCCATCATCCGGACCGTCAGGAAGCGCATCGAATGGGATATTGCTATTACCTCGTTCGTCGACCCAGGTTCGGTAAGCGTCCGTATCCAGAGGTGCGTCGGGGGCGATAACCTCGTAGACGAGCGTCATACCAGCGGCGTTCAACGCCTTGCTGAGCTCGTTGACATGGTCGCTGGTCGCGACGGTTCCATCCGCCACCAGGCGTAGAAGGGCCTGAGCCGTCGGTCGGTGACGGATGATCTCGGTGCTGAGGATCGTGTTGAGGAGATCCTGGGGTTTCCCGCAAGCGATCTCCACCGACCGGTAATCATAGCCGTCACGAAAAAGTTCAGCCGCCCACCAGAGCCGGGCGAAGGCTTGACGGGTGATGCGGCCGCTGAACCGCTCCCGATTGGTGATTCTGTCGTTCTCTTTGGAGGGCCGGCCGGGATGCCGCCAGAAGACATAATCGGGGGCGATCCTGAGCGCCAGGTAGTTCCATAGGCCCCTGTTCGCCGCCTCGGCGCGAGTGAGGCGCAGAGTCGCGTGAAGCCGCGGGGCCAACCACGCATCGGCTGATTCCCGGTCACCGTCTTCGAACCGCTTCATTGCCTCATCACACAGCTCACGAATGGGTGCAGTCGCCCATCGCAGTTCATCGCCGAGTGGGATTGAGGATGCGTCTAGAACGCTTTCCGGGAGGTCCTCACCGCCCTTGAGGAAGTCAATGGTCAGATGCCTTTCAGCCTCATCGCTGGAAAGGCTAGCGCAATACTCGGGTAGATGACTCATTCAATCCTCTTCTCCGGATCGGAGCTGCGCACGGATCTGTTCGCCCAGAACGCGGGGAAGCTGCGCTCTCTTGAGGGCGGCCCGTAGGACTCTACGGTGCAAATCGGCCGCACCCGAGGCACTCATATTCCGAGCAGCAAGTTCAGCGAGCGCCGTCTCGGGACTCCGATCGGGGAAAACATCGGGGAGCATCTCCTCGACAACCTGTTCATGCCATTCTTGGGTCCACTCTCGGCGATCACCGCTCTTATGCAGATCCTGGATGGCGATATGGAAAAGCATGTTCCATATTTCGGCTCCCAACTGCGCAGTGGCCACGTCCCTGATCATTCGATCTTCGACCCTGCCGCTCGTCAACAGCGCTTCCAGTCCTTCGAATCCCCTGTTCAGATAGACGATCGGTTGGGCTCCCGACGCGTCGATCGTCCAAGGATCGCCTTTGAACGGGTGCAGGTGCGGCCGCCGCTCGTCGGTGAAGTCCGCCCAGACCTGATGAATCAGGCGAGGACGTTCCGCAACGGATGCTTCAAGGTCGAGCGTCCACGTCTCCTCTGCGGTCGCGATCAGACGACCTTGGATACCGTCACAGGTGGCGACGAGTTGTGCGGTAAGGGTGGCCTTCTTGAAGTGGAGGTCTCGGTGGACAAGTACCTCGCCAACCCAGGAGTCGTCTGATTCCCGATCCAGGACGCTAACGTCCCTTAGAAGGGTCTGCCGGTCGATGAGAATGGCAACGCATCGCAAATCCGTCCATGGACCGTCGTTCAGCTCCCTTCCGGGCGCGGTGAGCCGTATCTTGAGCCGCGCAGTACCCCAGGCAGCACGTTCGACCTTGTTCAGGGCGATGACGCGATCATCGCGGTTGATCTTTGAGGGAGGTAGGTCGACGTCGTCGAGCCAGGCCCTGTCGATGTCGAGTGAGATCTCGCCGAGCGGGGTCGGATAGGGGAACAGCCTCATCGCGACGCCTCCTTCACCCTGGCGAGGTCCACCTCGACCGTGGTCATCTGGGCGTCTACCGGATGGCTGGCGACATCACTGACCGCGGTGAACGTGGCCGAGCGGATTCCGGGCTTGAAGCGCAAGTGTCCGGCCTCGGTGCGGATGCACCCGGCTTCGGGTCGAATCTCGGCCCACTTTCCGATGATCGAACTGCCGGAGCGGACCAGGAATCTCAGGACAGGTTCGAGGATCCATGGGTCGTCACGCTCGGGTAGGCGCACATCGACTCGAAGATGCCAGGCACCGTCACGAATACTTCCTCGGGCGCTTTTGACGGTGGGGAAGCCGGTCGCGACCGACTTCCTCCGCTGAGGCGCTTTGGGAGCGACAGGATCCCCGAGAGGAGAATCGGCGGAGGACGTCATCAGAGGAGCCGGTTTCACTGCGCTTCGGATCTCATCGCGTGCCCTCTTCAAGAAACCGCTGATCCCCGTGACGACACCGCGCGCGTAGATGGCACGGAGATCGTCTGTGACCTTCCAGTCGTTGTGCTCCGGCGGCTCGGCAGCCCGGAGGAACTCCTCAGCTGCGATCGCGGCCTCATCGTCGGACCCAGTGGCGAGCCCTGCGAGCAGGACGGCCTGAAAAGTCCGCGATCCCAAGGGGAGGCGGGATACTTTACGGTCATATACGACCATCATCGTGCCGCGCATGGTCACCAGCCGGTTCCGACGATCGTTCTCGTTCGAAGGAGTCACCAACAGGACGGCTTCGTGCTGAAGCTGTTTCGAACCGGCGACGTTCTTCTTGGGCGGGACCGCCAGGGTGATGGACCTCTGGACGACGCTGTTCTCCCCGGCCATGGCCGGAACGGTGGTCCGGTCGTAATACGCCCGGACCGCCCGTGACCGTTCCGGCTGGTACTCATGCGGGTCGACCCGTTTCTCCGGAATGACCACCTCACCGTCACGCAAGGTCTCGACCGAGGCGATGAGCCGCGCGGGAACGTCGTTGCCCCGCACCATCGATGCCCAGAAATTGTCGGCGAGGCTGCGTACGAGCGCATAGTGAATATCGTGGAGCTCGTTGCGCTCAGGCACGGCGTCGTGTGCACCGACGATGAGGAAGGACGTCCCGGGATCTCCGCTCTCTCGTCGCAAATAAAGATCATCGACGGTCTTCTCGTCGGCCCACCAGGATCGGACCGCGTCACGCCGCTCGGGGTCGGGTTCGCCGAGCCAGGCAGGGCCGGCGAATTGCTTTCCGTCGATTTCCCGCCAGGGCAGGTCGAGACGGCCGACCAGTCGCCGGGCGGACCTTCCCTCGAACTCCTCTGAGAGAGTGCTGTGCATGAGGACGAGGCCGAACCGGCTGGCTGCCCAGAGTGTCGCCTTGCCCAATCCGAACGAGCCGCCCGCGGCAGGGTCGTGTTTGTGGCTGTCGAGTTGCCGGCGGACGACGGCCGCAAACCTGCCGTCGTCGTACTCGGGCCCGGTCAGACCTGCAGCGTTGTAATCGTCGATTCTCAGCAGGACGAGCCGCTCGGTGTCGCGCAGTTCTCTGATTCCGTCGGCCAGGACTCGGCCGACCTTCTGCCGGCGGTCGGCGGCCGCCTCAAGGTGGGGTTCGAGTTCGTTCCACCGCAAAGCCGCCAAGAACCTCCTGACGCGTTCCCCTGTCAGCTCATGGAGGAGGAACCGAATCCTCACTGGCTCTGCCGGGTCGTACCGTTCATCCAGGCTGTTCTGGGTCGCCTCCCTGGCCACGACGGCCAAGTCGGAATCAAACGCGAACGCCGCCGCGTTTCCCAGCTCTCTGCCCCCGTCACTCGGTGCCGGACGGTGCGACCAGATGACGCCGCCGACCGAGTCCGGCGTTCCGCTCCGTGTGGAGGTCGCGCCCGTGGCCAGACCGAGGATCTCCTCGATCATCTGCAACTTGTCGGGCCGCGGTTCGGCACGACCGGTGATCCAGGCCGACACCGCCGCCCTCGTGACTTCGAGGGACTTGGCGAGTTCCGCTTGGCTCATGCCCTTGCGACGGAGCTGCCGGCCCAGCCAGGCGCCGAAGGCCTCCGGTTCGTCCACCCCTATCACCCTCGATCCACCCGTAATGGAATTTGACGAGCCAAAGTCTACGTCAAGGGGTCTTTTGACGGACCCCGCACGGCCTACCCCTATGGGATGACGAACCTCAGCCGATCGCCCCACGCGGGGACGATCACACAGGGAGAGAATATGATTACAAGTAGCTCTTTGTCTCCATCAAGACGAGGGAAGCGGTGCAGATCGCCAAAAATTCTCAGCAACCCCTTGCGAGACCGATGGCCGATCTGCCATGGTTTCTCCCACCCCGTGGGGCGCCGAAATTCAGCGGTCCAGGTTTACAGGGGTGAACTATGCCCATTCTTCCCGATATGTCCCATTTTCCAAGAGTGCATATTGGCATGTCCTATTTGGCGATCATGGTCCATGACTAGAGAAATCCCATGATCTCCTCTTTTCGCGCCGTCTCCAGGAGTAAGGGAGCAAGAGCCGATGACCCACCCCCCACAGGCTCCTACCGTAGAGCACCCCACCGTGCTCGACGTGGTACTCGAGCAGTCCAGACGCAGTCTCGAGACCTACCGGAACGACCCTGGCCGCATCCAGGAGGACGCCAACGGTGAGCGCCGGATCAGTGAGGGTGGTTACGGCGACCGCCAAGTCTACGAACTGGTCCAGAACGGCGCCGACGAACTGCGCGGGCACTCCGGGGGAAGGATCTGCGTGATCCTCACCGCTTCCCACCTGTACTGTGCAAACGAGGGGAACCCTGTCACGCCCGAAGGAGCGGAGACCATTCTCCGCATGGGGGTGTCCAAGAAGCGCGGCGGCCAGATCGGCCGTTTCGGTGTCGGCGTCAAGAGCGTTCTGAGTGTGTCCGACACTCCCGAGTTCTTCAGCCGCGAGGACGACAGGAGTTTCGGCTTCGACCGGGAGTGGTCTGCGAACCAGATCCGCAGCGTCCGACCCGGTGCCGACCTGAACGACATCCCCGTGCTTCGGATGGCGCAGCCACTCGACCGCGAACGTGCCAAGGCCGCTGATCCCGTTCTGTCCGAGCTGCTCGGCTGGGCGACCACCGTGGTGCGGCTCCCATTGAAGAAAAGCGTCGCGGTTCGTCTCGGCCGTGACCTCACCCAGTTCCCCGCCGAGTTCCTGCTCTTCTCCCCCCATGTCAGCGAAGTCGTTCTCGAAGACCGCCGCGAGAACGGAGTGGCCCGCTCCCTCACCCAGCGGCTGAACGATGACGCGCGGACACTGATCCACAAGAACGGTTCGAAGACCGAGACGGAGGAGTGGCGGGTCTTCACCCGTGCCCACGCGCCGTCGATCGATGCGCTCCGTGAGGCCGGTGAGCTACACGATCGCCCTGAAGTAGACATCTCCTGGGCCGTTCCCGTGACAGGTAGCCGTACCCGCGGGCGGGGACAGTTCTGGGCTTACTTCCCCACCAACTACTCCACGACCCTGCGCGGCATCCTCAACGCGCCCTGGAAGACCTCCGAGGATCGCCAGAACCTGTATCAGGCGAACCGGTTCAACGATGAACTGATCATCAGTGGCGCCGACCTCGTCGTGGAATCGCTGGCGGCACTGTCCACTTCCCAAGACCCTTGCGTCTACTTCGACTTCGTGCCGGCTCGGGGCCGGGAGGAACCGGTCTGGGCGGCCAACGACCTCGTCCACAAGATCTGGGAATTCGCCGCGATCCGGCCGACGCTCGCCGACCAGGACGGCGTCCTCCGCCCCCCGGCAGATGTACGTCTTCATCCGGCCGACCTCAAGGACCACTGGCTCCAAATTTGGGCCGGCTACAAGAACCGGCCGAAGAACTGGTGCCACCACTCGGTCGAGCGCACGCCCCATCGACGGCAAAGCGCCGAGCGGATCCTGAGCACCGCCGGACTCGAACCGGCAACCATTCGAGAATGGCTCGAAGCACTGGTCTCCGACGGCGAACCCGAGTCGTCCTCTCGGGCGATCCTCATCGCCGCCGAAATGAAGCGGACCGCCGACGAGCTCACCAAGCCGATCGATCGTGCCAAGGCCCTGAACGTTGTCGAACAGGCACTCAAAGCGAAGATCATCCTTACGGAGGCAGGAAACCACGAAGCCCCCTCGGCCACGCTCTTTCGCCGCAGCTCCGGCGTCCAACTCGCCGACACGATCGTCTATGTCGACGAGCGGGTCGTCGATGCGCCCGGTCTCGCCCGCGCCTTGGACTCGATCGGTGTGCATGAAGCCGACGCCGCCGGCCGATTTGCTTCGGTCGTCCAGCGTGGCTTCCATGGATACGACGACGACGCGTGGGCGTCGTTCTGGAAACTGGCCAGGATGGCCGGGCCGGCGAACGCCTTGGCCGCTCTCCGTAAGAACGACATCAACGGTCCGAGCCAGCTCAAAGTCAAGACCGTCGCCGGGCCTTTCCGTCCGCTCTACGCATGTCTCATGCCGCCGCGGATCGTCCCCGGCGACGATTCCCGAGACGCCTCGATCAGCGCTGACATGCGATACCACGCCGACGACCGGACGGTTCTGCGCGACATGGGCCTGCTCGACGCACCGGCAGGTCGAGTCGACCCGAGTAATGAGGCGTGGTTCGAGGAGTACAAGGAATTCTTCCACTCCCAGTACTGCAGAACCCTTCCGTCCAATGCTTCCCGTCCCATGGTGAAGACCATGCGGTTCGAGGGCGCCAACCCGGCGGGCCCGCTCCGCTTCCTCACAGAACTGTCGCCTGAAGGACGGGCCGCATTCCTCGCGGCTCTTCCCGCCACCGACCTCGTCGGCGTCTGGCAGATGACCGTCGGCAAGCAGCGGGACACCCAACGGACGATCATGTCGCCGCTGCGCTGGATGGCCCGTAAGCACGGCTACCTTCAGACCTCCCGAGGTCTGAAGGCCGTCAAGCACTGTGTATCACCATTGCTCCAGCCTTACGAGGACCTGCTCCCGGTGGCCCGGATCACCACTGCGATCGCGGAGGCGCTCCGGTTGCCCGGCACCCTCTCGGATCTCAAGCCGTCTGTCTGGGCGGAGTTGGCAAAAGAAGCCGCCGAGACGACCAACGACACTTTCGTCGGCAAGGTGTATGCCCTGTTCCTCGAAGCGGACGTCGACTTTCCCGAGGACGTGCCTCTACACTGCAGGGTCGGCGACCAGTGGGTCACGGGGCTCGGCCCCCATGAGATCGCCGTGACCTCCAAGCTCGCCGAGTACGACGAACTGGTCAGAGAGGGCATTCCCGCTCTGCTCGCCCCAAGCCCGGCGGCCGCCGACCAAATGCGCGATACCTGGGAGATGCTCTCCCCCGATGCCGTCATCGAGCGCGACCTGCGTTTCGTCTCCGGCATCGAGCCGGTTTCACTCGTCCACGAGTTCCCTCATCTGAAGGTGACCCACCGCCACCAGACCGACGGCATCTCACTGCTGCGCTGTACCGAACTGGAGGAGATCACCCGTACCCCGAACGGCGCCCGTCGAACGACGATCAAGTCAGTGCTTCAAGGGACCAACGTGCTGGTCCTCAACCCGAAGGACGACTACGAAGCACTGATCGAAGTGGATCGGACTCTGAACCTCCGGCTCGGAGCCGACGGCTGTCACGCCGTCCTGAAGCGTCGCGAGCAGCAGCGCAACAACGAGCGCCTGCGCAAGATCTGCGAGACAAAGGATCTGCCTGAGAAGGTCCTGCTGCTGCTCGGCGAGGAGTCGCTGCGGCGCGGGCTACCTGAAGGCCTCATCGATAGCGAAGAGGCCTCGACCGGACAGCCGCCGACTCCCATCCGGGTCGCGCAGCTCGCTCTGGACGCCCACGGTGATGGCATCCTCCGCCACCATCATAAGGACCTGGCCATCGCGTTTCCCGAGCTCGCCGCGAAGTTTCGAGGCGACAACCGTTCCGTTCAGATCGTCAACGATCTGCGACTGCCTCACGCCTTCGCCGGTGCAAAGATCCAGCGTCCCGATCCGGTCATCACGGTCGGCGGTCCCACTGCGTTCCCTCGCCTGCACCCCTACCAAGAACGGCTCGCGAGCAACATGTTCGACCTGCTCATCCGTTACAGGGCGCCCAAGGCGATGCTGTGCCTGCCGACCGGCGCCGGGAAGACCCGAGTCGCGGCGGAGGCCGTCATCCGGGTGATCAAAGAACGTGGGCTCGGTGGACGACCGGTCCTGTGGATCGCCCAGTCCGGTGAACTGTGCGAGCAGGCCGTGCAGAGCTGGAGCTTCGTATGGCAGAAGGTCGGTCCTGAGGAGCCGCTGACGATCAGTCGGTTGTGGGAACACAACCAAGCGGCGCCCGTTCCCGAGAACGCGCACCTGGTCGTCGCCACCGATGCCAAGCTCAGCGAGGTCCTCGACACCGACTCCTATGCCTGGCTGCGCGACTCCGCGATCGTCTTGATCGACGAGGCGCACACCTCCGTCACCCCTCGCTACACCGCTCTTCTGTCCACCCTCGGCATCACCCATAGGGCGGGTGCCCGACCGCTCATCGGCCTCACCGCGACCCCCTTCCGGAACTTCAACGAGAAAGAGACCCAACGTCTCGTCGACCGTTACGGCAAGCTCCGGCTCGACGAGGGAATCTTCGAGTCCGACGATCCGTACGCCGAACTCCAGGAGTTGGGCGTCCTGGCTCAAGTGGAACATCGAGAACTGAGTGGTTCCACCCTTCAGCTCACCGACTGGGAGCTGAAGGAGATCAGCGCGATCGGCGGGCGTCTTCCGGCTTCGGTCGAGCAGCGGCTGGCCGATGACCACGAGCGCACCGAGATGCTCCTGAACACCATTCAGGAGCTGCCGGAGGACGGTCCGATCCTGCTGTTCGCCACCTCCGTGGACCACGCGAAGGTGATGGCGGCCAAACTGAAGGGCCGGGGTATCACGGCGGCGGCGATCGACTCCTCGACTCCCACATCCGAGCGGCGCACCATCATCAACGCCTACAAGGCCGACAGGATCCGGGTCATCACCAACTACGGCGTGCTGGCCCAGGGTTTCGACGCTCCCGCCACCCGCACCGTCATGATCGCCCGCCCCACCTATAGTCCGAACGTCTACCAGCAGATGATCGGCCGTGGCCTGCGCGGTCCGAAGAACGGTGGCAAGGAGACCTGCCGGATCCTCGACGTCCGCGACAACATCGCCAACTACGACAGGAAGTTGGCCTTCACCGAATTCGAGTACCTGTGGAAGAGGCAGTGAGCGAGACCCCCGAGCTCACCCCGGAGCAGCGCAAGGTGGTCGACCAGCCCGCGGACGCCCGCGTGCTGGTCACCGCCGGCGCCGGGGCCGGTAAGACCCACACCTTGGTCCGGCGCCTGGACCGTCTCGTCGACGAGGAAGAGTTGAGCGCCGGCGAGATCCTCGTGCTGACGTTCTCCCGAGCAGCGGTCCGTGAGCTGTCCGATCGTCTCACCCGCCATGGCGAGGCGGCCCGGTTCGTCCGCGCTCGTACCTTCGACTCCTGGGCATTGGAGGTGCTGCTCCAGGTCGACGTGCTCGGCGGTTGGGAGGACAGGTCCTTCGGCGATCGGATCGACGGTGCTCGCGAGGCCATCGAGAACGGCCTCGCCGACGAACTGTACGGCGATGATCAGCTCCTGCACGTTGTGATCGACGAGGTACAGGACTTGGTCGGTGCCCGTCGGGAGCTGGTGGAAACCCTGCTGGAGCGGTTCGGCTGCGGTTTCACCGTGGTCGGTGACCCCGCTCAGTCGATCTACGGATTCACCTTGGGTCCGAAGTCGACCGTCGAGGAACGGCAGGCTGAGACCAATCGGTTCTTCGTATGGCTCCGCAACACTTTCGGGGAGGAACTCACCGAACTGAATCTCACCGCCAACTTTCGTGCTCAGACTTCCGAGGCCGAGATCGCTCTCGGTTTCGGTCCGCAGCTTCGCGCATCTGCTGAGTCTGGCAGTGGTGTCACCTCGCTGTACGACGACCTGCGCACCACGCTGCGCTCAGGAGCTCTCAACCTCGGAACGCTCGACGAACTCATCGCCAGGGCGATCGGTGGGTGGGACGGCACGACCGCGATCCTCTGCCGCACCAATGGGCAAGCTCTTCAGGTGTCGGAGCAACTGCACACGGCCGGAGTGGAGCATCGGTTGCAGCGGTCTGCCCGGGACCGGGTCGCACCGGCCTGGCTCGGCTTGCTGATCCGCGCGGTCGACGGCGCCCTGCTCTCGCGTGCCCGCTTTGACGAGCTCGCGGCAGCACTGCCATTGCCCGCCGAGCTCTCTCCCGCTCAATTGTGGCGACTTCTGCTGCGCACCGGTATCGGCCGCGGTAACGACCGCAGCGTCGACCTCAGACGACTGCGTGCGGCATTGGCGAGCGGCAGGCTGCCGGACGAGCTGACCGCACAACCGGCGTCCCGG
Organism: Actinocorallia libanotica; assembly: GCF_039525175.1. Taxonomy (NCBI): domain Bacteria; kingdom Bacillati; phylum Actinomycetota; class Actinomycetes; order Streptosporangiales; family Thermomonosporaceae; genus Actinocorallia; species Actinocorallia libanotica. The sequence goes on from NZ_BAAAHH010000013.1 coordinate 127,298, forward strand.
ATCGTGGTGTCGTCGTTCCACCGTGCCAAAGGCCTGGAGTTCGACCAGGTCGTGATCGTCGACCCTGGCGTCCTTCGTCTCGACGATGACAAGAAGAGCAAGAAGACGAAGGCCCGTGCCATCGACCCGGTGGACGAAGCCAGGTCTCTGTACGTCGCGATGACCCGGCCCCGTCGAGAGCTGTACTGGCTGGATGCGTTGGACTCGGCGCAGATCAGGCTCGACCGGGAGACCGGACGGTGGGGTCGCTACGGTTGGCGGTACTGGGTGCGTGGCGGTGTGGAGATCACTGGTGGAGACGTGTTCACCGATCGTCCGGCCGGAACAAAGGTCTTCGACGCTGACCCACTCGACATGCAGGAGTACCTCGCTACACGGGTTCGACCCGGTGATGAGGTGACCTTGGAGCGGGTCGTGCCCGAGCCGATCGCCCTTGATGAGAGCCCCGACTACACGATCATTCACGACGGTCGTCCCATCGGCACGGCCTCCGAGCGGTTCCGCACCCAGCTGTACCGCCACATGCAGACGTCCCGGAATTACGTTCCGCAGAACTGGCCTCGACTGTTGACCGGGGTTCGGATCGATGCCGTCGAAACCGTCGCCGGCAGCGAGGCCGCCGGTCGCGAGGCGGGACTCGGACCACACGGCGTCTGGATCGCCCCCCGGCTGATGGGGCTCAGCGTCTTCGTTTACGACCAGAAAGCCGAGGAGGACACCGGTGTCACGGCACGGTGAACACTACCGTTTCCGCTCCGAGCTTGTAGAGCGGCTCAAGAACGACCTACTCGGCCCGGTGAACGGCCCGGATGAGATCATCACAGATCGCCCTGGGACGGCGTATGCGACAGGGGTTTTGTTTCCCCGCCGCAGCGACCAGGAGCACCTGCTCGCGCAGAAGGCCGAGGTGGAGAAGGACGTCGATGAGGCGTCGTTGACAGTCGATGAAGCTCCGGACAGTGGGGTCCCGGCTGCGAACATGCAGGCACCATCATCAATGGGCATCACGTTCGCGGTCGACCCGAAGCGCAGCGGGACGGTCGTCCTGAGCTTCGAGGCGGCCGTCTACGAACCGATCGACCGGGACGGCAGGAACGTCCAGGCCAAGCGTTCGGAGAGCCGCGCTACCCACGACACCGACCTGCGGTGGCGACGTCGTCCTCTGACGATCCCGTCGCGTGTCATCGACGTCGCCCAGGTGGGCCGAGAAAGGCCACAGCTCGTCGATGGCCTGGCAGCGGACATCAACGTCCGCAGACCCGATCTGAAGACCGGTTTCGTCGCGGTGACCGTCGCCCTCATGAACATCAACGAAGTGGGGCGTTATGACATCCATGATGCGCATTGCTTCTTCCAACCCGTCATCGAGGTGATGAGCCCGGACGACACGGTGGCCTTGGTCGAGCGTCCCTCCACCTCCGTTGGCGTGGACGAGGACGAGATCAAGACCAACCGTTTGCTGTACCGGCACGCCCCGACGTTCGCCGTCGGACACGGCTGCTCCGCCGATTGGAACTGGCAGGCTCCTCCGCCCCGCCACGAGGACCTGCTGAAGAGCGAACCCGCCTCGGTCGCCTCGGTACGCACGGCCTTCGTCCCGACCCGTGAGGTCCTGCTCACCGACTCCAATCCCGAGATCGATGCTTCCGATCTGGCCATGATGCACCTTGCCAAGGCTGATGACGACGAAGTGCTCGCAGCCCTGCGCCGATTGACCGACGGCTACCGCGAATGGATCACCGAGCGGTCCGAAGAAGCCCGTCTCCTCCGCAACACCGACTTCGGCAAGGCCGCCGAAGATCAGATCAATCAGTGCGTCGAGGCCTGTGACCGGATGGAATCGGGCATTGAGCTGCTGCGCTCGGACATCAAGGCCATGCGAGCCTTCCGACTGGCCAACGAAGCGATGGCCGTCCAGCGCGGCCGCAGTCAGTGGATCAAGAACGGTCGCGTGGGCGAAGTCCGTCTGGACGGAGTCTGGCGCCCTTTCCAGATCGCATTCCTGCTGATGTGCATGGACGGCATCGTCGATCCCGACCACGACGACCGGAAGCTCGCGGATCTGTTGTGGTTTCCGACCGGTGGCGGAAAGACCGAGGCGTACCTCGGCATCATCGCCTTCACCGTCTTCCTCCGGCGTATCCGCAAAGGTAAGGCCGGTGGCGGTGTCACCTCGATCATGCGTTACACGCTGCGATTGCTGACCCTCCAGCAGTTCGAGCGCGCCGCATCCCTCATCTGCGCGATGGAGATGATGCGTAGGGACGCCGGCGACGAACTCGGTGACGAGGAGATGCCGATCTCTCTCGGCATGTGGGTGGGACGTGCTGCGACCCCCAACACGTTGAAGGACGCCGCCAAGAGCCTCAGACGGTTGCGGAACGGAGAAGAGCTCCAGGAGGAGAACCCGGTGCAGTTGCGGACGTGTCCGTGGTGCGGCACCGCGATGGACGCATGGAACTATGAGGTCAGCGCCGAGACAGGACGCATGGAGATCCGTTGCTCCAACGATGGCTGCGATTTCCGTGATGGACTCCCCGTTCACGTCGTCGATGAAGCGATCTACGCCGCTCGCCCGACCTTGGTCATCGCGACGGCCGATAAGTTCGCCCAAATCGCTTGGCGTGCTGCGGTCGCCAACCTGTTCAATCGGAACGAAGACGGTCGAGGCACACCGCCTCCAGAACTGATCGTCCAAGACGAACTGCATCTGATCTCCGGGCCGCTGGGCAGTCTCGCCGGCTTGTACGAAACGGCGATCGACATCGCCGCCGATCAACCAAAGATCATTGCCTCGACCGCGACGATCCGTCGAGCCAAAGATCAGGTGCTGCGACTGTTCGACCGCGATGTTCGGCAGTTCCCGCCAGCCGGCCTGGACGCCCGCGACTCCTGGTTCGCCGTGGAGACCCCGGCCGAGGACAAGGCGTCCCGCCAGTACGTCGGGTTGCTCACTCCCAACACCAGTCAGGCGACCCTGCTCGTCCGTGCCTACGCGGCCCTCTTGCACCATGCCGCACACATCGACGCCGACGACACGACCCGCGACGCCTACTGGACCTTGGTCGGATACTTCAGCAGCCTCCGGCTGCTAGCCGCCGCGGAACTCCAGTTCCACGACGACGTCCAGGACCGGCTCCATCTACTCGCCGAGCAATGGGGCACCGACCGGCGCGCGGCCGAGATGCTCGCCGAACTCACCAGCCGGGTGCAGTCCAGCGACATCCCCCAGAGGCTGAAGGATCTGGAAACCAGGCTCCCTTCACCGGATGCGCTCGACACCGTCCTCGCCACCAACATGATCTCCGTGGGCGTCGACGTCGACCGGCTCGGTCTGATGGCGCTCATGGGCCAACCGCAGACCACCGCCGAGTACATCCAGTCCAGCAGCCGCGTCGGCCGCCAACACCCCGGCCTTGCGATCATGATGTTCAACGCGGCCCGGTCCCGTGACCGCTCCCACTACGAGAGCTTCGTCTCTTATCACTCCGCGCTCTATCAGCAGGTCGAGTCGACGAGCGTCACCCCGTTCTCCTCTCGTGCCCGAGACCGTGCCCTCCACGCCGTTCTCGTCGGGCTGATGCGCCTCACTCGTCCCGAGGCTCGACTGAACACCGCCGCGGCGAAGGTCAGGAAGTTCGAGCATCGGTTGGAGGAGGCCAAGGACCTCATCCTCATCCGAGCAAAATCCGTCGCACCGGAGGAGGCCGACGGAACCGCCGAAGACCTTCAGTCGCTCATCGACTACTGGTACGCAATGGCAGACCAGAACGAAGATCTGGTTTATGAGGCACCCTCCATCTTCAAGCGCGGTGATCGCCGGGGCGAGAACGTCGCGCTCCTGCGCTCTTACGAGGACGAAGATCTGGATAACGCCATCCGCACCCTGTGGAGCCTCCGCGACGTGGACGTTGAATCCGACCTGTACAAAGAGAGCTGACCCCATGGCCTTCACGAAGAAACAGCCGAGCGCCAAGCCCATAGGCGCCGTCCGTCGCGCCCAGATGATCAGTACCTACGGGGTCGGGTCGATGGTCGCCATCGGCGATCAGTCGTTCATCGTCAGTGGCATCGATTCCTGGTGGGTCAGCGACCGCTTCACCATCTTCGAACCGCGCCTCCAGGCCTGGCTCAGGGTCAGCGGTTTTCGGCTGCCGCCCGCCTACGATCCGCCCGTGGGAAAGGGCGTCAAGGTCCGCCAGTTCCCCACGATCTATTCCTGCTCGGAATGCCATGACCTCAAGGAGTTCCGCAAGTTCGGATCACCGAGCGGCAAGAGTGTCTGCGGTGACTGTGAGAAGCCACTGACCCCGTCACGTTTCGTCGTGGCGTGCGAGAACGGTCACCTCGATGACTTCCCCTACTTCGAGTGGGTGCACAAGAAGACGGCCCCCGTCGAAGAGAGCAAGGGGCACCATCTGAGCCTGCACAGCACGGGCCGAACGGCGTCCCTCCGGTCGATCATCATCCGCTGTTCCTGCGGCAAGGACGCCTCGCTCGAAGGCGCTTTCGGCCGGCGTGCTCTGGACTCGCTCGGCATCCGATGCAAGGGCCGCAGGCCTTGGCTCGGACGCGGCCACGAGCAACCGAACTGCACCTCCGCTCCGCGCACGATGCAGCGTGGTTCGTCGGCCGCGTGGTTCCCGGTCAACCGATCGTCTCTGTCGATCCCGCCGTGGTCCACCACCTTGCTCAAGCGCGTCAACACCCATTTCAAGACACTCGACGCTGTGCTGGCGACCGGCAACCGGGACGTCGCCGTCGCGATCATCGAGTCCAACCAGATCACCAAGGGCACCGCGTTCACCCCGGACGATGTGATCAAGGCGGTCGAGCAGCTGCAGAAGCTCAACGCCAACGTCGCCGAGGCCGACAGCCACGGATCCTTCGAGCCGGCGAGCAAGCTCCGCCATGAGGAGTACAGAGAACTGCTCTTCGGCACCGTCAAGGTCGATCGCGAAGAGGACTTCGAGTGTGTGAAGCCCGCCGATGACCCGGCCGCACCGCTGCCGTTCGGTATCGACCGCGTCATGCTCGTCAAGCGATTGCGTGAGGTCCGGGCGCTCGAGGCGTTCACCCGGGTTCTGGCACCGGACGCTCTCGGCGAGGACGGCAATCCGGCCGCGATCGCCGCGGAGGAGATGGACTGGCTCCCCGCGATCGAGGTCAGCGGCGAAGGCGTCTTCCTGACGATCGACAAGGGAAAGCTCGCCGAGTGGGAGGCGTACCCGGCGGTCAAAGAGCGGGTCGACCGTATCCGACGTAACCACACCTACGAGATGCGGCGAAGGGCCCAGGAGACCAATCCCAAGCGAGCCGCCGAACTGGTCTCACCGGTCGACGCCCGCTATGTCCTTCTACACACCCTTGCCCACGCGTTGATCAACGAGTGGAGCCTGGAATCCGGTTATCCGGCGGCTTCTCTGCGCGAGCGTCTCTATCTGTCAGACGAGATGGCGGGTGCTCTGATCTACACCGCGACCAGCGACTCCGCCGGCAGCCTCGGCGGCGTCGTCGCTCAAGGCGAGTACATGCGGCTGAGAGGTTCGTTGGAATCTGCGCTCGACCGAATCTCCTGGTGCTCACAGGATCCTCCCTGCATGGAATCGGTCGCCGACGAGTTCGGCAGTCTCAATCTGGCCGCCTGCTACGCCTGCGTCCTGCTCCCTGAAACGTGCTGCGAGACCAACAACACCTTCCTCGACCGGGCGCTGCTCATCGGCACCCCTGAGGACCCGAGGGTCGGTTTCTTCTCACGGCGGGACTGACTACCGTGATGCCCCGGTGCATAAATCTCTACGCTGGGGCTGACATCAGAAGAAGGTGGGGCGTTCGTGGCGACCTTGGGCATCCACAAGGATTTCCTCCGAGACTTGGTGAAGCTCGAACGCCCCGTCCAGAAGAAGGTTGTCGAGGCACTCGACAAGTTCGAGAAGGCCACACACGCCGGGGCACATCTGGAGAAACTCGACGACGTCCTCGATGAACGCCTCAAGAGCATCCGGATCGACCAGTCCTACCGCGGGATCGTCCTCGCCCCTCAGAACGGCGACCACTTTCTGCTGCTCAAGGTCATGCACCACGACCCCGCCTACGCCTGGGCTCGACGGCGGCGCGTATCGATCAACACTGCCAACGGTGAGTTGGAGATCCGGGACGTGGCCATGATCGAAGAAGCCACATCGACCGGGCTCGCCACGGCGGCCTTGGCAGAGGCCGACCTTCTCTTCTCACATGTGTCGGATGCCGACCTGACACGTCTTGGAGTTGATGACCAGATCCGCCGATTCGCTCGGCTTGTCACCACTCCCGAACAGCTCGAAACTCTCGTGGGTTACCTGCCGCAGAGCCAGTACGACGTCCTCATCGGCCTGGCGGCTGGCTACTCCGTCGATGAGGTCTGGGATCAGGTCGTCGAAAGCCCAATCGAAGAGATAGATCCGGACGACCTGGTCGCCGCGGCCGAGCGCATGCCTACCAAGGTCGCCTTGGTTCGCGGCTCCGACGAGCTGATGGCTCTCCTGGACAAGCCCTTCGCCTATTGGCGGGTTTACCTGCACCCCACTCAGTACGAAGTCGCTCACGTCCCCTATGGGGGCCCGGCCCAGGTGATCGGCGGTCCCGGCACCGGCAAGACCGTGGTCGCTCTGCACCGGGCCAGGAACCTCGCCCGCAACGGCGGCCGTGTCCTCCTCACCACCTTCACCTCCACCCTCGCGGACTCTCTCAAAGAAAACCTGCTTCTCCTGGAACCCGACCCCGAGGTCATAGCCCGTATCGATGTCCGAACAGTCGATGCCGTCGCCCACCGAGTCGTCTTCGATCACGCCGGGCGCTTCCCCATCCTGAAGGACACCGAAGAACGCGACGCCTGGAGGCGCATCGTCCGCCGCCGCAAGGTCGACTTCAACGAGACGTTCATCGCCGAGGAATGGCGTCAAGTCATCCTCGCCCAAGGTCTCACCGCCCTCGACGACTACCTGAAAGCCCGTCGAACCGGCCGCGGTCGTCGCCTCGGTCCCCTGCAGCGCACCCAGATCTGGCGGACCGTTGAGGAGTTCACCGCCGAACTCGCCGCCCGCCGCCACCACACCTACGAGACGGTCTGCGTCAAAGCCACCCGGCTGATGGCCGTCACCCCGAACAAGCCTTACGACCATGTGATCGTCGACGAGGCCCAGGATCTCCATCCCGTCCGCTGGCGTCTTCTACGTGCCCTGGTCGCTCACGGCGCCAACGACCTGTTCATCGCCGCTGACACCCACCAGCGCATCTATGACAACCGGGTGTCCCTCAAATCCGTAGATGTTCACGTCGCCGGGCGCACCACCCGGTTGACGATCAACTACCGCACCACGGCCGAGATCCTCTCCTGGAGCCACCGCATCCTCTCCGACGTGGAGATCACCGACTTGGACGACACGGCCACCACCCTCACCGGTTTTCGTTCTGAGATGCATGGCGAGGTCCCCGAAACGATCGATGCAAGCACCCGCCAGGAGGAACTTGCCCTCCTGGCCTCCAAGGTCGGCTCCTGGCTTGCCTCAGGAGTTCGTCCTTCGGAGATAGGCGTCGCTGCCCGCTCCGGACCCCTGGCCCAAGAAGCCGTCACCACCCTCGCCAAAGCCGGGATCCCCGCCCACCACGTCGGCCGCAAACACACTTCCCCTTCCGACCACGTCCAAGCCATGACCATGCACCGCATGAAGGGCCTGGAGTTCCGCTGTGTCGCCATCATCGGGGCTTCAGATCACCTCCTTCCCGACTCGGCCTCCCTACGACCCGCCGAGTACGACGATCTGGCCCACCAGCATGACCTCCAACGTGAACGCTGCCTTCTCTTCGTGGCCTGCACCCGAGCCCGCGAAGCTCTCTATCTCTCGTGGCACGGAACTCCCACCTCCTTTCTCCCACCTAGCCTCTGATCTGGGAATCCGTTGCCGGCCCGCCACTCGGACAGCGCTCGCTACGCCACGATCTGATCCAAGCCGACTATCCCTGACCACGCCAGTGGCCGAGAACCGCCTCAAGCTCCTCTGGCGCGGGAACGGCGCATTGCACCCGTGCCGTTTCTGCGTCCCCTCTTCGGCGATACAGCGCATCGCCACGGTCAAGAAGCTTTTCTGCGCCAGCCGTACCGAGCAGAAGCTCCGATTCAGCCGCCGTGCCGGTCGCCATCACCAAACGCACGGGTAGCTGTGAACGAATGGAACGCGGGAGCGTGGGTTCGTCGATGGTGGTGGTCGCGATGATCAAATGAACTCCGGCTGCACGGCCGAGGCGGGACAGGTTCGTGAGGCTTCCTCCGAACTCGTTCACGGCCACCCCCATCGGTGCCGCGAGCTCGGCGACGACTACCGCCAACCGTGGATGGCCGGGGGCATTCCCTCTACCAAACCGGCTGGCCGATGCGAGGATCTCTCCCCTACGGACGGCGGCGTTGTACGCATCGAGGGTTCGGCATCCCGCAGCGGCCATCTCGTCGTAGCGAAGCTCCATCTCCCGCTCCACCTCTCTGAGCACATCGATCGTGTCGGCAGTGCCGAGAGCGACCGACTGATGCAGGTGAGGCACTCCCTCGTAGCGGGCAAGGCCGCTGTAAACAGGATCCGTCAGCACGAGGCATAGGTCATCCGGCGCTGCGTTCGTCAGCAGAGAGACCAGGACGGCGTCCACGACCGAGCCCACGTCTTTCTTGTTCCTTCCAGCGATCAGCAGGTGTGGCAGGGTTCTCAGGTCTGCGACAGTGCTCCCCGATCTGTCCCGGCCGAGAGCGATCGCGAACGAACTGATGTCCTGCGTGGCGTCCCACAGAACACCCCCGACGCTGACGAAATCGCGGTCGGAATTAACGATCTCGTAGCCCACCGCAGCGATGTCCGGCAGGGAGGCCGTGGAGGGAACCTTCGGCAGGAACGTCACCGCCGTGCCGAGCGAGCGCTCAATGTGGGATGTGAGCTCACCGAGCCGCTCGACCGTCGCCGTGGGCCCAAGGCGTACCTCATAGCGGGTGACGGCCGGCCCCCTGGCGAACATTCCCACCGTCGCATCGATCCCGAAGGAAACCAAGATTTCCCGCAGCCTCTGGGCGACCCGATCATTTTCTGCGGTACGAGCCCGGAAAGGCGTCCCCGCCCGCAACAGCCCCTTCGATGCCGGTTCGTAAGTCCGTCGATTCTCGACGACCGGATCGACACCGCGCCGCACCGGTCGCACTTCAAGCCGCTGCCGAAGTCCCTTTCGCTCATCCCGAATCCGCCGGAGCTCCGCGGCGATCCCTTCAGCCTTCTGCGGCCGAAGCTCTGGGTCCTTTGCCATGAGCCGTATGACGATCTCTTCGAGAGCCTCGGGAATCTCCGGTCGTCGTTCCCTCAGCCGGCTCGGCTCCTTGTTCCTGTGCTGGAACGCAAGCTGGATCCGGTTACCGATGAACGGCCGCTCTCCAAGGCACATCTCGTAGACCACACAGCCCAACGAGTACAGATCGGCCCGCGCGTCGACCTTCCCCTCGAACTGCTCTGGTGCCAGGTAGGGCGGTGACCCTATCTGGTGCGTGCCTTCCACCGGCCCGTCTTCCAACACCCGCGCTATACCGAAATCACAGATCTTCGCCCATCCACCCTCCAAGATCATGATGTTGCTCGGCTTCACGTCCCGGTGCACCACTCCCCTGCGATGCGCTGCCGCCAACCCGTTCGCCACCTGAATACCGAGCTCGAGCACGTCGTCCAGGGGAAGCCCGCCCCGCTCACCCGCGATGACCTCCCCAAGGTCCCGCCCATCCAGCAGCTCCATCACGATGAACTGCTGTTCTCCGTGATCGCCCAGATCGTGGACCACGGTCAAGTTGGGATGCCGCACCGCGGCCCCCACCTGCGCCTCGACCACGAACCTTTCCTTCACCCCCTCCTCCAACTCCCGGAACGCGGACATCAGCTTGATCGCGACCTGTCGCGGCAACACCAGATCAGAGGCCCGCCAAACCTGCCCCATGGCCCCCTTGCCCAGCAGCCCCTCGAGCCGATACCGGCCGCCGAGCACCATCCCTTCCACCACGCCCACCCTCCGACACCACTGATATCCAGGCATCATCCTGCCCGCCACCTCGACCGTCGACAGCCCACGTCTAAATTGATCTTGAACCCGCTTAACGCGTCAAATTTCACCAAGCCCCTCCTCCTATACAAGACCGACCCTTGAGTTGAGTCCCACCACACCCTCGGACCGCCTCTCGGCCTACCGAATCAGTGAAGGCTTTGATGGAGCAACGGGCCCAGGGGCCATAACGGCCCACACGGCCCCCAACTAGACCAGCGCAGACGGGCGGCACGAAGCGCGGAACGAGAGCGGCCCACTCGCCCAACACCTAGCAGAAGACCCACAGCCGCACACGGGTGACGATCCACACGGCCCGATGTGGCCAAATAGAACCAAGAGGGGGAATTAACCGGATATGTTTCTCCTCGGGCTTCAACCTCCCACCTAAAAGGGCGCGACAAAATCGCGCCTAGTTGCCATGCGAAAAAACGGTAATTGCAAAACCCGCGCAGTACGTGCGCCGTCGATGACACCACCGAGACCAGAGGAATCAGATGAGCCCACGCAACCACGAATACCTGATGCGCATCCAGGAGGAAAACGCATCCACAGCGTTTGCCCTTGCCCGTAACCCTACGGAAAAAATCATGATAGAACGCCTCACCCGGCTGTTCGGACTGTGGAACCTGATGAATCCTTCAGGGGATTGGTTCATGCAGAGAGACCGGCTCCTCGCCGAACTCCCCTCACTTCATGACAAGGAGATCAAGCCGCAGAAACGTGGGGAGAACGCCGAGGACTGGTTCCGTCGGTTCTTGAAAATATTCGGGTTCTGGGCATCCGGCCCTTACAGAACCCCTCCCGCCGGTCGCCCCAAGGAGCAGACGGACGATTTCTTCAAGTCCTCCCGCCATAGGTTTCTCACCGAGATCAAGGCACGTCGGCGCCCCATAGACAGGCGTGACATGGCTCTTTTTGTCGAGCGCATTCGCCCTCGGAGGCACACGACACATGGATTCTTCGTCGCGCATCGATTCACCAAGGGTGCTATACAGATGTGCGCCGAATCCCAGCTGCCCATCATCCTGGTCGAATTCGATGAGCTGGAGCGGATCTTGAAGTCCGGCGGTGACATCGAAAAGTGGTTGGAAGAGAAGATCGACGCCTTGGCCATGCACAGGTGTCCGCTGTACCGGCCAGGCATCGATCCACCCCTGCCCTAACCGGACAACCCCTTGGATACGAGGAGGGAGCGTTACTCGAGGATCAGGTCGAGTTCTTCGGCCACCTGGTCGAATTCGGCCTGGACAGTGTTCAGGAAGGCTTGGCGAATGCCGTCGGGGATCGGAACGCCGCGATCGTAAATCTCGGTGACGATGATGTGGGCACGACGCATAGTGGAGCCGGAGCCGCTTTCGGCGCTGGCGCGTCGCCAGGCGTCTACCTGGTCGGTAATGAGGAGCTGAGTCAGGGCGAAGAGGCGCTTGGTGAGCATCGTCGAAGCGACGTCAACAATGTACTGGCATTCCTCTTCGTTCGGCTCGGCGCCGCTCCAGCGAGCCGGGTTCTGGAACATGAGGTGGAACTGCTGCTCGAGCTTGGTGAGGAGGCTGGCGGCAGGCTTCAGGTCCCGGTATTCGTCGGTGAAGCCGCCGGCGATGCGGCGGGTCAGCGCCTTGATGGTCGCCCAGTGGCGCTTGGGCGCGTCGGGGTTCGACTCAAGGCCGAGAGTGCCGAGCCACTCACGGTGGAAAGCGAGGGTCGCCTCGCGGACGGCTTCGGCGAGTTGCGTCCGGTCGTAGACCGGACGGGACGGGCCCACCTCCACGGGCGGCGGCTCATAGGTCAGAGCGTCCAGCAGCGCATTGAGCTGCTTCATGGCGTATCGGGCAGGACCGTTCTTCTTCGCCGGATCCAGCGCGGCCGGGTCGAGGTGCTCGTGAATACGACCGACGAAGAAAGTCGAGTCGTCCAGGCGAGACCGCAGCAGCCGCTCCGACGTTCCCAGCTCCTCTCGAATGGAGTTGAGCACGTTCTCCGCCGATTCGCGGACATGCTGGGCCTTGGCGGAGACGCCGACGAGGTTGTCGCCCTTCACCAGGTCGAAATGTGTGAAAAGGAAGGAGAGCTTGCTGCCGTTGCCCGTCGTTGCGATCGTCTTGATCACTGCCACCGGCGCGGCCTGCATCGGCTGTTGGGCGTTGTCGACGAGGAGGATGGCATCGGCCTCCTCCATGCGCGGTCGGATACCGGTGGACACCGTGGCGACCGACCCGGGCGTGTGGCCGAGCCCCTCACCGTCGATGAGGATCAGCTTCGCGGCGTCAGGTGCCCAGGCCGGCTTGAACGGACCGGAGACTCGGATGCCGTCCACGAGGGGTGTGAGCAGAGTGCCGAAGAAAGTGGCCTGATTGCTGGAAAATCTCGTCACCACCTCAAGGAATCGCTTGCGGGACGGGCATTGCCAACTCCAGCTGACAGGCCAACCGGTCCCATCGCGTCGCAACTCTCCATCAGCCAGCTGCGCGAAACGCTTCTCGATCTCGACCATGAAGCGGCCGACCAGGTCACCTGTCACCGGATGCATCCGAATCCGGTCGTCGAGACCGTCCTCGATGTAATCGTCCAGCGGTAGGTCCATATCCGGCGCGTACTCCGCTCGAAGATCGAATGTCACCGTCCTGGTGACGTCGCCGATCCGGTCAAGGGCTTCGCGGACGAGACCATCCGTCCCGGTCGACGTCTCGGAAATGACCTGTTCGTCATCGTCGTCGTCCCAATCGTCGTCTTCGTCGACCTGGAGGACGGGCTTTCCCAACATGTAGCTGAAACGGAACCGCTGACTCACATGGTCGAGCAGCTTGGTGACGAGGGTCGCCTCGTGCTTGTCCTCAAAGCATGCCTTGGCGGTCTCGGCGATGTTGTCCACCAAGGCGGCCTCGATCTCCGCTCGGCTCACGAACGTGATGACGGCCCGATAGTTCGGCTCGTCGGTGAGGATGAGCTCCGATGTCGCAACCGTCGTCTTCGCCGTGGACGTCGAGGGAAATCTCTCGGTCTCCGGATGCGTGCCGAGCAGCTGTCGGATCACGGTGGTCTTGCCCGCCCCCGTCGTTCCGAGGAGCAGGACTCGCCGGTAACCCTCGGTGGGCAACGGAAGCAGTTCCTCGCGTATCTCCAGCGGGGAGCGCTTCGATGCAGCCGGCAGGATTTCTACGATGGGCGCCTCGTCCGTGACAGCCGGTGGTGGTTCCTCGGTCAGATCGACCCTGCCCGCAAAGAGTGCCGCCAACTGGTCGAGCGACAGCTGCCTGAGAACCCTGTCTTTGACGTCCGCAGGCATGTCCCAAAGCCCGTACGTCCCCATCGCGCTGACGGGTTCGTGAAGCTTAACGACGCCTTCCAGCCGCCAATGGTCGTATCCGACCTCGGCCCATTCTCCGCACTCACAGGTACGCCAGTCCGTGCATATCTCGGTGAGCAGGCCGACCGCGACGATCACCTGTCGGTGCTGCGCCCCCTCTATGACACGGGCGAGGGGAAGCCCGGCCAGATCGGCGACGTCGTCGTAGTTCTCCTCGTCCGCGGCAGCCGGAGCGTAGATCGCCACAGGCCCTCGGTAGTCCGTCGCCGACTTCCGGCTCTCGACCGGCTGGTAGCCGTTGGCGATGGCGAATGCCCAGGGCTGGCGCACCGTGAGTGCGGGAATCGACTCAGACAATGCGGGTCCAGACGTGTCACGACGAAACTTACGAACAGCAGCGTACATCGGTTAACCGACATAACACCCAACAGGGTGCGTGTATGTCCATCAAACCGATACCGTTCGCCGCACCAGGCGTCCTGGCATCGACCCCCTGGGATCACGAGACACCCGTTGGCGTGTGGGCACATGAGGTTTCACGCTCTCAAGGTCTGTATCAGGAGACCGAACGACTGCAGGCTGTCGTCTGGGCGTAGGAGATCGAGGCCGAAATGCAACAGCTAGCCGATTACAACACTGCTGAGCGTCGACGAGGTGACGGGACGAACCAGGACCACGTTCATCTGGTCCGAGGCTCCAAGGATCCCGATCAACCAGAGCTTCCTTCCGCTATCGCGGTACGAAGATCTTTCATCAGGGGATGCTCGACGAGCACCAACCGGGTCAGAGTCCGGTCTTGTAGACGTACGAGATGATGCTCAGGTCTTCCTCGCCGATGCTCCATGGGCGAATGCAGTGAAGGGTTCCGCCGGAGGCCGTAGGCGGCGTGGTCGTGCGATCCAGGTCGATGGAATGCACGATCACGAGTGCGTTGGCCGGGTGCAGCTCAAGCTGCTTCTCTACCTCGGCGCGGGTCAGGACGATCTGTTGACCTAGAGAGGTCGTTCCTTTCACTTCCACGTGTAGGTGTTCCACTCCCCGGTCCAGCAGCAGGTCGTAGGACTCTGTGGCCCCCACGTCCTTGACCGCCCATCCCTCCGACTGAAAGTGCTCGGTGGCCAGTCGTACGCCGTGAAGTTCGACGGCCTTGCGCTCCTCCGCGTTCAGCCCTCTACCTTGCCTCTGCGCGTGGACCGGCCGTCGTCGGCCAGCCGCACGGGCGGCGGCCACCTCGACTTCGACGACCTCAGGTGGTGTGTCACCGGGAACGTAGGCCGCATCGTCCTCGGCGCGGTAGACGACGCCCAGAAGGCCTGCCATGAAGCGCAGGTCATCTTCGAGCTCGTGGGGACCAGGGATCTTCTCCCGGGAGTATTCGATCGATAGCACGCTCCCCTTCTCATAGGAGCCACCCACCTTGGACCGGACGATGTCCAATTTAATCTTCTCCAGCAGGTCGGTCCTGCCGGCGATGTGCGGCTCCAGGATCGAGCGTGCCCAGCGAGCTCTGGCCATGAGTTCCCTAGGTTCTCGGGGAGCATATTGTTGTCCGGTCCATCGGGTTGAGCCCTGGATGAGGGTGAGATACACCCGGTCCCCGCCGGCGCTGAAAAGGTAGACCAGATACCACCCTGTCGTGGCGCTGGGAGACCGATCCTCGGAGTAGACCCGGGCCCATGGAACTTCGGACTTGAGTCCGGTGGCGTCCCGTCCCTCCACCTGGAGCTTCTCGTCCGCGATCCCGACCGCAGCCTCCAGTTGGCCGAGGCGCTCGCGGATCCAAGCGGGTATCTCGTTTCGCACGAGAATGCCTCGGCGCTCCATCTTCGGAGTGCTCTTCGCCGTCCAAAACCGCTGCAGATCGAGCGTTTCGAGCAGAAGTCCGTCCACGCCGTGGAGCGTAACGAAAGCCGCAACTGTTCGGTCTCTCCTTAAACAGGAAATTTCAGGCTCAGCATGCCGAGCCTGCCCCAAGCTGCCGGAACTTCCGCCCAGAATCCGCTGGTGCCACGCCCTGAGGCAGATCAGTGTTGCGATCGCCGAGCATGTCCGGTCGGTGCGGCCTTCTCACCTGGTTCACTTGGTCAGTTATCCCCAGCCCCTTCCTCCCGTGCTTCTTCTGAAGGCAACTGCCTGTGGTGGCGGAGGTTTGGGTACTGCTCGCGTGCATGGGCGGCAGCGGACTTGGCCAGCTCGGGCCGGGCCAGACCGACGTCAGGTACGGGATCCTGCCAAGGGCCGCTCCGAGGGGCGTACCTCCCGGGCTCTTTGCGAATCGCGGCCAGGACGTAGGTCCGCAGGTCACGGACACCGTCGCGCTCATCGAGGAGCTCGCGATGTACCTTCGCAACCCACCTGGGATCCAAGGGCCCTCCGGTCTGCTCAGCGAGCAGACCGACAATCTCCAAGAACTCCAGGCGTGATCCTCATCTTGAGCGAGAAGCCTTCGGACAAGTTATAGAGGTACAGTTAGCAGAAACGTATCCCTATAAGTTCGGCGGGCGGGCCAGTGGAGAAGCCTCAGGAGATGTTCGATCGGGATCATGAGTGGGAGGCTCTGGCTAGGTTCATCACTGATGAGCAGCCCGGAGCGACCCTGGGCGTGGTTTCCGGTCGGCGACGACAAGGCAAGACCTTCCTCCTTGATGCGGCCTGCCGAGCCGCTGGAGGCTTCTACTTCGGGGCCACCGAGGCCGCCGACGCCGAGTCGCTGCGTCGGATCAGCGCCGCGCTCACTGAACATTCGCGGCCCCCGAGCCCGTATCACTTCGCCCACTGGGCTGAAGTCATCGACGCCCTCTTCGCCCTCGGCTCCGAGCGGCCGGTCCCCGTTGTCATCGATGAGTTCCCCTACCTCGCGAAAGCCAATCCAGAGCTGCCGTCCATCATCCAGGAGGCCCTGCGTCCGCTGCGCGACCAACGTGTCGCCTCACGTACCCGACTGCTGCTCTGCGGCTCGGCACTGGCCTTCATGGGCAAGCTTCTGTCCGGCAATGCTCCCCTGCGGGGCAGATCCGGCTTGGAGCTGATCGTCCGTCCTCTCGACCATCGCCTCGCTGCCGACTTCTGGGGCATCACCGATCCGCGACTGGCCCTGATGGTCCACTCGATCGTCGGCGGCACACCCGCCTACCGGCGCGAGTTCGCTCGCGGCGACTCCCCGTCCGGGCCCGAGGACTTCGACGACTGGGTCGTCCGCACCGTCCTCAACGCCGAGACTCCGCTCTTTCGTGAGGCCCGCTACCTGCTCGCGGAAGAACCCGACCTGCGTGACACCACCCTCTACCTGTCCGTCCTGGGTGCCGTTGCCGACGGCAATGCCACTCGGGGCGGCATCGCCAGTTACCTGGAGCGCAAGGCCACCGACATCGCGCATCCCATCAACGTCCTCGAAGACGTCGGGTTCCTCCACCGCGACGCGGACGTCTTCCGCGAGAACCGGCCGACCTACCGCATTACCGAACCCCTGATCGGCTTCTACCACGCCATCATGCGGCCCGTCTGGGACCAGTTGGAACGCCCCGGCAACGCCCGTCGCGTCTGGCAGGCCAGCCGTCGCCGCTTCGTCAGCAACGTCCTCGGCCCGCACTTCGAGCAGATCTGCCGGGAATGGGCCCTCTACCACGCCGACCCGGATCTGCTCGGCGGGCTACCCGCCCGGGTCGGTCACGGCACCATCCATGACCCGAAGGCCCGCACCGGCCACGAGGTCGACGTCGCCGTCATCGGTATCGCCGACAACGGCAAACCGCCCCTGCTCGCCATCGGTGAGGCCAAATGGAACGACACCATGGGTGCTGCCCACCTCCAACGCCTCCACCACATTCGCGACCTCATCACTCGGACCGGCCGCTACGACACCACCCACACGAAGCTGCTCTGCTTCAGCGGAGCAGGCTTCAACGACAAGGCCCTCACCGCGGCCGACGCCTCCCCCGACATCCACCTCATCGACCTACCCGTCCTTTACGGCCGCGTATGACCGACCGCAAGCGACTCGCGTCGTTCGTCGGTCCCGAGCAGCAGCGGACGGACGAAAGCCGGTGACCGGGCCCTGGCGCCGCACCCGTCTCTCTCCCCTACTCCGAAGGGGGGTTGTGCGCCAACCACTCCGACAGGCGCTGAGACGTCGACCAATGCTGATTGAAGTAGTCCGAGAAATACCGAGCAGCGTCGGTGTCCTCCATGCTCATTCCTCGTATAGCCTGATTGATACCGCCGGAGAAGGCGAGGAAGACGATCTTCTCGTCGATGATGGCCATGCTGAGAAGGTCGGCGCGGATATCCCACTCGACGACATGGGCTTCGTAGTTCGGGATGCGCCCGGTACGCGAATGATGATCCAAGGCCCACCGCCTCATCTGCGGTGAGTTGACGCAGATGAGGCGCCTGGCAATCCGTGATGGATTTTTTCGCGCCCACGAGAGAACCGTCTCGAAGTACAGTCTGGCTTCTTTCTGCTGGAAATCCGTCGGAGGGGTCTGCCTGAGATACCAGACGTCCAGACGGTTCTCGGCGCTCTTGGCGACGGCCTCGCGCAGCGCCCCGTAGAACTCCGCGTTGTTCTCGTACCGGTGGAACCGGGTGCACTGGTGATCCAGACCCGCGCGGATCGCGGACAGCTCATCGTGCAGCCGAAGGACCTCCTCACGGGTGCCACGCAGCGGAAGGAGGTTGCGCAGCACGGCGTACAGGGCAAGAAAGATCAAAGGGAGCTGCGCCGCTGGCGGCCAGTCCCGGACCGCTCCCAGCACACTCCCGGCGACGACGATGAGGACCGTCACGAG
This sequence comes from Actinocorallia libanotica, assembly GCF_039525175.1. NCBI lineage: Bacteria > Bacillati > Actinomycetota > Actinomycetes > Streptosporangiales > Thermomonosporaceae > Actinocorallia > Actinocorallia libanotica. The sequence continues at coordinate 145,487 of NZ_BAAAHH010000013.1, forward strand.
GATGAACCTGTCTTCCACCCTGTCCAAAGACCGGGGGATCCGGCTGGATCGTGACTCCCGCGGCACATTGGTGGGCATCCGCATCTCCCTGCGCAGCTTCGCTTCCCGAACAAGTTCGTTCAAGAAGACGCCGAAGCCACAGTCGGGGTTCCGTATGCGACGGCCGCAATCGGCCAGCGTGCGCAGTTCACCATTATCACCAGACCGATTATTGGGACATCCAGAACGATAAATACGGCAGCATCTACATATTTATGCCGATAACCCTGAACCGTCACAGGTGACGGTCACCGCCACCCTCAACCTCCGTCTCGGCGCCGCTCAGATGGACGTCCCGCTGACGCATCCGTTTCGAGCGCTCCTATCGACCTGGCCTCCTGGGCGAAGAGACTTTTCTGCGGAGCCGAATGCTGCTCCGATCAGGTGCGTCAGGTGGCACGAAGTCGTTCGGCAATCGTTCCTAGGGTCCGGGCATGGTCGTGTACTTCCAGTACGGGAATGGGATCTATCTGCGGTCGGCGCTGGTGGATCTGGCGGAACGCATGGAGAGCGACCGTGCCGCGGGAAAGTACGAGGACCGGGACCCCTGGTACACGTTCTACGGCGTGGGCGACACATCCGAGGCGCGGTTTCGGACGCGTTCGGCGGCAGCGGCGTTGTTCCAGGCGTTGGAGACCTCGATGCAGCGCATACCGTTGCGGATGGAGAGCCCTGGGTTGGTGCCGAGTCCCTGGCATCGCAGCCAGGGGGTCACGCTCTCATCTTCGCTTGATCGGCCGTTGCGCTGGTATGCCGCGGACGGTGTCACGCCTCGGGTCTTCTCTCACCTGCGGTTGGAGCTCCTGGATGAGCGCAGTGGGGAGGCGATGGTCTTTCTTTACGGGTGTGACGCGGACGGGCCTCCGCCCGAACGGCAGGCCGCCTGGTATCAGGTCGTCGCGGATCCGTGGGCTGACTACTCGGTGGAGGTAGGTGAGCTCATCGCGGTGCTGCTCTCCGGCGATGTCGAGGTCGGCCCGACCGAGCCCAAGGATTTCCACCTCCCTTTGCTCGATGACGCGATCGCCGCCGCGCTCACCGGACGGGACGCGTAGCCGGAGGCAGAATGTCAGGCCACTCCACGCGTCCGAGGACGAGGCCGCGGACGCTGGTGGCTCTTCCCTTTTCGATGAGGAATTTGGCGACCGTGTGCATCTGAGCACCGGTGGTGAGCAGGTCGTCGATGAGCAGGATGCGTCTGCTATCGGTGACGTTCGGACGTTCGAGCCTGAGGGCCGCGGCGTGTTCTCGGGCGGCTCGCATCTTGTCGCTCCAGCCCGTTCCCGTTGCGGCGGATCTGGTGGTTTCACGCGTCTTGATCAGCACGGGTCGTTTGGGGCTCGGGATCGGCCAGTTGCCGGTGGTGTCCTCGTCGTAGGCCGCGGCGAGCATGTGCTCGATGTGCCGACGCGGAGCGCGGCCGGGCGCGGTGGGATTGCCCAGGACCAGATTGATGTCAGCGAGGTCGTCGGCACGCTGCTCCATCCAGTCGAGGATGAGCCGACCGAAGACCTTGCCCCAGCTCGCATGGTGAGGCGCGGCTTCGTATTTGAAGTCCTTGATCTTCCCGTTCAGCTCCGGGGCGAGCATGGCGACGGTGTCGACTCGGGTGAAGAACCGGTTTTGGGCCGTCCAGCCGCAGATCTTGTTGCGGCACTTCTCTTCACCGCTGCCCAGCGTCTGACAACAGACCGGGCAGTGATGGGCGGCGACGGGTTTGAGGGTTCGGGCGGCGCAATCTCCGCAGAAGCGGGCCGGGCCGTTGTCTCGGTGGGGGCAGCGTTGGCAGTTGGGGAAGGCTTCTGCCGGAGGGACGGCGGGGCGAGGATTCATAGCCCTGCCAGGACGAGTTGGTGCCGATGCTGTGACATGACATCCACAGTCAGTCATTGTTGCCGACTCCCGTGTTCCTCGCATCGAAGCACGGGAGTTAATGACCGTCCGTCTTCGGCCACATCTAACGCGGGCACGTACTGCCCGTCCAGGGGCAGATCTCGGGATCGAAGTCACGCTGCAGATGAGTACGCAGGAACTCTCGGTTGCCTCGGTAGTCCGGCTTGATCCATCTGGCTGCGGTCATGATGGACACGGCCTTGACTCCGGCGTCCCTCAGTGTGAGGGCTGCGGATTGAGCGTGTCCGCCGGCGACCCAGGTATCGTCCATGAGGAGAACGTGGGCGTCGGACGGTAGCCGTTCGGTACGGAAGTGATCGCGGCGGACGGCCCGCTTATCCCGGACGGTCTCGGCCGCTGCGAGTCGGACCTCCTCCAGGCCCTGCGCTGCGGCCCTGGCCGCTCTGGCGAAAGGATGCTCGCCGGGCCTGCCCGGCAGCGACGGCACGAAAGACCAGTGCGTGATCGGCATCCCGGCCAGGCGTTCGGCACATCCGTTGTGTGAACCCCCGAGCATCATCAGACCGGTGACCACAGCGGTGTGCTCGCCAACGGGCCGCGGCGCCTTATAGCCGCGCATCAGATAACCGGACTGGGTTCCCCCCAAAGCGTAGGTCAGGGAGCACACGCGGTCGGCGATGCCGGGGATCGTGCGATGCGCCGAACACTGATTGCACAGCGACCGGTCATACGGCGTCGCGCAGACCTCACAAGTCACGCCCGCGAGGCGCACCGTGTTACGGAGGTAGCCTCCGGCGTAGGTTGCGAGGGTCTGCTTGAAGCGGGGAGAAACATTCGAGGGCGGCGGCGCATTCACGCCGATTCCAGAAGCCGCGCGACCAGCGACCGCGTCTGGACCACTTCCTCGACGATGGCCATGACCTGCCGGGCGCTGGAAGCCACGTGCACGTTCGGTCGGCCGACCAGTGCTTTGGCCCACTCGTTGCGTTCATGCACCAGCTCGGTGAGGATGACCGGTCGGCCGTGCTCGACGGCCATCCTGGCCTGGGCACGCGCGCCGCTCTTCTCTCCCGCCTCGACTACGAACGTCGCGATGCCGTACCCGGACATGGTCGCGTTCCGCATCAGGAAGGTGTGCCGTTGCGGAGGGGCATCGGGCCAGAACTGCGACAGCAGCAGACCCCGCTGGGCGATCTCGGCATGCAGGGCCTTGTTGGAGGCCGGATACGTCTTGTTGATGCCCGTGCCGATCACCGCTACGGTTCGGCCGCCGGCGTCGAGGGCGGCACGATGAGCCGCCGTGTCGATGCCGAGCGCGAGCCCGGCGGCCACTGTGATCCCCCGATCGACCAGCTCACGTGCCACAGTGGCGGCGATCTTCAGCCCCTGGTCGGAGGCCTTACGCGACCCTACGACCGAGACGGCCGAGTCGCCGGGAACCAGCGATCCGCGAGCGAACAGCACCGGCGGCGCCTGGTGGATGCTGCGCAGGCGTTCGGGATAGCGGGGATCGAGCACCGTCAGAACCGTGTTGCCCTCGGCGGCCCAGCGAGCGAGGTCGGCAGCGGCCTCCGCCAGAGGATCAGCCTCGCCGGGAATGTCCATCAAAGTAGCCGGCTGAAGCTTGTCCCACACGGCACGGGCACTGCCGGACTCCAGGACCTCGGCGGTGATCTCAGGCCAGGTCACGCCCTGGGGACGGGTCTGGAGCAACGCGATCAGCGCGGCCCTCTCCTCGTCAGCAGTGGCGACCATATCGCCAGAATACGGACCTGTCCGCATATGATCCACACCTCTCCCCACAAGCCGAACACTTGTTCGAATCCAGTATGGCAATCGGGCCGACGCTCCGCAGCTTAGGAGAGCTGAAGATCAGCCGCCTGAACATCACGATTCGGTGTTCAGATCGAAACGGACAGTACCCGTCGCTCCCGTCGGGATTCCCCGTGCCCGATCAGCCTCAAGCGCGTCATGGCGCAAGCTTGACCCGAGGTGCGGTGGCCGGCCTGGCGCTCCTCTTGAACGACGCCTGGGCCTCCTACCCTGCCGAAAGTCAGGGATGGGCGTTGTCTTTCGGGACCTGTGGCGGGGATCCGTGATCTCTAGCGTTGTCGACGTCGGCGAGACGAACGGAGCGCGCAGTGAGACGGGGTAAGAACTGGTGGCGGGTCATAGGGGCGGTGGTCGTCGGTTCGGTGGTTCTGGCGGGGCCGGTATCCGCGCAGGAGGAGCTGGACGAGGCGGCCGTTGAAAAAGTCGTGAGCGGCTACGCCGACAAGGCGGGGTATCCGGGCATCGTCGTCGCGATCACCAAGGGCGATCGCGTCCTTCACACAGGCGGGTATGGCCGGGACTCAGCTGGGGAGGCGGTGACCGGGACGACGCTGATGCCCATCGCCTCGGTCAGCAAATCGTTCACCGCGCTGGCCGTGATGCAACTGGCCGAGGCGGACAAGGTGAAACTGGACTCCCCCGTCCGCGATTACCTGCCCGACTTCCGGATCTCCGACTCCCGGGGAGCACGCGTCACCGTCCGGGAGCTTCTGAACCAAACGTCCGGCATCACCGACCGCACCCTTCCGGAGAAGAGCCTTCCTCAACCGGACTCCCTGGCGGGCACCGTCTCCCGGGCCCGTGCTGCGACGCTGGCCGTCGAGCCCGGCACCCAGCACTTCTACACGAACACCAACTACCACCTCGCCGCCCGCCTTGTAGAAGTCGTCTCGGGCGAGCCTTTCGCGGACTATCTGCAGCGCCATGTGTTCGAGCCCGCCGGAATGCAGGCCACCACGACCATCGACCAGACCCCGCGCGACCTTCCGAGTGGTCTCCGCAAAGGCCACGTCTACGCCTACGGTGCGTCCATCGCCGCCACGGAGCCGAAGCGGTTCGTCGGCGGCTCCGATGGCGTCCTCACCACGGCCTCCGACCTCGCCCAATGGCTGATCGTGCAGAACGGTTCGGGGGTGGCAGCGAACGGTACCCGTCTTCTCTCGGACGCCGGCGTCAAGGCCATGCACACCTCGTCGGACCGGCGGTGGACGTACGGGATGGGCTGGGACACCGATCAGAAGGGTCGCGTCCATCACAGCGGCATCTGGTTCACCTACTCCGCCCAAGCCCTCCTCCTTCCCGACGGTCACGGCATCGCGGTCGTCGGCAACAGCGGCGTAGGCCTCGCCAACGAAGGCATCGGACAGCTGGCGGAGGAACTGGCCGTCCTCGTGGAAGGTGGCGAGCCGTCGTCCGGAGCCCCGGTGCGGCTCATCGTCGATCTGGTCCTGGGCGCTCTCACCCTGCTGAGCGTGTTCCTCGGCATCCGCAACCTGCGGCGCTCGCGGGCTTGGGCAGTCCGGTTCCGCGACGCGCCGGCCTGGCGGCTCGCCCCGCGGCTGCTGCCCCGGCTCGTCCCCCTGGCCCTGTTGGTCTCCCTTCCGAACCTGATCGGCCTGCTCTTCGGAGGCGGGCGTGACGTCACGTTCGTCCAGCTCTGCTACTACTCGATAGCGCTGATCGCCTGGACGTCGGTCGCGGCCGTGCTGAACGTCGGCGTGCTCGCCACCCGCGTGACCCTGCTGGTACGGCTCCGCCGTTCGGCCGCAGATGTCCCGGAACCGAGCGCCCCGGCCCAGGAGGCCCTCACGGGATAGGGCCGGAGCCGCCGGAAACCGGAAGGAAGCACGCTCCCATCTGCGGAAATCCGCGTCCGCAGAACCCGATGACAGGTGTTCTGCGGGCAGGCTTACGGTGAAAAGAGCGCCGTGAAGGCGACTCTCTCTTTCAGCAAGGTGGGCTATCTGTGGGGACGAAGCATGCCGTCGTAGTCGGTGGCGGAATCGGTGGGCTGACCGCCGCGGCCGCTCTGCGGGTCCAAGGCTGGAACGTGACGGTGTGCGAGCGGGCGGAGAGCCTCGATCCGGTCGGATCAGGGCTGAGTCTGGGACCCAACGCGTTGCGGGCGCTCGACATGATCGGGGCGGGGCAGGCCGCGCGGGAGCTGGCGGTCATCGACGGGGTCAGCGGGATCCGGCGGGCCAACGGACAGTGGCTGGTGCGGGCCGACATGACGCCGATGCGCAAGAAGTACGGGGATCTGGCCGTCATCGCGTTGCGGGCCGAGCTCGTGGATCTGCTCCTCTCAAGGGTGCCTGAGGGAAGCGTCAGGACGTCGACGGAAGTCTCCTCCGTGGATCCGGTGAGCGGAGTGGTCACGACTTCCGCGGGAGTGCTGGAAGCCGATCTCGTGGTGGCGGCCGACGGGGTGCGGTCGAGTATTCGGGAGGCGCTGTTCCCCGGGCATCCGGGTGCGCGCTATTCGGGGTCGACGACGTGGCGGTTCGTCGTGCCGGAGCCGGGAAGGCGTTTCCGGACGACCGAGAGTTGGGGGCGTGGCGGCGTTTTCGGGGTCATGCCGTTGAGCGGGAAGCGGATCTACTGCTACGCGAGTGCGGTGGTGCCGGCCGGGCAGACCTTCGGGGACGAGCGGGCCGAGTTGCTGCGGCGCTTCAGCGGGTGGCACGAGCCGATTCCGGAGCTGATCGCCGCGGCCGATCCGGCGAAGATCCTGCACAACGACGTCTACTGGATCGAGGAGCCGCTGCCCGCCTACCACGTCGGCCGGGTGGCGTTCCTCGGGGACGCCGCGCACGCGATGTCCCCCAATCTGGGGCAGGGCGCGTGTCAGGCGATCGAGGACGCGGTCGTGCTCGCGTCTCTGGCCGACCGGCCGGACGGGCTCGCCCGCTATACGGCCGCCCGCCTTCCCAGGACCCGTATGGTCGTCCAGAACTCGCATCGGGCTTCCAAGCTGGTGGGGCTTCGGTCGCCGTTGGCGACGGCCCTGCGTGACGCGGTCATGTGGGGGGTCGGCCGGCTCGGCTCCGCGGCCGTCATCCGGCAGACGGCGCCGATCTTCGACTGGAGCCCGCCGAAGCTCGTGGACGGCTGAACGGCCTCACAGCGGTGTGGAGAAGCCCGGCCGGAACGGGGCGCCGTGACCCGGCACGATCGACGTCGCGAGCTCCAGCACCCGTTCCCGCTGCTTGCGCAGTTCCTCCCGGTCTGCCGAGTAAGGGTCCTCGGCGGGGCCCTCGGCCGCCCACCACAGGTGCGTCAGCGCCGCCGCTCCTTCGGACGTGCCGACGAGGGTCGTGATGTCGTGCGGGGTGTGGCCGGGCGTGGCGAGCAGCCGCACGCTCGGCGTGATCTGGACGCCGTCGGCGGGACGGCCCGTGAAGACATCACCCTCGATGACGGACTGGAAGTCGTGCACGGGGACCTGCGGGAACAGCGCGATGTTCACGGTGTGGTCGAGGTGGTGGTGGCTGACGATGACGTCGGTGACGTCCTCCGGCATGACGCCCAGGTCGCGCAGCGGCCGGAGGATGAGTTCGCGGTCCGCGACCATTCCCGGATCCACGATGATGATCCGTCCCTCGTCGCGGACCAGGCTCACCGTCCCGGCGACGTGCGGAATGCGTACATAGCCCTCCACGAGGACGTCGAGGCGGGCGGTGTGAGCGAGATCCGTCATGCGCTGCCCCTTACCCCGCCGCCGAGCCCGCCACGCTGACGGCCCCGGACCTCGGGGCCGTCAGGCCGTCAGGGCGCGTCAGCCGGAGAGCGGGCAGCCGCCGGTGAGCTTGCCGAGGAAGGAGTTCGGGTCGTAGTAGTGCTCGACCTCCAGGAGGCGCAGGTCGTCGGTGACCTTGGCGACGCTGAGGCCGAACATCTCGATGACCTCGCCGTTGGGGGCGAAGCCCTTGTACTCGCCTTCGAAGGTGCCCCAGTGGCGCCACTTGAAGGCGACGACGGGCGGCGGGGAGAGGACTTCGAGCATCTCCCAGAAGAACCCCATCGGGAAGGTCTTGAGGAAGACCTTGTGGGACGACTCGAAGCTCTCGGTGGACGCCGGGTAGAAGGGGCCGTCGCCGATGAGGATGTTGTAGCTGCCGCGTTCGGCGATGTCGGCCGACGACGCCCAGGGGCCGCCGTTGACGTTCGTGCGGAAGTGGTCCGACACCACGGAGACCCAGGTGGCGGGGTCCTTCTTGTGCGAGACCTCCATTTCGAAGACCTGGACGATGCTCTCCACGACCGCTTCCAGCGAGCCCGGCTCCAGTCGCCTCGACCGCTGCTTCGGCATGATCTCGTGCGAGTAGTGGTAGTCGGGTGTGCCTTCGCGCCAGTCCTCGGGTGCGGCGGCGGCGAGGACCGCCTCCCTGCCCTGCAGCCACAGCGGAGTCTCGGGAGTCGTCGTCATGTCGGGCGGTCCTTCCCCTTGCAGAGAATTGCTCTCGGGCGATGGGCAGAAATGAGATTCGCATGATCTTTCCGTGCGCTCCGACCCGACCGCCAGAAGCCGCCCACTTCCGGCCAAGTCCCCCTGCATCACACCGCGAGCTCTCCCTGAAGGCCGTCGAGAAGGGCGTGGAGACCGAACCGGAAGGTCTCGGCGGGGGCGGCCGCGTAGCCGGTGGCCTGCGGGGTATCGAGGCGGGCGCGCAGCCGGGGGAACCGCGCGGCGACCTCGCTCGCCTTGTCAAGGGTCTTCTGGAAGCGCGCCTCGGCGTCGCCGCCGTTGCGGCTCAGCCGTCGTGTCAGTGAGGCCGTGGCGGACACCTCCAGCACGCTGCCGAGCACGAACGTGAAGACGGCGGCCACCGCCTGGTCCGCGCGGCCTCCGGTGAAGCCGCCCTTCTCGTACACGGCGAGGCTGCGGTCGTCGTAACGCGCTTTTCCCTCGCCGTAGAACAGGTGAGAGCCGAACGCCTGCACCAGCCAGGGGTGCCTGCACAGCATCGCGTACAGGCCGGTGGCCAAGGACGTGGCGGCCGTCCGCCAGTCGGCCTCGTCGGGGTCGGGGAGCTCGATCTCCTGCCATACCCCGTCGCCGGCGAGCAGGACGAGGTCGTCCTTGTTCTTGACATGCCAGTAGACCGCCGTGGCCGCCGTGTCGAGCCGCTTGCCCAGGCTCCGCATGTTCAGGCCTTCCAGGCCCTCCTCGTCGAGCAGCGCGATCGCGGTCCGCACGATCTGGTCCTTGGTCAGGGTGTCACGTGGCATGCGGCCCACCCTAGGCCGCCGGAAGCCGACTTGCACAAAGTTCAGGAGAGGACTTGAACTTAGTTCAAGTGACCCCTACCGTCGGACTTGTACTTAGTTCAAGAACGTGGGGAGACCGACCGTGAACGTTTTCGTCGCCGCCATGCAGCTGCTCGTCGCCGCGGCTTTCGTGAGCATCCCGATGGTGCGGCACCGCTATGGGAAGGCCGCGACGGCCTCCGCGCAGGCGGAGCTGGCGCGCCAGAACGTGCGGACCACCGTCCTGGCCGAGAACGGGATGCGGTTCGACGCCGGAGGGCACGAGACGGCGGTTCCGGCGACGGTCGCCGCGGTGCTGGCGGTGGCGGCCGGGCTCAACCTCTTCGGCGCCGGCCAGGCGGCACTGCTGACCTGGATCGTCCAGTCCCTCGTCCTGGTCGGGAACTGCCTCATCCTGCACAGCCAGCTGACCGCCGTGCGGTCCGTGCAGGCCGCCTTCCGGCGCAAGGGCGACCCGACGCTCGCCCGCGTCGACGTGCCGGCGCTCCTCAAGGCGTCCGAGGACGGCTTCCCCGCATGGACATGGACGCTGCAGAACATTCGCCACGTCGTGGTGTTCGGCGCGTCGGTCCTCGCCCTGGCGGCGACGGCCTTCGCCTGACGCCTCCGTGGCACAGATCGGCCAACCATAAAAGACGCATAAACCAGAACAGTGGAAACCGCGTCATACCTACCGGGTCGCTCGGTGCTACCGCGGCGCGCAGCAGAGCACCATCGGCGGCCGACGGGACGTCCCGGTTCCGTTGAGCGTGATCGAGATTCCCGGGGTCGGCCGAAACGGCCATACCCGACTTGTTACGCTCCTGCCCGAACTTATGGACCCTTTATGCGAGGAGTCGCTCATGCGACGTTTCACGACTGCGGCGGCTCTGTCCGCGGCCCTGGTCGCCGGGCTCGTCGGCGCGGGTTCCCCCGCCTCCGCGTCCCCGGAGACCGCGTCCGTCGAGGACACCGTCGTGCGCCAGGGCACGGTCTCCGGCGCGGATCTCGTCGCGCAGGCCGAGCGTGACGGAACCCCCTACAGCGCCGCCAAGGCGCGCGTGCTCAAGAAGGCGCCCTGCCGCTGGTTCGAGCGCCAGCAGGGCCTGCGCGCCATCAAGAGCAACGGCAAGAAGGGCCGCTGGCTCATCTGGGTCAAGCTCCGCCTCAACTGGTGCTACGACGGCTACCAGGTCGTCTCGGCCAACTCCAAGTACCGCAGCTACACCTACGACCGCGCGACCTACCGCTGGCGCGGCTGGGGCCAGAAGCAGCTGGGCCGCGCCGGCTACGGCTCCATCACCTCCCGCGTGAAGGGCAAGTTCTACTACGTCCGGACCGGCCGCACCTACAAGCCGTGGATCACGTCGAAGGGCTACGCCGACGGCGCCTACAAGTGGTGGTCCAACGTCTGACACCACCTGAACGAAGCGAAGCCCCCGGGGAATCCCGGGGGCTTCGCCGTCGGCGGCTTCGGCGGGTCGGTCAGCCGCCCGCGGCGGCTCCCGCGGTAGCGGCCACCATGAGAGCGACCATCGCGCCCTCGATCTGCTGGATCGTCTTCTTGACCACCTCGCCCACCTCGTTGTCCTCGGCGAAGGCCTCGACGCGGCGCTTGTACTGCTTCTTGTCGACATCCGGGAAGACGTGGCGGTTCAGGTGGCAGGCCTGGACGATCGCCAGGAGCGCGGCGGAACGGGCGTCGGCGGGGGCTCCGTCCAGGACCGCGGCGAGGCGGGCACGGAGCTCCTGCTCGGGGAGCGGGTTCGCCTCGGGGTGGCGGGTGGTGGGGAAGACGCCCAGGACGGTGCGCTGCTCCTCGTTCAGGACGCCCGCCTCGACCAGGCGGGTGAGGGTGCGCTGGCGGAGGCCGGACTTGAGCTTGCCGGCCCACCAGTAGGCGCGGCGGACCTTCGCCTCCCCCGCCAGGCGGGCCAGGGCGGCGTCCTCCTCGGCGGTGCCGACGGGCGCCGGGTCCAGGACGAGGAGCTTGTCCTTGTCGAAGCCGATGCGACCCGCCAGGGCCAGCTCCGCGAGGACGGAGCCCACCAGCCCGTACTCGACGTACAGGGTGGAGACGAGGGGCTTCCCCTTCTCCTCGTGCAGGGCCAGCAGCAGGAACTCCTCGGCGAGGGTCATCGGCACGTCCTTTCTTCTCGCCCGTCAGACGTATCACGTGATCATTACGGTTCCCCTTTTGTCCCAACTTTTTGGACAGAACAGCGCCCGCCGGGCCCCGACCCGGCGGGCGCTGGCCTACAGGGACTCAGCCGAGCTGGAACTCCTTGGCCGCGTCCGAGGTGAAGGGCTCGGTGGCCTCGACGAGACCGCCCTTGGCCTTGCTGTCGGGGCGCTGGATGATGGACTCGCGGGTGCCGACCTGGCCGGGCTTGGAGAAGTCCAGGACCGGCATGAGGCCCTCGCTGTCGAAGGCCGACTGCGTCTGGAGGGCCTTGTAGATGCCCTCGCGGGTCAGGTCCTTGGACTCGCAGGCCTTCTTCAGGGACTCGCCGAAGACCTTCGCGGAGACGTAGCCGAACGTGGCGCCGCCGTCGAAGGTGTCCTTCGGGTACTTCTTCGTGTAGTCGCCGACCAGCTTGGTCATCGCGGGGGCGTCCGCGCTGGGCGGCTGGGTGGCGCTGATGTAGTAGAAGTTGGCCTCGAGGGCCTTGGCGGCCGGGGTGCCCAGCAGCTGCGGGCTGTAGCCGGGGTTGTTGGAGACGATCGGGACGTTGAGGCCGCCCGCGGCGGCGACGCCCGCCAGCGACGCGGACTGGCGGGGGCCCGCGCTGATGAGGATCGCCTTGACGCCCTCGGACTTCAGCGCGCTGACCTGCGACGTCATGTCGTTGTCGGTGGGCTTGATGCGCTGCTCGACGATGGTCAGGCCGGCCTTCTCGGCGGCGAACTTCGCGCCGGCCAGCGCGCTCTCGCCGTACTCGCCCTCGAAGTAGACGTGGCCGATCTTGTCGCCCTTCTTCAGGCCCTTCTCGCGCACCAGGAAGTCGACGCCGTTGATCATCTCCAGCTCGTAGGTGCCGCCGACGATCTGGACGTAGGGAACCTTCAGCAGCTGGGACGGCCAGGCCGCGGGGATCGTCAGGACCTTGTCCTTGGCGACGTTCTCGGCGATGGCCGCCATGATCGGGGAGCCGATGACCTGCGGGAGGCCCGCGATCTTCGACTGGAGCTCGGAGTACGCGCCGACCGCCTTCTGGACGTCGTAGCCGTGGTCGCGCACGAGCAGCTCCACGTTCCGTCCGCAGACGCCGCCGGCCTGGTTGAGCTGCTCGAAGTACAGCTGCTGGGCCTGGGTGATGCTCTTGCCGAGGGTGGCGTAGACGCCGGTCATGTCGGTGAGGGCGCCGAGGGTGATCTTGTCGGCGGTGACGCCGGGGCCGGTCTTGACGCCGCTGGAGTCGGTGCCGTCGCCGTTGTCGGCGGACTTGGTGCTGCAGCCCGAGGCGGTGACGGCCAGGACGGCCAGGCCGGCGAAGAGGGTGCGGAGTTTCACGGGGTGGTCTCCTTGCGGGGGGTGAGGAAGGGGACACGCAGGCCGGAGAGGCCCGCGGGCAGGAAGAGGACGATGAGCACGACGGCGCCGCCGTACAGGTAGCGGGCCGCGTCGGAGGGGGCGACGCCCTCGCCGCCGACCGCCGCGACCATCGGGAGGGCGTCGGCGTAGCGGGTGAGCAGCTGCGGAAGGAGGGTGACGAACGCCGCGCCGATGATCGCGCCGTTCACCGAGCCGAGGCCGCCGATGACGATCATGGCGAGGTACTCGAAGGCCAGCATCACGCCGAAGTAGTCGGGCACGGCCCGCTGGAACGCCAGCGCCAGCAGCACGCCGGCGAGCCCGGCGTACATCGACGAGAGCGTGAACACCGCGCCGCGCACCCGGGCGACGGGCACGCCGAGCACGCCCGCGGCGATCTGCTGGTCGCGGACGAGGTTCATCGCGCGCCCGGGACGGCCGCGCAGCACCCCGTTCGCGAACCAGGCGGCCAGGCCGAGCAGGACGAGGCCGAGGAACCACAACCGCTCCTCGGCGCCGAACGGCACGCCCAGCACGACGAGGTCGGTGGAGCCGTCGAACGGGAGGCCGAGGAGCCGCATCGGCTCCACGGAGCGGCCGTTGTACCCGCCGGTGACCTTCTCGAAGTTGAACAGCACGTGCTGCCCCACGAAGATCAGCCCGAGGGAGGCGATGCCGAGGTACACCCCCGACAGCCGGCCGGAGATCGGGCTGAACGCCAGCCCGGCCAGGCCCGCCAGCACGACGGCGAGCACCGCGGCCAGCGGCGTGGGCAGGCCCAGCCCCGCCACGTGCCCGTCGGACTCCCCGGCGAAGTACACGTACCCGTACGCGCCGACCGCGAGGAAGAACGAGTGGCCCATCGACAGCTGGCCCGTCGAGCCGGTGAGCAGGTTCAGGCCGATCGCGCCGATCGCGGCGGCCATCGCGAACAGGCCCGCGTGCAGCCAGAACGCGTCCAGGTAGAAGGGCGGGAGAAGGAGCAGCAGAAGAGGCGCCCAGCGCAGCTTAGACACGGGAGACCTCCCGGGTGCCGAAGAGGCCGGAGGGCCGGATCAGCAGGATGGCGATCATGACGGCGTAGGGGGCGACGTCGCCGAGGCCGCGGCCCAGGAACGTCAGGTCGTTCTGGTAGCCGCCGACCAGCGACTCGGTGAGGCCGATGAGCAGGCCGCCGACCAGGGCGCCCGTCATGGAGTCGAGGCCGCCGAGGATCGCCGCCGGGAAGGCCTTCAACGCCACCAGCGACGTCGTGCGGTCCAGGCCGGGCGTGGGGAAGGCGGCGATGAAGACCGCGGCGACGGCGGCCAGCGCGCCGGCCACGCACCACGCCGACATCGAGATGCGGCCCAGGCGGATGCCCATGAGGGCCGCGGTCTCGGAGTCCTCGGCCACCGCCCGCATCGAGATGCCCCACGGGGTGTACTTGAACGCCGTGAGGAACAGGGCGATCAGCACGGCGGCGACGACCAGCGCGGCGACCCGCGTCTGGGCGATCGTGATGCCGCCGAACTGCACGACCTTGTCGCCCCACGGGTCGCCGAGCGCCAGGACGGACGTGCCCAGGCGCCTGCTCAGCTCGGCCGTCAGCACGATGTCGATGCCGATCGTCGCGATCGCGATCACGTCACGGCGCGCCTTGGCGCGCCGCAGCAGGACGAACTCCACGAGCGCGCCGACCGCGGCCGCCACGACGATGCCGGTGGCCAGCGCCCCGACGAAGCCGAAGTCGTCGTGGAGGACGGCCGTCACGTAGCCGCCCAGGAGCAGCAGGGAGGCGTGCGCGAAGTTCACCACCTCGGTGGCCTTGAAGATGACCACGAAGCCGAGCGCGATGAGCGCGTACACGGCGCCGAGGCTCAGGCCGTTGATGAGCAGTTCCAGCAGCCTCGTCATGAGACCTCCTCTCCCAGGTAGGCCCGCAGCACCTCGGGGTTCTCCTGGACTTCCGCGGGCGTCCCGGTGGCGATGCGCTTGCCGAAGTCCAGGACGGTGACCTCGTCCGCGAGGCGCATCACCATGCCCATGTCGTGTTCGACCAGCAGGACGGAGATCCCCAGCGCCTCCCGTACGGAGACGATGAGGCCCGCCATGCTCAGCCGTTCGGTGGCGTTCATGCCGGCCACGGGCTCGTCCAGCATCAGAAGGCGCGGCTCTCCACACAGGGCGCGGGCGAGTTCGACGCGCTTCTGGTCGCCGTAAGGCAGCCCGCCTACCGGGATATTCAGGTGGTGGGCGACGCCCACGAAATCGGCGATCTCCCGGACGCGTTCGCGATGCTTCTTCTCCTCGCGCAACGCGGTGGGCCAGCGCAGACCGGCCCGGACGATGCCCGTCTTCATCAGCCTGTGGCGGCCGAGAAGGAGGTTGTCCTCCACCGTCAGGGCCGCCGACAGCGCCAGATTCTGGAACGTCCGCGAGATCCCCAACGCGCCTACGCGGTGCGGAGACATCGTCGTCAGGTCACGCCGGCCGAAGTGAACGCTGCCCGAAGTGGCCTTGTAGACGCCTGACAGGACGTTGAAGCAGGTGGATTTCCCGGCTCCGTTGGGTCCGATCACCGCGTGGAGCGTCCCGGGGTGCACGGTGAAGCTCACCGAATCGAGCGCAACGAGCCCGGCGAACCTGACCGTCAGGTCCTTGACCACCAGTTCCGGTATCGCGGTCATCCTTCCCACCTCGACAGCGTTCGGGTGCCGAAGGCGACCGGGATCTGCTCGTCGACGATGCCCAGGTAGCGCTGGCGGACCTCGTCGCTGGCGGCCAGTTCGGCCGCGGGGCCGCGCAGGGCGACCTGCCCGACGTCCAGCACGTAGGCGTAGTCGGCCAGCCGCAGCGCCAGCGCCGCGTTCTGCTCCACCAGCAGGACCGACGTGCCCTGCTCGTTGATCTCCTTGACCGTCCTGGCGATGGTCTGGGCCATCAGCGGGGCCAGACCCAGCGTCGGCTCGTCCAGCAGGAGGACTTTCGGGCGCGCCATCAGCGCGCGGCCCATCGCGAGCATCTGCTGCTCGCCGCCGGAGAGCAGTGAGGCACGCTGCTTACGGCGCTCGGCGAGGACGGGGAACAGGTCGAAGACCCGCTTCTTGGTGGACTCCGGGGCGTGGAATCCGCCGACCTTCAGGTTCTCCTCGACCGTCATACGGCCGAAGACACGGCGTCCTTCGGGTGCCTGGACGATGCCGGTCTCGACGATGCGGTGCGCGGGGGACGTGTTCAGGCTGACGCCCGAGTACGTGACCTTCCCGGAGGAGACGACACCGCCGTGGAAGCGCAGCGTGCCGGAGATGGCGCGCATCAACGTCGTCTTGCCGGCGCCGTTGGCGCCGAGAACGGTGACGATCTCACCTTGCGGCACGTCCAGGGAGACCTCGTGCAGTGCACGTACGGCGCGCCCGTAGGAGACCGTCAGGTCCCGCACGGACAGAGCCGCTTGCGCCCGCACATCTGGCGGTTTCAACATGATCCTCCTCACAGACGGTGCAAGGAGGATGCGTGTTGCGCACCGGTCCAGGCGATAGGCGTCGGACCTGGATCAAGAGGCGCGATTGGGCGGACGCACAATCGCCCACGCCAGAGCGCTCCACCGTCCAGCGACCGCCTGAGGACGCGGCCGCGGGCATTGGGCACATGCACAATGCGAGCGCCTCGCGACGTGCGGTGCGCCCATGGACCAACGGGAGAGCCGTGGGCCAGCATCGGAGCAATGAGCGAACTTCGGCTTCACAGGTGGCTGGCGGGACGGCTCCCCGAACTCACGTCGCGCCTGTCGGAGGAACTGCGGCGACAGGTCCCGTTCTACGCCGAGCAGCCGCAGGCCGTCCTGGACGGGCCGCTGCGGCAGGCGATAGAGGCGAACCTGCGGATCTCCCTGCGGGTGCTGGAGGAACGGCGCTCCTTCAACGCCGAAGAACGCGCGGAGGTCATCGCGTGGTCGGCGCGGCGGGCCGAGCAGGGGGTGCCGCTGGAGGCGGTGCTCACCGCCTACCTCCTGGCCGTCGAGTTGTGCTGGAAGGCCCTCATGGAGGAGGCGCGGCCTGACGAGGCCGAAGAATTGGGGGCTCTGGGGCTACATCTGTTCGGTTATCTGCGTTCGGCCACGCCTGCGGTGACGTTGGCACATGTGCAGCGGCACGGGGAACAGCAGGAAGCACGTCGCGCGATGCTTGAAGCTCTGCTTTCGGGGGCTCCAGCCGGGGAGTTGGCCAGTGGGGCGGGGGTTCCGTTGGCCGCCTCCTACGAGGTGCTCGTCTTGCGGACGACGGAAGACGGGGATCTCACGGCATCGCAATCGGCGCTGGACGCCTATGCCGAAGCGCGGGTACTCGCCAGATTCGACGGCGGCACAGGGACGGCTCTGCTGCCTGTGCGGGCCGATCTACGACTGGACGAGCTCGTAGCGGGGGTCGTCTCCTCGTCGGAGCATCCGGTGACGGTCTCCGCGGCGCTGGCCGAGAGGACGGAGAACGTGCCGGTGGCGTTGCGGGAGGCCACTGAGGTGGCCGAACTCGTCGCTCGATTGGGGCGGCCTCCGGGGCTGTACCGGATGGCGGACGTGCTGCTGGAGTACCAGCTGGCCCGTCCCGGCAACGCTCTGGCGCAGTTGGCCGCCAAGCTGGATCCGCTGGACGAGCGTCCCGAACTGATGGACACGCTGCGCGTCTACGTCCGCAACGGCCACAACCGGCGGCAGTCCGCCCTGGATCTCCAGGTGCACCGCAACACCCTGGACTACCGGCTGCGCAACATCGCCGCCCTCACCGGCCTCGACCCGTCCGGAGCCGAGGGGTTCCGGCTGCTGGCGGCGGCGCTGACCGCCCGTGCGCTGTGCTGAGGCCTTCCGCGCCGGGTCCGTTGTGCCTACGCTGGGCACGAATTATCTAACCTGATTCGGAGACTCCCCCCATGAGCAAACGCGACGCGATCAAGATGACCGACGAGGAGCTGGACGCGTTCCTGGCGGCCGAGCGCAAGGTCCAGATCGCCACCATCGGCAAGGACGGCGCGCCCCACCTGGTCACGATGTTCTACACGCTGTGGAACGGCAAGATCGCCTTCACCACGTACAAGAACTCGCAGAAGGTGCGCAACCTCCAGCGCAACCCCGTGATGACCTGCCTGGTGGAGGCCGGCACCGACTACAACGAGCTGCGCGGCGCCAGCCTCACCGGCAACGTCGTGATCACCGACGACCCCGAGGTCCTCCACCCGGTCGGCATCGTCGTCGGGCACCAGATCATCGGCATGGAGCCGCCGAAGGACCCCGCCGACGCCGACCCCGCCATCGTCGAGGGCATCCTGCACATGATGCGCAAGCGCGTCGTCGTCATCCTGGAGCCCACGAAGATCACCTCCTGGGACCACGCCAAACTGGTGTGACGAGCAGCGCGCGGGGCGTGTTATCCTCCAGGGGAGGCGTGGTTTCCTTCCGCTGATCCAGCGAACCGCCTTTCTTCTCTCGGCTCGACGCCGATCCCCGCGCGCATCGCGCTCCTCTTCGCGCAGCGCCTTCGTCTGCACCGCGAAAAACGACTTTCGCGTGCCGTCTCCCCTGGGACAGCCCATGACCCTCATCTCAGAGAAAACCCTCATTCCCACCGCCGCCGTTCCCGTGCAGGGGACGCTGGCCGTCACCGACAAGAACGCCCACCTCCGGGTGGACGGCTACGCGCCGGGCCCCGACGACGTCCAGGTGCCGCTCGCCCTCGTCCGCAGGTACGGCCTGCGCTCCGGCGACCACGTGACGGGCACCGCCAGGCCGCAGGGCCGGAGCGGCCCGCAGGGGCACGACGGCTCCGCGGGGCGCGGCGGCTCCGCCGAGCGCGGTGCTCCCGCCGAGCGCGGCGGCTCGCCGGGCCGGGGCGGCTTGCCGGGCCGGGGCGGCAGGAACGTCCTGGCCACCGTGGACTCGCCGCCGCGGCGGGACCGGCCCGACTTCGCCCGCCTCACGCCCGTGCACCCCGCCCGGCGGCTGCACCTCGGGCCGGGCCGCACCGGCCGGATCATCGACCTCGTCGCCCCCGTCGGCAAGGGCCAGCGCGGACTCATCGTCGCCCCGCCCAAGGCCGGCAAGACCGTCATCCTCCAGGAGATCGCCCAGGCGATCACCGCCAACCACCCCGAATGCCACCTGATCCTGCTGCTGGTCGACGAGCGCCCCGAAGAGGTCTCGGACCTGCGGCGCAAGATCCCCGGCGCGGAACTGGCCGCCTCGACGTTCGACCGGCCGCCCGCCGAGCACGTCGCCGTCGCCGAGCTCGCCGTCGAACGCGCCAAGCGGCTCGTCGAGCAGGGCCGCGATGTGGTCATCCTGCTCGACTCCCTCACCCGGCTCGGCCGCGCCCACAACCTCCTCGCCCCGTCCTCCAGCCGCATCCTCGCCGGAGGCGTGGCCACCACCGCCCTCTACCCGCCGAAGCGCTTCTTCGGCGCCGCCCGCGCCCTCGCCGAAGGCGGCTCCCTCACCATCCTCGCCACCGCCCTCGTCGAGACCGGCTCCCGCATGGACGAGGTCTTCTTCGAGGAGTTCAAGGGCACCGGCAACATGGAGCTCCGCCTCTCCCGCAGGCTCGCCGACCAGCGCCTCTTCCCCGCCATCGACCTCGCCGCCTCCGGCACCCGCCGCGAGGACCTCCTCCTCTCCCCCGTCGAACACGACCTCACCACCCGCCTCCGCCGCGTCCTCCACGCCCTCGACGACCGCCAGGCCCTCGAACTCCTCCGCGACAAAATCCAGGAGACCCCGTCCAACACCGCCTTCCTGGCCCAAATCGCCCAGCAGACGCCCTGACCCGCCCTCCCTTCCACTCAATCGGCGCTGTTCAACGGGCATGAACGGCCGCCGGAGGAAACGACTTCTCCGCACCGTCGGCCCGGCCGCCTCACGGCGCGGAAAGCCGTGCGGAAGACGCATCCGCCCGGTGCTGCGGTCGTCCCGCAGGGCGGGGCTCTGTTCGGGGGGATCCAGAGGGTCAGGACTCGGCGAGGACTTCCAGGACCTGTTCGCCGTAGCGGTCGAGTTTGCTCTCGCCGATGCCGCTGATGGTGCCCAGTTCGGCGAGGGCGGCGGGGCGGCGGGAGGCGATCTCGCGGAGGGTGGCGTCGTGGAAGACGACGTAGGCGGGGACGCCCTGCTCCTTGGCGGTGGCGGCGCGCCAGGCGCGCAGGCGCTCGAAGACCGGCTTGTCGGCCTCGGCGAGGTCGACGGGGGCGGCGGACGAGGTGCGGGCGGACTTGGCGATCTTGGCGGGGCGTTCGGGTTCGCGGCGCAGGTGGACCTCCCGGCGGCGGCCCAGGACCTCGGCGCTGGCGTCGGTGAGCACCAGGGTGCCGTAGTCGCCCTCCACGCCGAGCAGGCCGTGCGCCAGGAGCTGGCGGACGACGCCGCGCCACTCCGCCTCGCGCAGCTCCTTGCCGATGCCGAAGACCGTCAGCTCGTCGTGGCGGTACTGCTTGACCTTCTCGGTCTCCTTGCCGAGCAGGACGTCGATGATCTGACCGGCGCCGAACTTCTGGTTGCGCTCGTTCTTCAGCCGGAAGACGGCCGAGAGGAACTTCTGCGCGGCGATCGTGCCGTCCCAGGACTCCGGCGGGGCCAGGCAGGTGTCGCAGTTGCCGCACGGCTGCCCGCCGCCCTCGCCGAAGTAGGCGAGCAGCTGCGTCCGGCGGCACGTGACCGTCTCGCACAGGGCCAGCATCGCGTCGAGGTGGAGCGTGGCCGAACGCCGGTGGGCGAAGTCGCCGTCGGAGGAGTCGATCATCTTGCGCTGCTGCACGACGTCGGCGAGCCCGTAGGCCATCCACGCCGTGGACGGCAGGCCGTCGCGGCCGGCGCGGCCCGTCTCCTGGTAGTAGCCCTCGATCGACTTGGGCAGGTCCAGGTGGGCGACGAGGCGCACGTCCGGCTTGTCGATGCCCATGCCGAACGCGATCGTCGCCACGACCACCAGGCCGTCCTCGCGCAGGAAGCGGGACTGGTGGCGCTCCCTGGTGCCCGCGTCGAGGCCCGCGTGGTAGGGCAGCGCCGGGACGCCGTTGTTCGCCAGGAATTCCGCGGTCTTCTCCACCGAGGCGCGCGACAGGCAGTAGACGATCGCCGCGTCGCCCGGGTGCTCGGTGCGCAGCAGCTCCAGCAGCTGCTTGGTCGGGCTGTTCTTGGGGACGATGCGGTACTGGATGTTGGGGCGGTCGAAGCTGGCGACGAAGTGCCGCGCGTCCTTCAGGCCCAGCCGTTCGGCGATCTCGGTGTGGGTGGCCTCGGTGGCGGTCGCCGTCAGCGCCACCCGCGGCACGTCCGGCCAGCGCTCGTGCAGCATCGACAGGGCGAGGTAGTCGGGCCGGAAGTCGTGGCCCCACTGGGAGACGCAGTGCGCCTCGTCGATCGCGAACAGCGCGATCTTGCCCTGGTCGAACAGCTGGGCGGTGGAGTCCAGCTGCAGCCGCTCGGGGGCGAGGTACAGCAGGTCCAGCTCGCCCGCGCGGAAGGCGCGCTCCACCTCGCGCCGCTGGTCGAGGTTCTGCGTGGAGTTCAGGAAGGCCGCGCGCACGCCCAGGGCGCGCAGGGCGTCGACCTGGTCCTGCATGAGCGCGATCAGCGGCGAGACCACCACCCCGACGCCGGGCCGGACCAGCGCCGGGATCTGGTAGCACAGGGACTTGCCGCCGCCGGTCGGCATGAGGACCAACGCGTCGCCGCCGGCGACGACGTGTTCGATGATCTCCTGCTGGCCTGGCCGGAAGGAGTCATAGCCGAAGACGCGTCTGAGTGCGTCCAGCGCGTCCTGCGCTCCGGGGGAAGTCACCCGGCCAGTCTAGGGAGCCGGGACCGTTCCCGTGGCAGGACCTGTGGACGACTCAGAGGGTGTCGAGCATCCTCTCGAGCTCGTCGAACGTGATGTACCCGTCGTAGTTGGTGTCCGCACGTTCGAAGCGCTCCTGCGTCTCGGCCTTGCTCCACACCAGGCCCAGTTCGTCCAGGACCATGGTGAACCCGACAAGATCGAGCCGGCCCTTCTCCTGGACGTCGATCGTACGGAAAGCGGTGAGCAGGCCGTCGACTGTCAAAATGGCGCTCCCTTCCTTGTCTAGATCATCGAATGATGACACAGCCTGTGACGATTCACACGGTAGAAACGGTTCCCTTACGGGGATACGACGCGCATGGACCTGGCCGAAATCGATCGCCGGGCGTTCGACAGGGTGGCGGCCGCCCGGCTGCGGGGGCTGGAATTCGTGCTGCCCCGGCTGTCGAAGGCCGCCGACCGGGGGGTGCTCTGGTTCGGCCTGGCGGGGGCTCTGGGCTCGACGGGAATTCCCGCGCTGCGCCGCGGGGCGTTGCGCGGAGTGATCGCGATCGGACTTGCAAGTCCCTCGATCAATCTGGTGGGTAAACAGTTGTTTCGGCGGAGGCGTCCGCTCCTCCATAACGTGCCTCCGATACGGATTCGCCGCATCCCCAGTTCGCCCTCTTTTCCCTCCGGCCACTCCGCCTCGGCCGCGGCGTTCGCCACTGCCATCGCCCTGGAAACACCCAAAAGGGTTACTTTGCCCGTTCTCGGACTTGCGGCATCCGTGGCTTTCAGCCGTGTCTATACCGGCGCCCACTACCCGGGAGACGTGCTGGCCGGGGTCTTCTCCGGCGTCGTCTCGGGGCTGGTGACCCGGTTGGTGTGGCCCACCCGGGCGCCGGCCCGCGTGGCGAACCTCACCAGGGAGATCGAGCTCCGCGATCCGCAGGGCGCGGGCGTCATCGTGGTCTCCAACAACGACCCGGAGACGATCACCGACCTCCGCACCGAACTGCCCCGCGCCGAGTTCGTGGACTGCCAGGACGACCTCGAGGCGAAGCTGGAGGACGCCGCACGACGCGCCGAGATCCTCGCCGTCTGCGGCGGCGACGGAACGGTCGGCGCGGCGGCCGCGGCGGCCCTGCGCCACGACGTCCCCCTGCTCGTCCTGCCGCTGGGAACGCTCAACCACTTCGCCAAGACGCTCGGCATAGAGACGGTCGCGGATGCGCTGGACGCCTACTGGAGCGGCAGCGTGGCACACGTGGACATCGCCGCCTTGAACGACGTGCCGTTCCTCAACACCGCCAGCTTCGGGGCCTACTCCGAACTCGTGGACCGCCGAGAAGGGATGGAGAAGCGGATCGGCAAGTGGCCCGCGCTGGCCGTCTCGGCCTTCCGGGTGCTGCGTCATGCCACTCCGGTGGACGTCATGGTGAATGGGGAGCCGCGCCAGGTGTGGTTGGCGTTCATCGGCAACTGCCAGTACGGGACTCGCGGAGCCGTCCCGACCAGCCGCGACAACCTCACCGACGGGCTGCTGGACGTCCGCCTGGTGTCGGTGAAGCGGCACCTACGGCGGATACGCGCGCTGGCGGTCGTGCTGACCGGGCGGTTCTGGCCGTTCTCCGACTACGAATACCGCCTCGTGGAGTCGGTGACGGTCGACTCCCGCGGTGATCTCCGTGTGGCCCATGACGGTGAAACGGAGGACGCTCGGACACCGATCGTCTTCACGAAGCACCCCAAGCGACTGGTCGTCTTCGTCCCCATCTGAGATTCGATGACGGGATACCGGGGCTGGCCACCGCCGCGGAATAAGTTTAAAATTCAACATGTTGGAGCGGGTACCGAACACTCCAGCGCCACCGAGCCCGAAGGAGGGCCCATGCCGGCCGTCACCGTGGAGAACCCTCTCGCCCTGCCGCGCGTCCCCGTTCCCGACCCCGTGAACGACACCCCGCGGCCCGTGCTCGGCGTGACCAACGCCCCCAAGGGCTTCGAAGGCGAGGGCTTCCCGGTCCACCGCGCCTTCTCCGGAGTGCACCCGCGCCACCTCGACCCGTTCATCATGATGGACCAGATGGGCGAGGTGGACTACGCGCCGGGCGAGCCCAAGGGCACCCCCTGGCACCCGCACCGCGGCTTCGAGACCGTCACCTACCTCATCGACGGCGAGTTCCACCACCAGGACACCGCCGGAGGCGGCGGCAAGATCGGCCCCGGCGACACCCAGTGGATGACCGCGGGCGCGGGCCTCCTGCACATCGAGGCCCCGCCGGAGCACCTCGTCATGAGCGGCGGCCTCTTCCACGGGCTCCAGCTGTGGGTGAACCTCCCCGCCAAGGACAAGATGATCGCGCCCCGCTACCAGGACATCACCGGCGACCACATCACCCTGCTGACCACTCCCGACGGCGGCGCGCTGCTGCGGGTCATCGCGGGCGAGCTGGACGGCCACCGCGGGCCCGGCTCCACGCACACGCCGATCACGATGATCCACGCGACGGTCAGCCCCGGAGCCCGCCTGACGCTGCCGTGGAACCCGTCCTTCAACGGCCTCGCGTACGTGCTCGCGGGGAACGGCACGGTCGGCGCGCACGACCGTCCGATCAAGGGCGCGCAGCTCGCCGTGTACGGCAAGGGCTCCAGCATCACGCTGGCCGCCGACGCCGCGCAGGACTCCAACAAGCCCGCCCTGGAGGTCGTTCTGCTGGGCGGACAGCCGATCAACGAGCCGATCGCGCACTACGGGCCGTTCGTCATGAACACCCGCGCCGAGCTCCAGCAGGCCTTCGAGGACTTCCAGGCAGGTCGCCTCGGAGTGATCCCGGCCGAGCGCCTCTGACGTCTCCCACGCGCGAAGGCCGCTCCCACAGTTCGTGGGAGCGGCCTTCGCGCGTCAGTTCAAGCTCTTCGGCTGGGCGACGTCCGCTTGGCGACGTGCCGCCGGTGGCCGAACGTGCGCTTACTCGTCTCAACGACCCACCGAGTGACGCCTGCCTGACGGCGCACTATCCGCGCACGCCCTGAACAGTCCGCTGAGTGAACGCCCTTACGGTGGCCGGACGAGTACTCACTCGCCCTGAGTGGTCCAGAAGCGGTACTGGTGGTCCTTCGCGAACTCCGTGCGCTTCCACGTCCCGGAGGTCAGAGACTGCACGTACTGCCCGTCGCGGAAGGACGGCCAGTCCGTCTCACCCGTGGCGGCGAACCGCACCCAGGCCTCGATCATCCGGTCGGCCAGCCGGTCCTGCTCGGGCGTCCGGTCCTCGAACAGCTCCATGTCGAACAGGTAGGCCAGTTCCACCATGTGGTTGGCGCCCGGTTCGAAGCTGGGCTCGGGGTAGCCCTTGTACCAGAGGGTCTCGGGCTCGGCGAACTCGTACATCCGGGTGGGCGTCCACTTCGACAGCAGGCGGGCGGTGTCCAGCGTGGGCGCCGACCACACCGAGTCCGTCTTGGCCGCCGCCAGTGCCTCTCCCGGCGACGGGTACGCGCTCAGCGGGTAGCGCTTCAGCACGGCGTCGGCCTTGGCGCCGAACAGCTCACGGATGGTCGGCTCGTACGCCTCGGGTTGCATGGGCTTCCCGGTCGCCAGCTCCTCGCCGAGGACCATCCCGCGCTCTTCACCGTGGTTGACCCCGATGAGCACCGGGACCTTGTTGAGCCTTCCGGTATGCAGCGCCTTCTCGGGTGCCACCGGCAGCAGGCGGGTGCCGCTCACCGGCAGGGGGTCGGCGTACGCCCCGTACGCCTCCATCAGCTCGGCCGCGGACTTGTCACGCAGGCACTTCGCGGTGTCCTTCTCGCACTCCAACGCCTTGATGACGCGTGCGCTGTCGGCCTTCGCCTCTTTCCTGGTGCGCGAACTCCCCGCGGTGCAGGGGGCACTCTGCACGATGGCGCGGTCGAACAGGCCCGCCGAGCCGGGTGAGGCGAGGTGTCCGCACACGGCGAACCCGCCGCCGGACTCGCCCATGACCGTCACGTTCCGGGCGTCGCCGCCGAACGCCGCGGCGTTGGCGCGGACCCAGCGGAGCGCGGCCTGCTGGTCCTCCAGGCCGAGGCCGTCCGCTCCCTTCAGGGAGGGGTCGGTCAGGAAGCCCATGATGCCCAGCCGGTAGTTCATCGAGACCACGACCGCTCCGGCGGCGGCCATCCGGTCGGGCCTGTACATGTCGCCCGTGCCGTACATCAGGCTGCCGCCGTGGATCCACACGATCACCGGGAGGTCGCCCTTGGCTCCGGCGGGCGCGGTGACGTTCAGGTAGAGGCAGTCCTCGTTCTCACTCGGCACGCCGATCGGGTAGCCCACCGGCTGCGCGCAGGCCGCTCCCGGGGAGGTCGCCTCGCGCACTCCCTGCCAGGGTTCGGCGGGCTGCGGAGACTTCCAACGCAGCTCGTCCACCGGCGGAGCGGCGTACGGGATGCCCTGGAAGCTGCGCACGCCGTTCTTCACGGTGCCGCGCACGTCGCCCAGGGACGTGCCGACCACTTCACCGTGCTTCGTACTCACCGCCTCCGCCGTGGTGGAAGTCGTCCCGACCCAGCCGAGACCCGCCGCGACCAGGGCCGCCGTCGCCAGAGAAACGCTCTTGATGATCCGCATGCCGAGGACGGTACAGAGATTTGGGCGATCGCGCAAGACGATCGCCTTAGGCGAATGCTCTAGGCGTTCGTTCTAATCCGGCGGTATGCTGCGGCGCATGGGCAACCGTGAAGATCTGCTCGCCGGCGCCAAGAAATGCCTGCGCGAGAAGGGATACGACCGCACCAGCGTCCGTGACATCGCCACCGCGGCGGGCGTCAGCATGGCCGCCATCGGCTACCACTACGGGTCACGGGAGGCGCTGCTCAACCAGGCGCTCTTCGCCCTCCTCGACGAGGGCGGCTCCGGCACGGGACGCGCGCTCGTCACCGAGGAGAACGGATCCGCGGCCGAGGGCTACACGCGGATGTGGGAGAACCTCATCGAGCAGTTCCGCGCGCAGCCGGACCTGTGGCTGGCCTCCGTGGAGCTGTTCATGCAGGCGCAGCGGCGGCCCGAACTACGCGACGCCCTGGCGGGAGGCATCGCCCACGGGCGGCGGGGGAACTCCGGAATCCTGGAGGGCGTACCGGAGGAGGAGGTCTCCGAACGCTCCGCGCGCACGCTCGGAATGGTTCAGTCGGCGCTGATGTCGGGCGTGATGATCCAGTGCCTCAGCGACCCCGAGAACGCGCCCACCGCGACCGAGGTGCTCGAAGGGCTGCGCGCGCTGGTGAAGGTCCTGGACGCCCCGTAGGGCTCAGGAACCGAGGTGGCGCGGGACGGCCGGTCGCCGGGAAGCGGCCGTCCAGCTCCTGACAGATGGCTTCCGCCGTCCATGAAGGCCGGACGGCGTCGTACGTCGACGGTCACCGTTCCCCGGTGGCCGCGCTACTTGGCTTCGGGGGCGTTCCATCCCTGGGGGCTCGGGCGGCCCTGGCCCGGGTAGCCCTGGTAGGGCTGGCCGGGGTGCGGCTGACCGCCCTGGCCCGGGGACGGCTGGCCCGGGGACGGCTGGCCCTGGTGGGGCTGGCCCTGGGAGTGCCGCCCGCGATAGGGCTGACCCTGGTGGGGCTGGCCCTGGTAGGGCTGGTCCCGGCGGGTCTGACCCGGGTGCGGCTGGCCTTGGTGCGGCTGGCCCTGGTACTGCTGACCCGGGTGCTGCTGGCCTTGGTGCGGCTGGCCCTGGTACTGCTGACCCGGGTGCTGCTGGCCTTGGTAGGGCTGGCCCTGGTGGGGCTGGCCGCCCTGGCCCGGGTGAGGCTGACCCTGATAGGGCTGGTCCCGGCGGGTCTGACCCGGGTGCGGCTGGCCCGGATGGCCCGGGCCGCCCCGGCCCTGGGCGGGCTGGTCGTCGTCCTTCACGCCCTTGCGCTTCTCGTTCAGCCGGACGCCCACGAAGACCAGCACGGCCAGCAGCACTATGACGAGCACCACCTTGGAGCTCATGCCGACGTACTTCTCGACCAGCTCCCAGTTCTCGCCCAGGGTGTAGCCGGCCATGACGAAGATCGTGTTCCAGATGAGGCTGCCGGTCGTGGTCAGCAGCGTGAAGATGCCCAGCGGCATGCGCTCCACCCCGGCCGGGATGGAGATCATGCTGCGGAAGATCGGGATCATCCGGCCGAAGAACACCGTCTTACGGCCGTGCTTGAGGAACCACGCCTCGGTCTTGGTGATGTCGTCGAGCTTCACCAGCGGAAGCTTGGCGGCCAGGGCCAGCGTGCGCTCACGACCGAGCAGCGCGCCCACCCAGTACAACGCCAACGCGCCCAGGACCGAACCCAGCGTCGTGCACACCAGCACGGCCACCAGGTTCATCTCGCCCTGGGAGGCCGTGAAGCCCGCCAGCGGCAGGATGACCTCGCTCGGGAGAGGCGGGAAGAGGTTCTCCAACGCGATCGCCAGTCCCGCGCCCGGTGCCCCGAGCTTTTCCATCAGTTCGACCAGCCAATCTGTCATGCCCAAAGACTATGAGAAATCAGATATGGCTGGAATGAAGTACGCCGCCGCTCCGCGTCACCGAAAATCGCCGGCACAGGTGGACATATACCCCATTTCACCAGCTAGGCGACCAAACCCGCCGCTCCCCGCCGGAGCGTCTTCGACGGCGCGAGACCGGCACCCGAGGGAAACCCGTCCTCGCCTCGCCGGCTCAGCGGCCGAAGGCCTCGCTGATGACCGCGCGGTGGGAGGGGCAGGCCTCTTCCCAGCGGCGCTCGCCCTCGCCGGTGAGGGCGACGAAGACGCCGCGGCGGTCCTGGGAGCACATGGAGCGCTGGACCAGGCCCTCCTTCTCCAGGCGGGCGACGGCACGGGAGAGCGCGCTCTGCGTGAGGTGCACCTCTTCGCTGAGCTGCTGCATGCGCAGGCCCCTGTCCTCCTCGTCACCCCGCTCGGCCCTGTGGTCGGCGAGGCGGTCCAGGACCTCGAACTCGCTCATGCCCAGACCGTGCCCGTGCAGAGCCTTGTCCAGGCGACAGGACAGCGCCGCGACCTGGCGGGCCAGCTCGCGCCACTCCTCCACCTGCTCGCGGACTTCGCTCACGCGCCGAGGATAGCATGCAGCAGAATCATATGCGAGTGCATTTAATGTTTGCGCATCCGATGCGTGTGCATGTAACTTCTGCCCCATGATCCCTCACGGCAGCGTGAACGACGCCTCCGATCCCGCATCCGCCGGCACCAGGTGGTCGCCCCGCCTCTGGGGCGCCCTCCTCGTCCTGTGCACGGTCCTGTTCCTCGACGGCCTCGACGTCTCGATGGTCGGCGTCGCCCTCCCCGCCATCCAGGCCGACCTCGGCCTGTCCACCGCGGCGCTGCAGTGGATCGTCAGCGGCTACGTCCTGGGCTACGGCGGACTGCTGCTGCTCGGCGGCCGCACCGCCGACCTGCTGGGCCGGCGCCGGGTGCTGCTCGTGGCGCTCGCGGTGTTCGCCGTGGCCTCGTTGCTCAGCGTCTTCACCGACAACGGGACCCTGCTCATCGCCACCCGCTTCATCAAGGGCGTGGCGGCCGCGTTCACCGCGCCCGCGGGCCTCTCGATCCTGACCACGACCTTCCCGGAAGGGCCCGTGCGCAACAGGGCACTGGGCATCTACACCGTCTTCGGCGCCAGCGGCTTCTCCTCCGGCCTGATCCTCGGCGGCCTGCTGTCGGAGTTCGACTGGCGAGTGGTGTTCCTGCTGCCCGCGCCCCTGGCGCTGGCCGCCCTCGTCGCCGGCTACTACTTCATCCCGCACAGCTCCGAGCGCGACGAAGGCGGCTACGACCTGCTCGGCGCGGCGACCTCGACCGGCGCGCTCCTCCTGCTGGTGTTCACCGTGGTCAGCGCCCCCGAGGCGGGCTGGACCTCCGCGCGCACCCTGGGCTCCTTCGCCCTCGTCGCCCTGCTGGCCGCCGCCTTCGTCGCCGTCGAGCAGCGGGTGGCGCACCCGCTGGTGCGGCTGAGCATCTTCCGCAACAAGCTGCTGGTCGCCGCCAACCTGTCGGCCATGGCGGTCTTCGGCTCCTATGTCGCCTTCCAGTTCCTGGTCGCCCTGTACCTGCAGAACGTCCTCGGCTGGTCGCCGCTGGAGATGGCGCTGGCCCTGCTGCCCGCCGGCCTGATCGTCGCCTTCTCCGGCCCGGCGATGGGCAGGCTGATCACCCACTACGGGCCGGCCCGCCTCATCGCCCTGGGCATGGCGTCCTTCATCACCGCCTACGCCCTCTTCCTGCGGGCGGACGCCGAACCCCGCTTCGCCACCGTCATCCTGCCCACCGCCCTGCTGCTGGGCGCCGGCTTCGCCCTGGCCTTCAGCTCGCTGAACTCCCAGGCGACCGCAGGAGTGGCCGACCACGAGCAGGGCCTGGCCTCGGGCCTGGTGCAGACGTCCTTCCAGATCGGCGGCGCCGTGGTGCTGGCCGTCGCCACGGCCATCGTCTCCGACTCCCCCGTCACCCGAGGCCAGATGCCCGAGAGCTTCCGCCCCGCCCTGCTCCTCATTACCGCCGTCGCCGCCCTGGGCCTGATCAGCGCACTCCGCCACTGGTCCCACCGCTTCCCCGCCGAGGAGCCGCAGAAGGAACCGTCCCGCCCACTCGAACCCGTCGCCTGACCCCCTCCAGAAAGCCGCCCTCCCTTCGTCAAGCCACCCGCCATCCGGTGGCCGCCCGCCGTCCGGGCGGCCACCCCCGTCCAAGGACGCCGCCCACCCACCGTCCGGCGGACCGTCCACCCTCCAGAGACACCGCTCCTCCGTACGGGGAACCGTCTGCCATTCGAAAGACCCCCGCCGTCCGGGATAACCGCCCCGCCGTCCGGGGACCACCCGCCGTTCGGGGGTCGCCCGCCATCCAGGAACCGCCCGCCATCCGGGGACCGCTCGCCGTTCGGGTGGCCTCCTTTGGCGGCGGTGGAAGCGGAGGCCGCCTTCAGGGGCGGCGGCCTCCGCTTTCGCGGGTTCGGGCGGTTTTCGTTCTGCGGGGACGGTCAGTCGATGGTCAGCGCGTCGTCAGCGGCGAAGGCGACGCTCTCCCGGACGAGAACGACTGCTGGGAGCGGGGTCATGAGCGCTGAGGCGAGCAAGTGGGGGACGCTGGCCGTCGCCTGTACGGCGATGCTGGTGTTGTCGGTGGATCTGACGGCACTGCATCTGGCGATACCGCTGCTGACGCGGGAGCTGGCACCGTCGGCCGCGGAGATTCTGTGGATCGCGGACGGGTACGGGTTCGCGCTCGCCGGGCTGCTGATCACCATGGGGTGGGTCGGCGACCGGATCGGGCGCAGGAGGCTGCTGCTGGCGGGCGCCGCCGCGTTCGCGGTCGCGTCCGTGCTGACCGCCTACGCGCACACCACCGAGGCGCTGATCGCGGGACGGGTGCTGCTCGGGATCGCGGGAGCGACGATCATGCCGTCGGCGCTGGCACTCGTCCGCAACGCCTTCACCGACTCCGCGGAGCGGACGACGGCCGTCGGGGTCTTCGCGGGCGTCGGCGGACTCGGCGTGGGGCTCGGGCCGCTGCTCGGCGGGGCGCTGCTCGACCACTTCTGGTGGGGCGCGGTCTTCCTGGTCAATGTGCCTCTGATGGCCCTCGTGGTGGGAGCCGGCCTGGTGGTGCTGCGGGAGTCGCGCGACCCCCGGCCCGGCGGACTCGACCCGCTGAGCGTGCTGATGTCCGTGACCGGCCTCGTGGGCGTCGTCTACTCCGTGAAGGAGGCCGCGACCGGCGGGCTCTCCCTCGTACCGATGGCCACGGGACTCGGCGCGGTGGCGGTGCTCGTCCTGTTCGTCCGCAGGCAGGCCCGGATCGCCGATCCGCTGATCGACGTTCGGCTGTTCCGGATCCCCGCCTTCTCCGGCTCGATCGGAGTCAACCTCTTCGCGATGTTCGCGTTGGTCGCCCAGTCGCTGGTCTTCGCCCAGTTCTGGCAGCTCGTCCTCGGCTGGAGCCCGTGGGAGGCGGGACTCGCCGGACTGCCCGGCGCTCTCGGCGCGATGGCTGGCGGGGCCGCACTCGCTCCGCCTCTGATCTCTGCGGTGGGCCGGGCGAAGACCATCGCCGCCGGGCTGCTGTTGAGCGCCTGCGTCTTCGCCGCGTTCACCGGCTTCGGAGCGGACCTGGAGTACTGGGCTCTGCTGCCGTTCCTCGTCCTCAACGGTCTCGGCATGGGTATCACCATGGCCGTCACGTCCGACACGATCCTCGCTTCGGTGCCGAAAGAACGTGCAGGCGCCGCTTCTGCTGTCTCGGAAACCGCCACCGAACTCGGCGGTGCGCTCGGGATGGCACTGCTCGGCTCCGTCGTCAACGCCGTCTACCGGTCCGGTATCGACACTCCGGAAGGACTCTCCGACACGGCCTCCGCGCTGGCCGAGGACTCTCTGCCCGGCGCGTACGAGGCGGCCTCCACGCTTCCGGCCGACGTCGCGGAACGCGTACTGGAAGCCGGGCGCCTCGCCTACGTCGACGCCATGCACGCCGCACTCCTGTGCAGCGCGTTCCTTTCCGTGGTCGCGGCCGTAGCGGCGCTGTACTCGCTGCGCTCCGTCCCCAAGGAACTCGAGTCCGTCGGCACGTGAACCCGTCGACCCCGTCGACCCCATCGCGTCGCGGCCGGACCGACGCGCAGGGGCCGTACGAATCCGCCGTCCCGCTCCGTCGCCCCTGCGGAGCGGGACGTCAACGCGTCACAGGTGGGTGATGACCCAAGCCGCCAGGTCGCGGGCGCAGGTCTCCACCGACTCCTTCCACGTCAGCGCCGCCTCCTCGTCCGCGGTGTCGCTGACGTGCTTGACGAGCCGTACGGGGACTCCCGCGGCGTGGGCGGCGGACGCCACCGCGTAGCCCTCCATGTCCACGAGGTCCGCTTGGAGCGCCAGACGCGCGCGCACCTTCTCGGAGGAGACGAAGGCGTCGCCGGTGGCGAGCGTCAGTCCCTCGGACCGCAGGTCCAGGGGAAGGCCGACGGGGCGGCCGGTGAGCGCCTCGATCGCCGCGCCGTCCAGATCGTGCTGGACCACGCGGGCGATCTCGTGGGTGCCCTTGATGCCGTGCTTGAGGGCGCCGGCCGTGCCCAGGTTGATGATCTCGGAGGGGCGGTGGGACGCCAGGACCCGCGCCACCGCCAATGCCGCGTTGACCTTCCCCATACCGGTGAGTAGGAGGGGAAAGCCGTGGTTCAGGTGGACCGCTTCCTCTTCGGCGGCCACGACCAGAAGAGGGCGGTCTGGGGCGATGATTCCGGTGAGCCGCATGTCTGCACGTTAGCGTCCCGGCGGGCCCCGCTCAGCGCTCCCCGAGGAAGTGCTCGCGGGAGACCTCGAGGAACAGCGCGGCCGCCTGGATCGCGACCGGGCCGTCCGGGGAGCCGATCCGGCCCTCGCCCTGGAGGTAGATCTTGCGTCCGTCCACGCCGGTGCACCAGGCCTTGAGGTGCACGACGCTGCCGACCGGGACGGGGATGCGGTAGTCGGTCTCCAGCCGGCCGGTGACCGCCATCCGGCCCAGGCTCCAGGCGGCGGTGCCGAGGACCTCGTCCATGGCCGTCGCGAGGAGGCCGCCGTGCGCCAGGCCGGGCGAGCCCTGGTGCTGCTCGGTGACGGTGAAGTGCCCGTACACGGCCTCGCCGTCGGCGCTCGTCCGCTGGAAACGCAACCCGGACTCATGTCCCTCACCGCAGCCGAAGCAGCCGTTGTAACCGCCGGACTGCAGCAGGTCCTCCGGGGAGATGCCCCCCATCCCCTGCGGGGGGACCGCGGCGTCGGGGGGCGGGGTGGTCGCGGGCGAAGCGGTCATGGGGTCCTCCGGTCTGTGGTCACCGCATATTACTTTTAAGTAGTCATACGTAAGAACGCGGCTCTTGTGCTGTGCGTCATAACAGGCGACGCCTTCTAGGGCGCACTCTCTGTACATCTCATGACTTTCGCCGTTATCAGGGGGTGCGTAGAGTGACGCGCGACGGAGGTGACGGGTGGACCGCGAACAGGTGACACACGGCCTCGACGCATTCGGAGCCAGGCTCGCCGCCCTCCCCGGCGGACCCAAGAACAGCCTGGAACTACGGGTGCGCTGGTTGCTGGCCACCGTCGTCGTCATCGCCAATGGTGTCGGCGGCATCGTCGTGCTGCTGTTCGTACTGGTGGTGCTTCCCAACCCGGAAGAGGTCCGCCCGGACATCAACATGATCAACCTGATCTCCTTCCTCTCCTATCCGGTGGTCGCCGCACCGCTGGTGATGTGGTGGGGGCTCAAGCTCTTCGACCCCGTCCGGCGGCTCGTCCGGGAACAGGGCACACCCGACCAGGAACAACGCCACGCCGTCCTCCTCGGCCCCGCGCGGCTCACCCTCATCCAGGCCGTCCTCTGGGGCGTCGGCGTCCTGGTGTGGACCGGCGTCAACGCCACCTTCCACCCCCTGATGGCGCTCAAGGTGGCGATGACCTCCCTGCTGGGTGCCATCACCACGCTGGCACTGGTGTATCTGCTGGCTGAA
This sequence comes from Actinocorallia libanotica, assembly GCF_039525175.1. Classification (NCBI taxonomy): domain Bacteria; kingdom Bacillati; phylum Actinomycetota; class Actinomycetes; order Streptosporangiales; family Thermomonosporaceae; genus Actinocorallia; species Actinocorallia libanotica. The sequence continues at coordinate 179,293 of NZ_BAAAHH010000013.1, forward strand.
CGCCTGCTGCGTCCCGCGACAGCGCTCGTCCTGGCCACGCAGCCGCCGCGTGAACACCTGATGTCGCGGGTGACGAGCCGTGCGATGCTCGCCTGGGCGCTCGGAACAGCGGTTCCTCTGCTCGGTCTGGTCGTCATCGCGGTCGTCGCCCTCGTGGACCCCGACTTCGACCGCTTCGAAGTCGCCTTCTCCAGCCTCGTCCTGGGTGTCGTGGCATTGACCGTCAGCTTCCTGGTGACGTTCGAGGCCTCGCGCGCCGTCGGAGACCCGATCAGGAACGTGCGTGATGGCATGGCGCGCGTCGCGAAAGGCGATCTGGAAACGAGCCTCACCGTCTACGACGCGAGCGAGCTCGGACAGCTGCAGGCCGGGTTCAACAACATGGTCACGGGGCTGCGCGCACACGAACGCCTCCAGGATCTGTTCTCCCGGCACGTCGGCAGCGACGTCGCGGAGCTGGCCCTCAACTCCGACATCGCGCTCGGAGGCGAGATCAAGGAGGTCGCCGTCCTCTTCGTCGACCTGGCCGGGTCCACCAAGATGGCGGCCGAGCGCCCCCCGGACGAGGTCGTCGCCCTCCTCAACCTCTTCTTCGGCGTCGTCGTCGACTGCGTGAACCGCAACGGCGGCTGGATCAACAAGTTCGAAGGCGACGCCGCGCTCGCCATCTTCGGCGCCCCGACCCCCCTGGAGCAGGCCGGCGGCCACGCCCTCACCGCCGGACGGGAAATGGCCACCCGCCTGCCGCTGGAAGTCCCCGAGGTGACCGCCGGGATCGGCGTCTCCGTCGGCACGGTCGTCGCCGGATACATCGGCGCCGAGCAGCGTTTCGAGTACACCGTCATCGGCGACCCCGTGAACGAGGCGGCCCGTCTGAGCGACCTCGCGAAGACCGCCACCCCACTGCGCGTCCTCGCCTCCGCCGACGCCCTGGAGGACTGCGACCCCCTGGAGGCCTTCCGTTGGGAGGCAGGCCAGGCCGTCACCCTCCGGGGCCGCCCCCAGCCGACGATCCTCGCCCACCCCCGGGTCGCGAACGAACCCGAACCGCCCCTACCGGAACTCGTGGCCCGCGCCCGCGGCCGCCTTAGGCGCCGCGTCCGCTTCTTCCCCCTGCTCTCGCTCTTCACCCTCCGGCAGGGGGATTCCGACCGCTGACGCGCTCAGAAGGAGGCGAACCAGCGGACCGTCTTGGCCGTGCCCGTGAGGTTCGAACCCAAGTGGTGGGAGCCTTCGTAGGTCGTGGCGGGCAGCTTGCGCAGGGTGGACTTCAGCCCGGCGTGACACGAGACGCTGTTCTCTGGGGCCGCCTGCTCATCGCGGGGGTTGTAGTAGAGGCGGACGGGCACCTTGGGCTTCCAGTCGCTGCAGATCCTGTCTTCCTCACGCAGCGCCTTCGCGAACTTCCCAGAAGGCTTCTTCAGCAGTGAAGCGCCCCGAAGGTTCCGGACAGTGGTCCCACTACAATGGGATTGTCCGGAAGGTGTTTAATTTTGGCTCGATC
>NZ_BAAAHH010000014.1:0-177149 GCF_039525175.1 Actinocorallia libanotica
GTTGAGGTCGACGGTCGCCGGAAGGTGAGCGGTCTGAGCCGGGGCGGCGCCCGGCGGCTCGGGAGCCGGGGGCGCGGGAGCGGGTTCGGGCTCGGGCTCGGGCGCCGGCTCGGGGGCGGCCGGGGCCTGCGCGGCAGGGGCGGGCGCCTCGTCGGCGCCGGAGATGACCGCAAGCTCGGCGCCGACCTCGACGGTCTCGTCCTCGGCGACGGTGATGCTGGTCAGGATGCCCGCGGCGGGAGAGGGGATCTCGGTGTCGACCTTGTCGGTCGACACCTCCAGGAGCGGCTCGTCGACCTCGACGGGCTCGCCCTCCTTCTTCAGCCAGCGGGTGACGGTGCCCTCGGTGACGCTCTCTCCGAGCTGGGGCATGGTGACGGAGACCGGCATGGTTCTCAGCGACTCCTCTTCGTGGGCTGTCTGTCGTCAGCCGTGGACGTGCAGGGGCTTGCCGGCGAGGGCGAGTGCTGCCTCGCCGACCGCCTCGGACTGGGTGGGGTGCGCGTGGATGAGCTGCGCCACCTCGGTCGGCAGGGCCTCCCAGTTGTAGAGCAGCTGGCCTTCGGTGACCAGCTCGCCGACCCGCGCGCCCACCATGTGGACGCCCAGGATCGGTCCGTCTTTCTCGGCGATCATCTTGACCTCGCCCTGGGTGCCCAGGATCTTGCTCTTGGGGTTGCCCGCGAGGTCGTAGGTGATCTCCTTGATCTCCATGCCGAGTTCCCGCGCCTTGGCGGAGGTGATGCCCACGGAGGCGACCTCGGGGTTGGAGTAGGTGATGCGGGGGACCCCGTCGTAGTCGATCGGGGTGGGGTTCAGGCCCGCCACCTTCTCGGCCACCAGGATGCCCTCGGCGAAGCCGACGTGGGCCAGCTGCAGGGTCGGGATGAGGTCGCCCACCGCCGAGACCGACGGCACGGAGGTGGTGCAGTACTCGTCGACGGTCACGAAGCCGCGGTCGGTGCTCACCCCGTTCTCCTCGAAGCCCAGGCCCTGGGAGACCGGGCCGCGGCCGACGGCCACCAGCAGCAGCTCGGCGTCGATGGTCTTGCCGTTCTCCAGCGAGACCGACACGCCGGAGTCGGTGGTCTTCACGCCCGAGAAGCGGGCGCCGAGCTCGAACTTGATGCCGCGCTTGCGGAAGGCGCGCTCCAGGCGCTTGGAGGAGGACTCCTCCTCCAGCGGCAGCAGGTGCGGCAACCCCTCGACGATGGTGACCTCGGTGCCGAACGAGCGCCAGACGGAGGCGAACTCCACGCCGATGACGCCGCCGCCCAGGACCACCACGGAGGCCGGGACGCGGTCGAGCTCCAAGGCGTGGTCGCTGGAGATGACCTTGTCGCCGTCGATCTCCAGGCCGGGCAGGGACCGGGGGGCCGAGCCGGTGGCGAGCACCACGTGGTCGCCCTCGTAGACGTCGTCGCCCACGGCCACGGAGGTGGGGGAGGCCAGCCGGCCGGCGCCGTGGACGATCTCGATGCCCTTGGACTTGATCAGGCCGGTGAGGCCCTTGACCGTGGTGGAGACGATCTTGTTCTTGTATGCCTGCACCCCGGGCACGTCGATGCCCTCGAGGCTGGCCTTGATGCCGTAGGCGGACGCCTCGCGGATCTCGTCGACGACCTCGGCCGCGTGCAGCAGGGCCTTGGTGGGGATGCAGCCCCGGTTCAGGCACGTGCCCCCGAGGTTGGGGTCCTTCTCGATCAGGACGACGCGCATGCCCAGTTCCGACGCGCGCAGCGCGCAGGCGTAGCCGCCGCTCCCGCCGCCGAGTACGACGAGGTCGTACGGGCCCTTGTTCGTCACCGGACGCTCCTTCTTGTGGATACTCGTTTCGCCGGCCCGGGTGGGCACCGGAGAAATGCCAGGTAGGGCCATCTTTTCATTTGTACCGAGCGGTAAGAGCCGCGGGCGGGTTTGACTCGGGTCACAGAAGACCGTCGGCCACGTCCTCGGCGATCTGCACCAGCGCGCGGGTCGCGGCGCCGGTGCCGCCCTTGGGGGTGTAGCCGTAGGGCTCGCCCTTGTTGTAGGCGGGCCCGGCGATGTCCAGGTGGGCCCAGCGCACCCCGTCGGGCACGAACTCCTTGAGGAAGACGCCCGCGGCGAGCATGCCGCCCCAGCGCTCGGCGCTGATGTTGGCGATGTCGGCGACGGGGGAGTCCAGGCCCTTGCGCAGCTCCTCGGGCAGCGGCATGCCCCAGGCGCTCTCCCCGGAGCGCTCGGCCGCCTGGACGACCTTCTCGCGCACCTCGTCGGAGTTGGCCATGACGGCGGTGGTGCGCACGCCCAGGGCGACCAGCGCGGCGCCGGTCAGCGTGGCGACGTCGACGAGCAGGTCGGGGGCGTCCTCGGCGGAGCGGGCGATGGCGTCGGCCATGACGAGCCGGCCCTCGGCGTCGGTGTTGAGGACCTCGACGGTCTTGCCGCCGTAGATGGTGATGACGTCGGAAGGCCGCTGCGCGGTGCCCGAGGGCATGTTCTCGGCGATGGCCAGGTAGCCGACCACGTTGACCTTCGGCTTGAGCGCGGCGATCGCCCGCAGCGAGGCGAGCACGGCCGCCGCGCCGCCCATGTCGGACTTCATCCAGTCCATGCCCTCGGCCGGCTTGATCGAGATGCCGCCGGTGTCGAAGGTGATGCCCTTGCCGACGAAGACCACGGTCTTGTCGGCCTGCGGGTGCCGGTAGCCCAGGCGCACCAGCCGCGGCGGGTTCACCGAGCCCTGGCCGACGCCGACGATGCCGCCGTAGCCGCCGTCCACCAGCGCCTTCTCGTCGAGGACCTCCAGGTCGAGGCCGGCCTCGCGGGCGACGTTCTCGGCCACGCCCGCCAGGTCCTCGGGGGCGAGGTGGGAGGGCGGGGTGTTGACCAGGTCGCGCGCCAGGGCGACGGCCCCGGTGACGGCCTCGGCCCGCTCGGCCAGGGTGGTGGCGTCCAGGTCGGTGAGGAGCACCAGCTCGCCCACCGGCTCGGTCTGCGCGCCGGTGCGGTAGCGGGCGAAGGAGTAGTTGCCCAGCAGCGCGCCGGTGGCCACGGCGAAGGCGCGCTCGGGGGTGTCGGCGGGCAGCGCGAGCGCGACGCGGGCGGTGCCGGCCAGGGCGCGCACGGCGGCTCCGGCGGCGCGGCGCAGGGCCTCGGGCCCGGGGTCCTCGCCCAGGCCGGCGGCCACGATCACCTTCGCGGGCAGCGCGCCCAGCGTCGGGAGCTTGACCACCTCACCGGCCTTGCCGGTGGCGCCGACGGCCAGAAGCGCCTCGGCCAGGCGCCCGTCCAGCGCGCCGTCCACGCCCTGCGACCCGGCGGCCAGAGCGGCCTCGGGGCCCACGCCTATGACGAGGGCGTCCACGTCGAGGGAGGCGGGATCGGTCTGGCTGATGCTGAGATTCGTCGTCACGCCTCTCGACCTTACTCGCCCCCGGAACCTGTTTCCTCCGTTTCGATCGAGCCTTGCCCCGATCCGGGAGGGGACGAGAAGCCGGAATTTCGTGGGGTTTCGCTGGCTTTTACCCCAGTGTGGCAGTGATCAGAACCACCGTTCCGGCGAGCTCCGCCAGTGCGCCCAGCACGTCTCCGGTGATCCCGCCGAACCGGCGGACCAGGTGCCGGCGCAACAGGGCGGCGGCGCCCAGCGCGAGCGGAACGGCGGCGGCCGGGAGCAGGGATCCCGCGGCCGGATGGATCCACCAGGCGGCCCCGGCGGCGGCGAGGACCAGCGCCGCGGTCCACAGCGCCGCGACGCGGACCGGGACCGTCCCGGCGACCAGCGCGCCCAGCCCGTCCGGCCGTGCCGCGGGCACGCCGGGGGAGCAGGCCCACACCAGCGCCAGCCGCCCCGTCGCCCCGGCCACGACCAGCGCCAGGACCGGATCCGGGGCGGAGGCGGCCGCCGCGACCTGGGCCAGCAGGGTGAACACGAGCGCCACGACGCCGAACGGTCCGATGTCGGAGCGCTTCATGACGGCCAGGGCCTCGGCGGCGGGCCGCCCGCTGCCCAGCCCGTCGGCGACGTCGGCGAGGCCGTCCAGGTGCAGCGCGCGGGTGAGCACCGCGCCCAGCCCCACGGCGAGCACCGCGGCCAGGAGCGCGTCCGCCCCGGCCAGCTCCAGGAGCAGGAACGCCAGCGCCTGGCAGCCCCCCAGCACCGCCCCGACCAGCGGGGCCCAGGCCATGGCCGCGCCGAACACCGGCCGGTCGGCCTCGACGTGGCCGACGGGCAGGACGCTGAGCAGGCCGAAGGACAACCGCAGGGAGGGAGAAAGGGGCACGGGCGGCGAGGCTACCGTCCGGGCCACAGCGGCAGGGGACGGCCCGCCACCACGAGCGCCGCGTCCTCGGACTCGGCGACCAGCCGCTGGTTCAGCTCGCCGAGCAGGTCGCGGAACAACCGGCCCGCCCGGTTGTCGGGCACGAGCGAGAGCCCGACCTCGTCGGAGACCGCCACCACCACCGCCCGCGTGCCGCGCCACGCCGCCACGGCCTCGTCCAGGAGGGGACGGACGGCTCCGGGGTCCTCCCACGCGCCCGTGCGGTCCATGACGGCGGCCAGCCAGGTGCCCAGACCGTCCACCAGCACCGCGCCCTCCGCCTCGCGCAGCACCTCGGCGAGCGCGTCGGACTCCACGGTGCGCCACCAGGACGGCCTGCGCGTCCGGTGCGCGCCCACCCGCGCGGCCCACTCGGGGTCGGAGCCGTCCGGGCGGGGCCCGGTGGCCAGATAGGTCACCTCGGGGCGGGCGGCCAGCCGCAGCTCGGCCTCGGCGGACTTGCCCGAACGCGAGCCGCCGAGCAGCAGCGTCCGGTGCGGCCCGGCGACGGGCGCCAGCCAGAACCCCAGCCGCCGCGCCAGCTCGGCCTCATCCCGCACCCGGTGGTCGACGTGGACGGCGTGGACACGGGTGTGCGCGGCCACCGCCCCGGCCCGCCGCAGCACCGCCAGCTGCTCGGGGCACCCCAGCAGGTCCAGCAGCACGGCGTCGTAGACGGCGCCGGGAGCCGGTTCCGGACACGCCGCGCGGTGGCCGTAGAGCAGCCTTTCCCCCGCGTCCGTCCGCACGTCCAGTCCGCCGGGGACGGCGGTGGACTCCCACTCCTCCAGCGGCCGCCCGTCCACCCGGACGTGCAGCGGAGCACGGCTTTCGCCCCGTCGGCGCAGCGGCGCGCAGGAGGCGCAGCCGCAGTCAGGGGCGGGCCACCCCGGCGCGGAGGCGTCGCCCTCGATCTCGATTCGCATGGCGGAGCGCACTATACGACGCCGAACACATGGCATGATCCCAGTGGGACACATCCCCGGAGCGGTAGCGGGCACGGAGTCGAGGGGGTCTGGCGGACATGACGTGGACGTGGCGCTACGAGAGGGCGGACGGGACGCAGATCCCGGCGAGCGCGCTGCCCGCGCCCTTCGACCAGCCCGACCACCAGCCCACCCAGTCCGACGCCGAGAGCTGGCTGGGCGAGAACTGGCGCCTGCTGGCCGACGCGGGCGTCGCCCGGGTGTACCTGCTGGACGACGACCGCGTCGTGTACGGCCCCATGCCGCTCTCACTCGACTGAACCGCACCGGCCGAACCGCACCGGTCCGGGCGGGAGCGGCCCCGCCGGTTCCGCGGGCGTTACGGGCGGACGGCGGGCGAGCTCGTGTGCGAGGGGTCGCTCACCACGGCGTCGCCGAGGATCTCGTCGATGCGCGCCAGAAGGTCCTTCTCCAGCTTCACGCCGACGGCCTTCACGTTGTCGCGGATCTGCTCGGGCCGGGAGGCTCCGACGATCGCCGAGGAGACGTTGGGGTTCTGCAGCACCCAGGCGACCGCGAGCTGCGCCATGGTCAGGCCCGCGTCCTGGGCGACGGGGCGCAGCTCCTGCACGCGGCGGAGGATCTCGTCGCCCATCCAGACCTTGACGAAGTCGGCGCCGCTCTTGTCGTCGGTGGCGCGCGAGCCGGGCGGCGGCGCCTGCCCGGGGAGGTACTTGCCGGTCAGCACGCCCTGCGCGATCGGCGACCAGACGATCTGCCCGATGCCCTCGCGCTCGCACAGCGGCACGACCTCGGCCTCGATCACCCGGTGCAGCATGGAGTACTGCGGCTGGCTGGAGACGATGCGGTCGAACCCGCGCTCGTCGGCGATCTTCAGCGCCGCGGCGATCTCCTCGGCGCGCCACTCCGAGACCCCGATGTAGAGCGCCTTGCCCTGGCGCACGACGTCCTCGAACGCCCGCATGGTCTCCTCGAGCGGGGTCTCGTGGTCGTAGCGGTGGGCCTGGTAGAGGTCGACGTAGTCGGTGCCGAGCCGGCGCAGCGAGCCGTCGATCGACTCCATGATGTGCTTGCGCGACAGGCCGCGGTCGTTGGGGCCGGAGCCGGTCGGCCAGTAGACCTTGGTGAAGATCTCCAGGGACTCCCGGCGCTGCCCCTTCAGGGCGCGCCCCAGGACGGTCTCGGCGCGGGTGCCGGCGTAGACGTCGGCGGTGTCGAAGGTGGTGATCCCCTCGTCGAGCGCGGCGTGCACGCAGGCGACCGCGGTGTCCTCCTCGACCTGGGACCCATGGGTGATCCAGTTGCCGTAGGAGATTTCGGAGATCTTCAGGCCACTGCGGCCAAGGCGACGGAATTGCATGATCCGATCCTAGGCGGGCGACAGACGACCGCAGCGAAGCGAGGATCGGCTGTCGCCTTGCGGGGGTCCGGGGGTCCGGGGGTCGCCCCCCGGAAGGTCAGATCTTGTCCTTGTCGCCGGGGCCGTAGCGCGGGGTGGGGATGCGCAGGCGGCGCATCTGCAGCGAGCGGGTCGCGGCGTACAGGCCGACGCCCTTGAGCTGCTCGCCGGGGAAGCGCTCGGCGGCGAGCTTCTTGATCTTCTGGGAGATCAGCAGGCTCTCGGTCAGCACGACGAACAGCAGCACCGGCGGGATGATCACGAACAGCAGCTGGGTCAGCGGGGTCTGCACGAAGCTGACCAGCACCACCACGAACATGATCAGCATGAGGTGGGAGCCGAAGGTCCGCCGCGAGTCGACGTAGTCGCGGGCGAACTGGCGCACCGGGCCCTGGTCCCGCTTGGGCAGGTAGCGGGTGTCGCCCTTGGCCATGCCCTCGCGGACCTTCGCCCGCTGCTCGGCCTGGCGGGCGCGGACCTGCTTGTAGGCCTCCTTGCGGTCCCTGGGCGCCGTCACCAGCTGGTTGCGCCGCACCTTCTCGGCCTCGCGCCGCTTGGGGGTGGGCCGGCCCTTGCCGCCCTCCTTGGGGGACCGCTCGTCGGCGGTCTCGGCGGAGGCGGAGGTGTCTGAGGAGTCGCTGCCACGTCGGAACACGGAAGAAGGATATTTGATGGCGATACCGGCAAGGAACCTCGTGGTCGGACCATGCGTCAACAACGTAGGGTGATAAAAGGCCCATCAGTGGCTGGCTCGGGTCTAGCGACCCCGTATGGAAGGGACGTCCGCGCGCGATGAGCGTGATGAAGCGAATGTCGATGATCTTCAAGTCCAAGGCCAACAACGCGCTGGACCGTCTCGAGGATCCGCGGGAGACCCTGGACTACTCCTACCAGCGCCAGCTGGAGATGCTGCAGAAGGTCCGGCGGGGCGTGGCCGACGTGGCGACCTCGCGCAAGCGGCTGGAACTGCAGATCACGCGGTTGGAGAAGGATCACAACAAGCTCACCGACCAGGGGCGCCAGGCGCTGCAGGTGGGCCGTGAGGACCTGGCCAGGGCCGCGCTGGAGCGCCGCGCCGGCCTGGACTCCCAGTTGAACGACCTGCGCGCGCAGTACGAGCAGCTGCAGGGCGAGGAGGAGAAGCTCACGCTGGCCGCGCAGCGGCTGCAGGCCAAGGTGGACGCCTTCCGCACCCGCAAGGAGACGATCAAGGCGACGTACACCGCGGCCGAGGCCCAGACCCGCATCAGTGAGGCGTTCAGCGGCATCTCCGAGGAGATGGGCGACGTGGGCATGGCGATCCAGCGCGCCGAGGACCGCACCGCCCAGCTGCAGGCCCGGGCGGGCGCGATCGACGAGCTGCTGGAGTCCGGCGCGCTGGAGGACTACACCGGCCCGCGCGACGACATCCAGGCCGAGCTCAACCGCATGAACGCCTCCACCGGCGTGGAGCTGGAGCTGGAGCGCCTCAAGGCCGAGCTCGGCCAGGGCGGCGAGGCGCCCCGCCAGCTGGACGCCGGGCCCGCCCAGGCCCAGCAGCAGCCCGCCCCCCAGCCCCAGCAGCAGAAGCCGTGGCCCGAGCAGGGCGGTAGCTGACCCTCGCGAGAGCGCACTCCCGCGAGGGTTTCAGGCCGACCCGCGCAAGGGTTTCAGGCCGACCCTGCGAAGGTGCTTTCCACAGCACCCCGTGCGGAGGGCGACCATCGCGATTCGGGCGACCCTGTCTGGACTGAGGATCTTGATCGCCTCCAGGCGATCAAGATCTGAAGGAAGACAGGGCCCAAGGGCCCGAATCGCCCGACGCGACGAAGTCGCGGCCATCAAGGAAGAGCGAGCATGCGGTCCAGGGCCGCCTTGGCGTGGCGGGTGGTCTCGGGGTCGACCGTGATCTGGTTGGGGACCTCGCCTCGGGCGAGGGCCTCCAGGGCCCACACCAGGTGGGGCAGGTCGATGCGGTTCATGGTGGAGCAGAAGCAGACCGTCTTGTCGAGGAACATGACGTTCTTATCGGGGTGGGCGCCCGCGAGCCGCTTGACCAGGTTGAGCTCGGTGCCGATCGCCCAGGAGCTGCCGGGTTCGGCGGCCTCCAGGGTCTTGATGATGTACTCGGTGGAGCCGATGTGGTCGGCGGCGGTGACGACCTCGTGCCGGCACTCGGGGTGGACGAGCACGTTGACGCCGGGCACCCGCGTGCGTACGTCCTCGACCGAGGCGAGGCTGAAGCGCCCGTGCACCGAGCAGTGGCCCTTCCACAGGATCATCTTGGCGTTGCGCAACTGCTCGTCGGTGAGCCCGCCGCCCGGGCGGTGCGGGTTGTAGACCACGCAGTCGTCCAGGGTCAGGCCCATCTCCAGCACCGCGGTGTTGCGGCCGAGGTGCTGGTCGGGCAGGAAGAGGACCTGCTCGCCCTGCTCGAAGGCCCACTCCAGCGCGCGCTTGGCGTTGGAGGAGGTGCACACCACACCGCCGCGGCGGCCCACGAACGCCTTGATGTCGGCCGAGGAGTTCATGTAGGTGACGGGGACGACCCGGTCGGCGATCCCGAGGTCGGTGAGGGCGTCCCAGCACTCCTCGACCTGGTCGAAGGTCGCCATGTCGGCCATCGAGCAGCCCGCGGCGAGGTCCGGCAGCACGACCCGCTGGTCGTCGCCGGTGAGGATGTCGGCGGACTCGGCCATGAAGTGCACGCCGCAGAAGACGATGTAGGGGGCCTGCGGCCGGGCGGCGGCGTCACGGGCCAGCTTGAAGGAGTCGCCGGTGACGTCGGCGAACTGGATCACCTCGTCGCGCTGGTAGTGGTGGCCCAGCACGAAGACCTTGTCGCCGAGGGCGGCCTTGGCCGCGGCGGCCCTGGCCACCAGCTGCGGGTCGGAGGCGGGGGGCAGCTCGCCGGGGCACTGCACGCCGGCCTCGCTGTCGGGGTCCGCACCCTGTCCGAGGAACAGCAGGGGGAGATCGGTTGTGGTCGTCACGGGGGCTCCTTCCCGCGAACGGGGGATGAGGTCTGATGACTTATCGTCGGAGTGACGATTCCCATGTAACCACATACCGGGCACTGCACGCATGGCCGGGGTCCGCGCCCGGCGCCTCCTGTGGCACCATGAGAAAAACCCCGCCGACCGGGGAAGAACCACGTCGGCAGGTACGTTGTGACTGTTGGCAATTCCTCGGCCCCGCTACTGGGAGTAATAGATATGACGGAGACCAGCACTCAGCAGGGGATCATCCTCACCGACGCCGCCGCGCAGAAGGTCAAGGCCCTGCTGGAGCAGGAGGGCCGCGACGACCTCGCGCTGCGCGTGGCGGTGCAGCCGGGCGGCTGCTCCGGGCTGATCTACCAGCTGTTCTTCGACGAGCGCCAGCTCGACGGCGACATCACCTACGACTTCGACGGCGTCACCGTGGTGACCGACCGCATGAGCGCCCCCTACCTGGGCGGGGCGACCGTCGACTTCGTCGACACGATCGAGAAGCAGGGCTTCACGATCGACAACCCCAACGCCACGGGCTCCTGCGCCTGCGGTGACAGCTTCTCCTGAGGGGCTTCTCAGCTCTCGAAGGGCCTGACAGAGTAATCTGATCAGGCCCTTTTTCCGTTCGTCCCCAAAGGAGAGCCACCACCGTGCGCATCGCCGTGACAGGCTCCATCGCGACCGACCATCTGATGACCTTCCCCGGCAGGTTCTCCGACCAGCTGCTGCCCGACCAGCTCCAGCAGGTCTCGCTCTCCTTCCTGGTGGACGAGCTGGAGATCCGGCGCGGGGGCATCGCGGCGAACATCTCCTTCGGCCTGGGCGGCCTGGGCCTGAGCCCGCTGCTGGTCGGCGCGGTCGGCACCGACTTCGCCGACTACCGCGCCTGGCTGGAGCGCCACGGGGTGGACTGCTCCGGCGTGCACATCTCCGAGCTGCGGCACACCGCCCGGTTCATGTGCACCACCGACGCCGACCACAACCAGATGGCCTCCTTCTACGCGGGCGCCATGAGCGAGGCGCGCAACATCGAGCTGGCCCCGCTCGGCGAGCTCGACCTGGTGGTGATCAGCCCCAACGACCCCGAGGCGATGGTCCGCCACACCGAGGAGTGCCGCACCCGGGGCGTCCCGTTCGCCGCCGACCCCTCCCAGCAGCTCGCCCGCATGGACGGCGCGGAGGTGCGCAGCCTCATCGGCGGCGCCGCCTACCTGTTCACCAACGAGTACGAGAAGGCGCTCTGCGAGCAGAAGTCCGGCTGGTCGGACGCCGAGATCCTCGACCAGGTGGGCGTCCGGGTCACCACCCTGGGCCCCAAGGGCGTGATGATCGACCGCAAGGGCGAGCCCGGCCTGCACGTCCCGGCCGCGCCCGAGGTCCGCAAGGTCGAGCCGACCGGGGTCGGCGACGCCTTCCGCGCCGGCTTCCTGGCCGCCGTCGCCTGGGGCCTGGGCCTGGAGCGCGCCGCCCAGCTGGGCAACCTGGTGGCCGCGCACGCGCTGGAGACCGCCGGCGGCCAGGAGTACCGCCTGGAGCGCGAGGACCTGCTCACCCGGATGGGCCAGGCCTACGGCGCCGCGGCCGCCGACGAGGTCGCCGCCCACCTGAAGTAGCGGAAAGCCCCCGTGGTCACGGGCCTGCCCCAGTGGTCACGGGCCGGCCTCAGTAGTCACGACGGACGTGGAAGGCCCACCCCCCCTGGGGGAGGGCCTCCTCGCGCACGAACGTCTGGGACTTCATCCGGCACCAGGCGGGGATGTCGGTGCGGGCGGCGACGTCGTCGGCCTGCACGGCGATGATCTGGCCGAGCTGCACCTCGCGGATGCGCTCGGCCAGCATGATGATCGGTATGGGGCACTTGCGGCCCAGCGCGTCCAGGACCAGCGCGGCCGGGGGACCGGCCGGCGCGGGCGGGGGCGCGGGAGCTGCCTGCGGCGCGGGGGGCTGCCTGCGGAGGCGGCGGCGGAAGCCCATGGTTCACGCTTCCCTTCTCGGCGGGCGGGCGTCAGGTGACGCCCGCGCTCTTGCGCAACCGGCTCACCGTGTCGGGTAGCACGGCGAGGAACCGGTCGACGTCCGCGGTGGTCGCCCCTCGGGGCAGCGACACCCGGACATTGCCATGGGTGATCACTCCCATGGCCTCCAGCACATGGCTCGGTCGAAGCGTATCGGCAGTGCACGAACTCCCGGACGAAACCTCGAAACCCAGGCGGTCGAGTTCGGTGATGATGGCCTCTCCTTCCACATAAAGGAAAGAAAAGGTCACCAGGTGGGGAAGTCTTCGCACCGGATCCCCGACGATCTCCACGTCCGCCACCAGTTCGGGCAGCCGGGCGCGGATCCGGTCGACCAGCTCCCGCAGCCGCGGCGCGTCGGCGGCGAACTCCGCGGTGTGCGCCTCCAGCGCGGCGGCCGTGGCCAGCGCGGCGGGCACGCCGGGGAAGCCGGGGACCCGCCCGCCCTCCCGCTCGTCGGCGGGCAGCGGCGACCTCCAGCGGGTGCCCTTCCTGACCACCAGCAGCCCGGTGCCGGGCGGGCCGCCGAACTTGTGGGCGCTGGCGGCCAGCAGGGACCAGCCCGCCGGGAGCGGCATCCGCCCCGCGGACTGGGCGGCGTCGGTGAACAGGGGGACGCCCGCCGCGCGGCACGCCTCGGCCACCTCCTCCACCGGCTGCACCGTGCCCACCTCGTGGTTGGCCGACTGCAGGCAGGCCAGCGCGGTGTCGTGGCGCAGCGCGGCGGCGAACTCCGCCGGATCGACCCTGCCGTGCAGGTCCACCGGCACGGCGGTGACCGTGCCGCCCTCGCGTTCGTGCAGCTCCGCGGCGTGCAGGACGCTGGAGTGCTCCACCGCGCCCACCACCAGATGGCGCCCCGCCCGCCGGCGCGCGGCCAGCGCGCCCAGCACCGCCAGGTGCACGGCCTGGGTGCCCGAGGTGGTGAAGCTCAGCTCGTCCGGCCGCACCCCCAGCGAGGCCGCGACCCGGGCCCTCGCCTCATCCAGTAGCATTCTGGCCCGTCGTCCGGATCCGTACAGGCGCGCCGGATCCGCCCACCCCGTCTCGTACGCCGCCAGCAGCGCGGATCGGGCCGCCGGGTGCAGCGGTTCGGTCGAGGCAGCGTCGAAGTAAGGCACAGTACGACATTAACGGGGGTCCCGAGAGGGGCTTCCAGGACACCCGCGCTAATGTGTCCACCAAACGAGGATCTATTTGAATGCAGCCGCCCGGGGATGCTCCCGGGCTTCATCTGTGGGGAAGGCAATCCGTGAGTCCGACCCGCTCTAGGGAGCGGCGTACGCCAGTGCGTGGCCGCCGAGCGCTGAGAAGCGCGACCGCGCTGGCTTTGCTGGCGATGGCCGCCACCGCCTGTGACGCTGAACAGTGGAAGCGCATTGGGTACCCCGACCCGGCCAGCGAGCAGGGCGAACGCATGCTCTCGCTCTGGCAGGGCTCGTGGATCGCGGCGATCGCGATCGGCGTGATCGTGTGGGGCCTGATCATCTGGGCCGTGTTGTTCCACCGCAAGCGCAAGGACCAAGAAGGCCTTCCGCTGCAGGTGCGCTACAACCTGCCGGTCGAGATGCTCTACACGGCCGTTCCGTTCGTCATCATCGGCGTGCTGTTCTTCTACACCGCCCGCGACGAGTCCTACGTCGAGAAGCTGAGCGAGAAGCCGGACGTCACGGTGGACGTGATCAGCTACCAGTGGAGCTGGCAGTTCGACTACCTCGGCAACGCCTACAAGAAGGCCGACGGCTCCCCGATCAGCATCGTCGGCACCCCGACGGCGCCCGACGCTCCGGGCGGCACCGCCCAGGGTGAGAAGCCGGTCCTGGTCGTCCCCGTCGACAAGACCGTCCGCTTCAACCTCAAGTCGGACAACGTCATCCACTCCTTCTGGGTTCCCGCCTTCATCTACAAGAAGGACGTCGTTCCCGGATACGTGAACAAGTTCGAGCTGCGCCCGACGAAGCTCGGCACCTACGAGGGCCGCTGCGCCGAACTCTGCGGCGTCGACCACAGCCGGATGCTCTTCCAGGTGAAGGTCGTCTCGCAGGCCGAGTTCGACGACTTCGTGGCGCAGCAGAAGTCCGGAGGCGCGCAGTGACCGCGATCTCAGAGAGCCCCGCGCTCACCCCCGCGGGCACCCGCACCAGCAAGGGCCGGCTGATCGTCAACTGGATGACGTCGACCGACCACAAGGTCATCGGCTACATGTACCTGATCACCTCCTTCGCGTTCTTCCTCGTCGGAGGCGTGATGGCACTGGTGATCCGGGCGGAGCTGTTCAAGCCCGGCATGCAGATGGTGAGCAACGAGCAGTTCAACCAGCTGTTCACCATGCACGGCACGGTGATGCTGCTGATGTTCGCCACCCCGCTGTTCGCGGGCTTCGCCAACGTGATCATGCCGCTGCAGATCGGCTCGCCCGACGTGGCGTTCCCGCGCATGAACATGCTGGCGTACTGGTTCTTCCTGTTCGGCAGCCTGATCGTGCTCGCCGCGTTCCTCACCCCCGACGGCGCCGCCAGCTTCGGCTGGTTCGCCTACGCCCCGCTGTCGGACTCGGTCCGCTCGCCGGGCTTCGGCGGCGACCTGTGGGTGATCGGCCTGTCCCTGTCGGGTCTGGGCACGATCCTGGGCGCGGTCAACTTCATCACCACGATCCTGTGCATGCGCGCGCCGGGCATGACGATGTTCCGGATGTCGATCTTCACCTGGAACATCCTGCTGACCTCGATCCTGGTCCTGCTGGCCTTCCCGGTCCTGGCCGCCGCGCTGCTGGCGCTCTTCGCCGACCGCAAGTTCGGCGCCCACGTGTTCGACGCCTCCCACGGCGGCGCGATCCTGTGGCAGCACCTCTTCTGGTTCTTCGGCCACCCAGAGGTGTACATCATCGCCCTGCCGTTCTTCGGCATCGTGACCGAGATCCTGCCGGTGTTCAGCCGCAAGCCGATCTTCGGTTACATCGGCCTGGTCGGCGCGACCATCGCGATCGCCGGTCTGTCGATCACCGTCTGGGCGCACCACATGTTCGTGACGGGACAGGTGCTCCTACCGTTCTTCTCGTTCATGACGTTCCTCATCGCGGTGCCCACGGGCGTGAAGTTCTTCAACTGGATCGGCACGATCTGGCGAGGGCACCTCACGTTCGAGAGCCCGATGCTCTTCTCGCTGGGCTTCCTGGTCACCTTCCTCTTCGGCGGCCTGACCGGCGTCATCCTGGCCTCGCCCCCGATGGACTTCCAGCTGTCGGACTCCTACTTCGTGGTGGCGCACTTCCACTACGTGGTCTTCGGCACGGTCGTCTTCGCGATGTTCGCGGGCTTCTACTTCTGGTGGCCCAAGTTCACCGGCAAGATGCTCAACGACACCTGGGGCAAGGTCCACTTCTGGATCCTGTTCATCGGCTTCCACGGCACCTTCCTGGTGCAGCACTGGCTGGGCGCGGCGGGCATGCCCCGGCGCTACGCCGACTACGCCTCGGAGTTCACCGGCCTGAACGAGCTGTCCACCGTCTTCTCGTTCCTGCTCGGCGCCTCGATGCTGCCGTTCTTCTACAACCTGTACATCACGTGGAAGAAGGGCAAGAAGGTCACCGTGGACGACCCGTGGGGCTACGGAGGCTCCCTGGAGTGGGCGACCTCCTGCCCGCCGCCGCGGCACAACTTCAACTCGATCCCGCGGATCCGCTCCGAGCGTCCGGCCTTCGACCTGCACCACGCCGCAGAGGCGCACCGTGCGGCGGAGATGATCGGCGCGGGCACGCCCAAGAAGCTGGAGGGCTGACCCGATGCGCATCCAGGCCTACATGTTCTACGGGTGCGGGATCTTCTTCCTGATCACCGACATCGTCTACTGGATCTTCTCCGGTGACTGGACGGGCACCACCGCCCTGGCGATGTCCGTCGGCCTCGCCTTCATGATCGCCTTCTACATCCACTTCACGGTCAGCCGGCTGGAGAAGCTCAAGGGCGGCGAGCTGCCCGAGGACGACAAGCTGGGCGAGATCGCCGAGCTCGCCGGCAAGGTGGGCTCGTTCAGCCCGCACAGCTGGTGGCCGCTGTTCGTGGCCCTGGCGGCCGCGGGCATCTGCCTGGGGCTGGTGTTCGGCTGGTGGCTGGTGCTGCTGTCCGTCACCTGCATCATCATGGCCGTCATCGGCTTCGTCTTCGAGTACTACCGCGGTCAGTACGTCGAGGCGTAAGCGCTCTGCGACGATTCACCGAAGGCCGGTGTGCTCCCGAGCGGGAGCGCACCGGCCTTCGGCATAATCGCTTTCCGTTATGGGATGCTCACCGGGTGAGGTTTCCCCCGCCGGTCCGCGCGGGTAGCCAAGAGCACAGAAGCGGTGTTCGTCCGCTTCTCGGTGATCTTCGGGGGGCCTGGGGCTCTTCGGGACCTGGAACGGGATGACAACAGGAGGTTCGGTGCCGGTCTACCGCGCTGTGTCGAGGGCGGGAGCCGCGGGTCTGCTCCTGGCCCCGCTGCTGGCCAGCTGCTCGCAGGAGAAGCCGCTCCCTCCGCGGGCCGGTGTCGTGATCTCGCCGGTGAACACCGCGGTGAAGCCCGACACCCCCATCGTCGTGCGGGCGGACAAGGGAACGCTCCAGAACGTCAGCGTCCAGGACGGCCAGGGCGCCGCCGTGGAGGGCGTCCTGGCCGCCGACGCCTCCACCTGGACGTCCCGCTTCCCGCTGGCGCCCGGCGGCAGGTACCACGTGAAGGCGGCGGCGCTGGGCACCGACGGCCAGATGCAGACGCGGTCCGGGTCCTTCACCACCACGCGGCCCCGGCAGACGGTGGAGGGCGAGGTGCTCTTCCCCGAGGCGCGCGAGACCGTCGGGGTGGGCATGGCCGTCAAGATCGGATTCGACCGCGAGGTCACCGACAAGGCGGCGGTGGAGCGGGCGCTGGAGGTGCGCAGCTCCAAGCCGGTCGAGGGGGCGTGGCGCTGGTTCGACGACAGCAGCGTCATCTTCCGCCCCAAGGAGTACTGGCCCGCCTACACCAAGGTCAGGGTGCTCGGCCACCTGTCGGGGGTGCCGATCGCCGGCGGGCACTACGGCGCCAAGGACATCGACCTGGAGTTCAACGTCGGCGAGCGCATCGAGGCCTTCGGCGACGCCCGCAAGCACAAGGTCGTGGTCAAGCGCAACGGCAAGACGGTGCGCTCGATGCCCGCCAGCATGGGCAAGGGCGGGGTGCGCAAGTACACCACGACCAGCGGCGTGCACCTGACGATGGAGAAGGAGTACATGACCGTCATGACGTCGCCCGGTATCGGGCCGGGCCAGGCCGGCTACTACCAGCAGAACGTCAACTGGACGGTGCGGATCTCCAGCAGCGGCGAGTACCTGCACAGCGCGCCCTGGTCGGTGGGCTCGCAGGGCAACGCCAACGTCAGCCACGGCTGCATCAACCTCTCCCCGGCCGACGCCAAGTGGTACCACAACATCAGCCACCGCGGTGATCCGATGACGGTCACCGGCACGGACCGCGAGCTGGAGCCGGAGAACGGCTGGGGCTACTGGCAGCTGGACTGGAAGCAGTGGCTGGAGGGCAGCAAGGCGCAGGGCTTCACCACGGGCACGCTGGCGGGATCGGCGCAGCCGGCGGACGCCCAGGGCCCGGCGGGCTCCTCGGACGTCCAGGAGGGGCGCCAGAAGCTCAGGAGTCCCTGAGCCGCTGCGAGACCGCCACCCAGCGCTCCAGCAGGGAGCGCGCCGCGCCGGAGTCGATGGACTCCCCGGCCCGCTCGTAGGCGCCCTTGAGCGCGGGGACGAGCCCGTCGGCCGTCGGCGCGCCCTCGGCGGCGACGAGGGCCGCGGCGGCGTTGAGCCGCACCATGTCCCGTACGGGGCCCTTCTCGCCCGCCAGGACCTGGCGCACGACCCCGGCGTTGTACTGCGCGTCGGCGCCGCGCAGCTCCTCCAGGGTGGATCTGGGGATGCCCAGGTCCGCCGGGTCGAAGACCGTCTCCTCCACCCGGCCGTCCCGCACGCACCACACCGCCGAGGGGCCGGTGGTGCTCAGCTCGTCCAGGCCGTCCTCGCCGCGGAAGACCAGCGCCGAGCAGCCGCGGTCGGCGAAGACCCCGGCGACGACCGGCGCCATGCTCGGGTGGAACACCCCGACGGCCATCGCGCGCGGCCGGGCCGGGTTGGTCAGCGGGCCGAGGAAGTTGAAGAAGGTGGGGGTGCCCAGCTCCTTGCGCACCCCGCCGGCGTAGCGCATGGCGGGGTGGTAGAGCGGGGCGAAGAGGAAGGCGATCCCGGCCTCGGCCAGCACCTGTGAGGTCTTGTGCGGCGGCAGGTCGATCACCACGCCGAGCGCCTCCAGCACGTCCGCGGTGCCGCAGGCCGAGGAGGCCGCGCGGTTGCCGTGCTTGGCGATGCGCACGCCGGCCCCGGCCGCCACGATGGCGGCCATCGTGGAGAAGTTGACCGTGTGGTGGCGGTCACCGCCGGTGCCGACCAGGTCGACGACGCCCTCGGCGGGCGCCTCCAGCGGCGTGCCGGCGGCGAGCATGCCCTGGGCGATGCCGGAGATCTCGCCGACCGTCTCGCCCTTGGCGCGCAGCGCGATGGCGAAGCCCGCCATCTGGGCGTCGGTGGCCTCGCCCGCCATGATCCGGCCCATCGCCCACTCGGCCTCCTCGGCGGTCAGCGTCCGCCCGTCGAGCAGGGCGTTGAGCAGGAAGGGCCAGGTCGTACGGGCAGCCACGGGAGACCTCTCTCGGGTCGTGTCTTCTTCTTAGAGAACGGGCAGGCGGTCTTCGAGCCGCTTGCGCAGCAGGGAGGCCGCGGCCTTGGCGGCGGCCATGGGGTCCAGCGGCCGGAGGAGCACGGCGTCGGCCCGCGACCAGGTGGCCAGCCAGCCGTCGTCCCGCCGGGCGATGAGCGCCAGCATCGGGGGGCAGTCGTACACCTCGTCCTTGGCCTGCCGGCACACGCCGAGCCCGCCCGCGGGCCGCGCCTCGGCGTCCAGGACCACCAGGTCGAAGCCGCCCTCGTCCAGCAGCCGCACCACCGCGGGCTGGGTGGCGCACTCGACGAACTCCACCGGGGGGAGGTCCATCGCGGGGCGGCGGCCGATGGCCAGCCGGATCTGCTCGCGGACACTGGCGTCGTCGCCGTAGACGAGGACCTTCAGCGGGGGGGCCGGGGTTGCGGCGGGCTGGGTGGCGCTCATGCCCGAGAGGTTACCGCTTCCGCCCTGGGCGACCAAGGGAGCCCGGCCGAAGGACGGCGGTGTCCTCCCGAAGACCTAACACAGATCGTGATGAATCCGATACGTAGCGTGTGGTCTGTCTAGCTGGGGGAACGTAGGAAAAGGTGACGAAGTTCCAATCGTGACCCAAGAATCGGTCTCTAACAGGGGGGTCTGTGCGGGGTGCCGGTCGGGTGACGCAATAATGCTGCCCGTGGCAACAGCATCCGCGACTAATACAACACTGCTTGGCGAGCGGGAGAACCGTCCCAACCTCGTCAATGTGGGGACGATCGTCTGGTTGTCGTCCGAGCTCATGTTCTTCGCGGCGTTGTTCGCGATGTACTTCACCATCCGGTCGGTGACCCTGGGCGCCGGCGGGGAATGGCCCCAGACCGAGTTGAACCTGCCGTTCGCGCTGTTCAACACGGTCGTCCTCGTCATCTCGTCGGTGACGTGCCAGATGGGTGTCTTCGCCGTCGAGAAGCACGGTCTGCCCGACGACGTGCGTCGTCGGAAGATGCGCTTCTGGTTCACGGTCTCGTTCTTCCTGGGCCTCTACTTCGTGATCGGCCAGCTCATCGAGTACCGAGAGCTGATCCATCACGGGACGACCCTCGCCTCGGACGCCTACGGCTCGGTCTTCTACCTGACCACCGGCTTCCACGGCATGCACGTGACCGGAGGCCTGATCGCGTTCCTGCTGGTTCTGGGACGCACGTACGCCGCGAAGCGCTGGACACATGAGCAGGCGACGAGCGCGATCGTCGTTTCGTACTACTGGCACTTCGTGGACGTGGTCTGGATCGGCCTGTTCGCGACCATCTACCTGATCAGATAACGGGGACCATCCGTGACTAGGTTCACCGCATGGCGCCGTCGCTCGTGGGCCGGCTACGCAGTCATGCTCGCCGCCCTCGTGGCGATCGGCGTCGTCTACGCCGGCCTCTCGCCCGCGACCGACCGGGCAGAGGCCAACGGTACGCAGGCCCAGGCGCAGGACCTGGCCAAGGGCCGGGACCTGTACAACCAGAACTGCGCCAGCTGCCACGGCCTCAACGCCGAGGGCACCAAGAGCGACGGCGGCAACCAGCTGGCGCCCAGCCTGATAGGCGTCGGCGCGGCCTCGGTCGACTTCCAGATCACCACCGGCCGCATGCCGGCGATGACCTACGGCGCCCAGGTGCCGAGCAAGGACGTCGTGGCCCCGTTCGACGACGCCGAGAACGTCGAGGCCGTCGCCGCCTACATCCAGTCGCTGGGCGGCGGACCGGGCGTTCCCACGGTCCCCGCGGACGGCGACGTGGCGCTGGGCGGCAAGCTCTGGCGCACCAACTGCGCGCAGTGCCACAACTTCACCGGCCAGGGCGGCGCCCTGACCGGCGGCAAGTACGCGCCGAACCTCCACGACACCACGCCGGTCCAGATCTACGAGGCGATGCTCACCGGTCCGCAGGCGATGCCGGTCTTCAACGACACGACGCTGACCCCGCACGACAAGGCATCGATCATCGCCTTCATCGAGACCGTGCGCGCCGAGCCCAACCCGGGCGGTAACGGCCTCGGCCGGATCGGTCCGGTCTCCGAGGGCCTGGTCGCCTGGCTGGTGGGCATCGGCCTGCTCGTCATCTGCGCGATGTGGATCACCGCCAAGAAGCCGAAGAAGCTGAAGAAGTCATGAGCGACGAAACCAACGAGACCACGGGCGCGGGGCCCGAACGCGTCATCGGTACGCCACCCCCCGTGAAGTCCGGAGCGCTGCCGACGCCCGGCGGAGGCGAGGCCGAGGTGTTCAAGCCGGGCGCCGAGCTCGACGAGCGCAAGGCCAAGAAGGCCGAGCGGATCGTCGCGCTGTGCTTCCTGCTGGCCTTCGCCGCGAGCGTCGGCTTCATGGTCTACTTCATCGGCTGGAGCGGCCGCAACGGCGGCATGCACGGCCTGGAGCGGGCCAGGGAGAGCAACCTCTGGCTCGGCGGCCTGATGACCCTCTCCTTCCTGGCGATGGGCGTGGGCGTCACCCTGTGGATGCGCCGGCTGATGACGAGCGTGCCGATCGAGCAGGCGCGCTACGACATGGCCACCGACGACGACGTGCGCTCCTCGCTCGCCGCGGACATCAAGCAGGGCGCCCTCGACAGCGGCCTGGGCAAGCGGCCGCTGCTGCGCCGCACCCTGCTGCTGGCCGCCGCCCCGCTGGGCCTGGCCCCGCTGTTCCTGCTGCGCGACCTCGGTCCGCTGCCGGAGAAGCGGCTGCGCCACACCTACTGGGCCAAGGCCGTGGCCAAGGCGAAGGCGGCCGGCAAGCCCGGCGTGCGCCTGGTCGTCGACAGCGGCCCCGAGGCTTCGGCCCCGCTGAAGGCCGCGGACTTCAACACGCCCGGCGGCATGATCACCGTCCTGCCCGAGGGCATCTACGACCTGGGCCACGACGCGCTGACCCAGATCGCCAAGGCGTCGACCATCCTGATCAACATCGAGCCCGACAAGATCAAGCCGATCAAGGGCCAGGAGAACTGGACCGTCAACGGGATCATCGCGTACTCCAAGATCTGCACGCACGTCGGCTGCCCCGCGGCCCTGTACGAGCAGACCACGCACCACATCCTGTGCCCGTGCCACCAGTCGACCTTCGACGCCACCGACGGCGCCAAGGTGATCTTCGGCCCGGCGGCCAGGCCGCTGCCGCAGCTGCCGCTCGCCGTGGACGAGGAGGGCTACCTGATCGCCACCGGCGACTTCCCCGAGCCCATCGGGCCGAGTTACTGGGAGCGTGGGTGACCATGGCTGACACGACACTTCCCAAGTCGGTCTCCGGACCGCTGAACCACATCGACGACCGTCTGGGCTCGTCGAACTTCCTCAAGCGGAACATCAAGAAGGTCTTCCCCGACCACTGGTCGTTCCTGCTGGGCGAGATCGCGCTCTACTCGTTCATCATCCTGCTGCTGACCGGCGTGTTCCTGACGCTGTGGTTCAAGCCGAGCATGCTCGAGGTGCACTACCACGGGTCCTACGGCCCGCTGCAGGGCACGATGATGTCCGAGGCGTACGCCTCCTCGCTGCACATCAGCTTCGACGTCCGCGGCGGCCTGCTCATGCGGCAGATCCACCACTGGGCGGCGCTGCTGTTCATGGCCTCGCTCATGGCGCACATGCTGCGGGTGTTCTTCACCGGCGCCTACCGCAAGCCGCGCGAGTTCAACTGGTTCATCGGCCTCGGCCTGTTCACGCTGGGCATGCTCGAGGGCCTCTTCGGCTATTCGCTGCCGGACGACCTGCTCTCGGGCGCCGGCCTGCGCATCACCCAGGGCGTGCTGGAGGCCATCCCGCTGGTGGGCACCTACGGGTACATGTTCCTGTTCGGCGGGGAGTTCCCCGGCCAGGACATCATCCCCCGGATGTTCACCCTGCACATCCTGCTGATCCCGGGCATCATCCTGGCGCTGGTCACCGCGCACATGATGATCATGTGGCACCAGAAGCACACCCAGATGCCGGGCACCGGCGGCACCGAGCAGAAGGTGACGGGCTACCCGTTCTACCCGGTCTTCCTGGCCAAGAGCGGCGCCTACTTCCTGTTCACCTTCGGTGTGCTGGCCCTGCTGGGCACCTTCGCCCAGATCAACCCGATCTGGCTGTACGGGCCCTACGACCCGGCGGCGATCTCGTCCGGCTCCCAGCCCGACTTCTACATGGGTCTGCTGGAAGGCTCGCTGCGGCTCATGCCGCCGTGGGAGATCGTGGTCTTCGGCCACACGCTCAGCCTGAGCGTGCTGATCCCGGCGCTGGTGCCGCTCGGCATCGTCTTCACCGGTGCCGCGGTCTGGCCGGCGCTGGAGCGCTGGATCACCGGCGACCACCGCAACCACCACGTCAACGACCGCCCGCGCAACGCGCCGACCCGCACCGCGGCCGGCATGGCGATGATCACGTTCTACGGCCTGCTGTGGCTGGCCGGCGCGAACGACATCATCTCCGAGCGGTTCCACATCTCGCTCTACGCCACGACGTGGTTCTTCCGGTTCGCCATCTTCATCGGCCCGGTGCTGGCGTTCATGATCACCAAGCGGATCTGCCTGGGCCTCCAGCGCAGCGACGCCGCGACCATGGCGCACGGCTACGAGGCGGGCATCATCACGATGAGCCCCGAGGGCAAGTTCGAGGAGGTCCACAAGGCCCCCTCGGCCGCCGAGGCCGCGAAGATCACCTCCAAGGAGGAGCCGCGCCCGCCGCTGCCGGCGGTGGACGCCAACGGGGTGCCGGCCAAGGGCTCCAAGGGCCCGATGGGCCACCTGCGCACCCGCCTCAACATGTGGTGGAACGGCGACTCGATCCCGATCAAGGGCGACGGCACGCCGCACGAGCACCACGAGCAGGAGCTCGTCGAGGACGAGTCCCGCAAGGAGCTCACCCGCTGAGCGACGGTCGACGGTTGCCACACACGACCGAATGAGTGAGAAGGAGCCCGCCACCGGCAAGGTGGCGGGCTCCTTCTCGTTCCCGGCTCGTCCCCGGTTCGCTCCCGGGGCCCCGGGCTCAGGCCTCGGGGAGGCCGAGGGAGAACATCGCGTCCAGGTCGTGCCGCGAGTAGGTGCGGAAGGCGATGTGGGTGTCGGTGTGCACCACGCCGGGGACCTTGCTGATCCGGCCGGGGATGACCTCGGCGAGCTCCTCGTGGTGGCGGACCCGCACCATGGCCAGGAGGTCGTGGTCGCCGGTGATCGAGTAGACCTCGCTGATCCCCTCCAGCTTCACGACCTGCTCGGCGACCTCGTTGACCTGGTCCACCTCGGTCTGGATGAGCACGATGGCGGTAATCAAGGCGGGATCCTCCTCTTGCGGCGACTTCGCGGTCCTTCGAGCCTAACGGCGGCCGGGCAGGAGGGCGGCGCGGCGGGCGGCGCGGGGGGAGCGGGCCAGCAGGCCCAGCAGGGCGCCCGCCACGAAGCCGTAGATGTGGGCGACGTAGGCGACGCCGTCGCTCTCGCCGAGGCTGAGCCACTGCAGCACGAAGAACTGGCCGAGCAGCACCCAGGCGGGCAGCCGGAAGGGGACGATCCCGGAGACCAGGGCGATGGTGCGCGAGCGCGGGTACATCACCAGGTGGGAGCCCAGGACGCCCGCCACGGCGCCGGACGCGCCGACGAGGGGCACCGTGGAGTCGGGGTAGGTCAGGGCGTAGCCGTAGGCGGCGACGAGCCCGCAGACCAGGTAGAAGAGCAGGAAGCGCAGCCGGCCCAGCCTGTCCTCGGTGGCCTGCCCGAAGACGAACAGGTAGATCATGTTGCCGAGCAGGTGCACCCAGCCGCCGTGCAGGAACATCGAGCTGAAGGCGGACAGGAAGGGGCTCTTGTCGGGCGTCTGCGCGCCGGAGAGCTCGCAGGCGGCGGCCACGGCGCCCGGGATGGGGATCGGCTCGTTGTCGGTGAGCTCCTGCGGGATGGCGCCGTACTCCCGGATGAAGACCGCCTGGTCGCAGACCTGCTCGCGCTGGCTCGCGTGGTCGTTGCCGAAGGTCGCCATCGGCGTCAGCAGGAAGAAGAAGAAGTTCAGCGCGATGAGCGCGTAGGTGACGAGCGGGGCCCGCCGGGTCGGCTGGTTGTCATACAGGGGCATCGCCACGACGGCCAGCGTAGGGCTTCGGCTCCTGATAAGCACCCTCTATCCACTCCCGCAGGCCCTCCGCGCCGCCCGCGGGGCAGCTCCACACCCCGTCCACCAGCACCAGCCGGACGCCGGGGGAGTCCAGCCAGCGCAGCAGGCACTCCATCTCCGCGGGGGTGGCGGCGTGGCGGCGGCCGAGCTCGGGCAGGACCGTCTGCGCGGCGGCCGTGCAGGCCTGGACGTAGGGCCCGTAGACGGTGGCGTGGGGCGGGATGACCGCGGCCCCGGCGAGCCTGCCGTACCGGGCGACGGCCAGCTCCCAGCCGCCGCCGAAGCCGGGCCGGGCGGCCACCAGCTGGGGGAGGGCGGCCAGGGCGTCCAGCCGCTGGGCGCGGCCCGCGGCGCGGACGAAGGCGGCGAGCCGGTCGCGCTGGACGGCGGCCTCCTCGTAGCGCAGCTCGGCGGCGAGCCGGTCGATCCTGGCGCCCACCGCCGCCGCCACGGGCCCGGCGTCCCCGGACATCATCGCGCGGGCGGCCCGGACGTGCCGGGCGTAGCCCTCGGCGTCCTCGCGGCCCTCGCAGGGGGCGCCGCACCGGCCGAGCTCGGCCAGGGCGCAGGAGTAGGCCCTGCCCTCCCCGATGCGGCGGGGGGTGAGCGGCTGGCCGCACTGGCGCAGGAGGGCGGCCTCGCGCAGCGCCTCGCGGGCCTCCTCGGCGACCCGCGTGGACGGGAAGGGCCCGATGTAGGCGCAGCCGTCGTCGCGGTGCTCGCGCACCACCGACAGCCGCGGGAAGTCCTCGTCGGTGAGCTTCAGCCACAGGGCGCGTTCGGGGAACTTGGAGCGGCGGTTGTAGCGGGGCTTGTGCTCGGCGATGAGCCGCAGCTCGCGGATCTCGGCCTCCAGGCCGGTGGCGCAGGGGATGGTGCGCACCCGCTCGGCGATGCCGACCATCTCGCGGATGCGCTTGCGGGTCTCGGCGGCGGTGAAGTACGAGCGGACCCGGGTGCGCAGGTCGCCGCTCTTGCCGATGTAGAGGATGTCGCCCCGGTGGTCCTCGAAGAGGTAGACGCCGGGGCCGGAGGGCACCCCGTCGGCCAGGTGGCGCTTGGTGAGCTGCTGGGGGGAGGGGGCGCGGGCGAAGCTCCTGGCCTCCTCCAGCGAGGTGACGCCCAGGGAGCCGAGCCGCTCGAACAGTCCGTAGAGCACGTCCACGGTGGCGCGGGCGTCGGTGAGCGCGCGGTGGTCGGGCCGGACGGAGGCGCCGAAGTACCGGGCGAGCGTGGCGAGCTTGCGGTCGGGCACCTCCTCCCGGGTGAGGACGCGCCGCGCGAGGTCGACGGTGTCCAGCACGGGGAAGGCGGGCCAGGGGTGGCCCAGCCGGGCGCAGGCGGCCTTGAGGAAGCCGGTGTCGAAGGGCGCGTTGTGGGCGACCAGGACGCAGCCGCGGGCGAACTCCAGGAAGGTGGGGACGATCTCGGCGACGCCGGGCGCGCCGGTCACCATCGCCTGGGTGATCCCGGTGAGGACGGTGATGTGCGGCGGGATCGGCAGGCCGCAGTCCACCAGGGTGCCCAGCTCGCCGATGATCTCGCCGCCGCGGACCTTGACCGCCCCGATCTCGGTGATCCCGCAGGTGGCGGGCGACCCGCCGGTGGTCTCCAGGTCGACCACGACGAAGGTCGTCTCGCTCAGGGGGGTGCCGAGATCGTCGAGACTGCCTTGAACGGAACGCATGGTCGGCACCGTAGGCGCTCCGTGTGACAAAATCTGTACACACGGAAGGGAGCAGAACGATCACCTCGGACGAAAGCCTCAGCCGGCCGCTTCCCGAAGCGGTGCGCCGCCATGTGGTCGAGGCGGCGGCGGAGGTGCTCGGAGCCCTTCCCCTGGAGGAGGTCCCGGTGCCGCTGCGGCGGGTGGCGAAGTTCCGCCCGCAGAGCCGCGCCCGCCAGGGAGCCGCGTCGATAGCCGCGCAGCTGGAGCGTGATCCCGGCTTCCGGGCCAGGGTGACGGTGCCGCTGCGCGAGGAGCAGCCGGAGCTGGTGGCCGCGCTGGAGGCGGGGGATCCGCCCCCCGCCGCCGACCCGGTGCGCGTCGCCGCGCTGGCGTACCTGCTGCGTCCCGAGGGCTGGGCGTCCCACGTGGAGACGGCGCGGGCCGAGCTGGAGCGTTCGCGGGACGTCACGCGCGAGGCCGCGGCGGCGCGCGAGGTGGCCGAGCTGCGGGAGCAGCTGGCCCAGGCCCAGGCCACCCGCGGCGGGGAGCTGGACCGGCTGCGCGGCGACCTCAAGGAGGCGCGGGGCGAGATCGCCGACCTGCGGCGCAAGATCCACGAGGAGCGGCGGCAGGCCAGGGCGCCCGCCGAGCGGCTGGCGGAGGCGGAGCGGACCAGGGCGGCCGAGCACCACGAGCACCTGAGCGCCGTGGGCGGCCTGGAGAAGGAGCTCAAGGCGCTGCGCGGCAGGCTGGTGTCGGCCGAGACGGCGCTGGAGGCGGGCCGCAAGGCCGCGCGGGAGGGCCGCAGCCTGGCCGACATCCGGCTCCGGCTGCTGCTCGACACGCTGGTGGACGCCGCGCAGGGGGTGCGCCGGGAGCTGAACCTCCCCGCGGTGATCGCCAAGCCCGCCGACCACGTGAGCGGCGCGGAGGCGGCCGCGGGGGCCCCGCCCGGACGCTCCCTGTCGGAGAACGACCCCCAGCAGTTCTCCGAGCTGCTCACGCTGCCGCAGGTGCATCTCATCGTCGACGGCTACAACGTCACCAAGACCGGCTACGGCGAGCTGCCGCTGGCCGACCAGCGCGGCAGGCTGGTCAACGGGCTGGGCGGGCTGTACTCCCAGACCCAGGCGGAGATCACCGTGGTGTTCGACGGCGCCTCCCTGGACGGCCCGGTGGCGGTGCAGGCGCCGCGCGGGGTGCGGGTGCTCTTCAGCCGGCCGGGCCAGATCGCGGACGAGCTGATCGCCGAGCTGGTGCGCGCCGAGCCCCCGGGCCGGCCGTTCGTGGTGGTCTCCTCCGACCAGGAGGTGGCGGCCTCGGCGCGGCGGGCGGGCGGCAGGACGGCGACCGCGCGGCTGCTCCTCAAGCGCCTGGGCCGCTTCTGAGCGGTGTGTTCGGATACCTCCTGGGCGGACAAAGCGGAGATTGCTGAAAAAAGCCTTATTTACTGGGGTTTCGGTTGAGGAAGGCCCCGGTGTTCACTAAGGTCAACGGCTGACAAAAGAACTCCTGAGAAGGGTCGTCCGCCAGCCGTGGCCAGTGCCCGCCCCCACCTCCGCCGTATGGCCGTGTGCCTGGCCCTCGCCGTCTCCTGGGGTGTCCCCGGGACCGCCGGGGCGGTGCCCGCCGAGCCCACCCGGGCCGAGGCGCAGAAGAAGCTCGAGAAGCTGGACCGCCAGGTCGAGCAGCTGGTCGACAGGTTCAACAAGGTCAACGGCGAGCTCAAGATCGCCAAGCGGAAGCTCGACTCCGCCGAGAAGGCCGCGAAGCGGGAGTCCACCGCCTACGACAACGCGCGGCGGGGCGTGGTGCAGATGGCCGCCGACGCCTACAAGACCGGTGACATCAGCGACATCTCGGCGCTGTTGTCCTCGGGCGACCCGCAGGCGGTGCTGGACCAGGTGTCGATCTTCTCGCACGTCTCGCAGAGCCGCGGCGACAAGATCAAGGAGTTCCTGTACGCCGCGCAGCGGATGGAGCGCGAGAAGGGCCACGCCAAGGAGGCCTTCGACAAGGTCAACACCAAGGCGAAGGACCTCAAGAAGCAGAAGACGGTCATCGAGAAGGCCATCACCAAGCAGCGAGCCCTGGTGCGGCGCCTGGGCGGCGGCCCCGAGCCGGCGGCGGACGTCCCCCAGGGCGGCGACTACAAGGGCCCGGCCACCGGCTCGGCCAAGACCGCGCTGGAGTACGCCTACAAGCAGCTCGGCAAGCCCTACATCTACGGCGGCGCCGGCCCCACCGGCTTCGACTGCTCGGGCCTGACCATGCGCGCCTGGGGCGCGGCGGGCGTCTCGCTGCCGCACAACGCCGCGGCGCAGTACTCCCTGACCTCGGCCAAGCGGGTCTCCTACGACAACCTCCAGCCGGGCGACCTGATCTTCTTCAGCGGCCTCGGCCACGTCGGCATGTACGTGGGCGGCGGCAAGATGATCCACGCGCCGCGCACCGGCAAGAACGTGGAGATCGTCAGTGTCACGAGCGGCTACTACCGCGACCGCTTCGTGGGCGGCGGCCGCCCGTAGGGGAGGGTGACCGGGGCCTCAGGGGCCCCGCGAAACCCCCTTGTAACACGGGCCTGACGCAGGTCAGAGGCCTGTCACGGCGGGTGAGACCTGTGTCACCTCGTCCGTAAACCCCGCTTCACCTGGGCTTTCCCAACTTTGCGGGGCATTTGCCTTTCGTGGTTTCTTTGATACCTTCGAAGAAGAGCGACGTTATCCGAACGTTGCGAACCGGTGGCGTCCACCAGGCGTCATCATGTGATCTCAGCCGACCAGCTGATCCGAGAGCCGGTGTCGTGGCAGACACCCGCGCCGCGCAGTGAAGCGTAGGACAGCGAGTCTCGAGTCGGTGTCACAAGTCCATCCGCGTCCTTCCGGTCGAACGCCGGGGCCTCATAGCGCTCCTCCGCCCGAGAAGGCAACGCCGAGTCCGCGTCTTCACGCGGAGCCGGGGACCCAATCCGCGCGCACCCCACACCACCCCCAAAGGGTGTGAGCCATGCGCGCGGCGGGGTGAATCGGCCGGCTGCCCAGCGCAGCCGACCGTAGGACGAACCTTCCTGTCCGAACCCGTCAGCTAACCCGGTAGGCGTCAGGAAGAAGGAGATTCCCCTGTCTCGCAATCTTGGCACCCGCCTGTCCTCTGTACGACGTGCGCAGCTGGCAACCGGCCTGCTCGCGGCGGCCGCGGTCCTGACCCCCGCGGTGGCGGCACCGGCGCCCGCGCAAGCGGCGGCCAGCGTGTCGGTCGTGCAGAAGACCAAGAAGGTCAAGAAGAAGAAGTCCTGGTCCCAGCGTCAGCAGGTGGCGCAGAAGGCCCTGCAGTGGGCGAAGAAGAAGAAGGGCAGCCCGTACGTCTACGGCGCGGCCGGCCCGAACTCCTTCGACTGCTCCGGGCTGGTGGGCTACGCCTACCGCAAGGCGGGCGTGAAGCTCCCCCGCACCACCGGGGCCATCTACAGCGGTGTCGGCAACAAGGTGAAGTGGAAGGACCTCGCCCCGGGCGACCTGGTGTTCTTCTACGGCGCTCGAAGCCACGTCGGCATCGTCTCCAAGGTGAAGGGCGGGAAGGTGCACATGATCCACTCGCCTCGCACCGGTGACCATGTCCGACAGGTAGTCCTCGACAGCTACCGAAAGCAGACCTTCAACGGGGCCGTCCGGCCCTACTAGGCGGCGAGCGCCGCCAAGGCAGGAACATCCGACAGAAGCAAGTACGCGGGACTGGTCCTCCTCCCGGGGGACCGTCCTCCCGCCGAGTCCGCGCACGCGGAGCCGGGGAACCACTCGCCGGTCGACTTTCGACCGGCCGGGGTGAATCGACGTGAAGTCGTAGGGCTATTCCAGGCCCGAACCCGTCAGCTAACCCGGTAGGCGGTATGGAAACGGAGTGAGCAAAGCATGACCGGTCGTCACCGCAAGAACCTCTCCCTGACCGCCAAGATCGCGGGCGGTCTGCTCGCCGGAAGCACCCTCGCCTCCACCTTCGCGGTGGCCGCGAACGCCAACACCCTCCCCGAGAACGTCGAGGCCGCGGGCAAGACCACCGCGGTGAACGCGACGGCCCTGCACGCCGGCCTGGTCCTGGACGGACTGACCACCGCCAAGAAGGACCTCGCCCGCGAGCAGGACGGCAGCGACCAGACCGACGTCGCGGCCGAGGCCGAGACCGAGGCCGAGGAGCAGGTCGGCAAGAGCTCCGCCACCGCCGACGACTTCATCAAGAAGGCCAAGACCCAGCTGGGCATCCGCGAGGACGGCTCCGGCAAGACCAAGTTCCAGGAGTGGTACTCCAAGACCGGCCGCGCCGCCGAGACCGTCAAGCGCGACGGCGGCAGCCTGAAGTCCTACCTGGACGCCGCCTGGTGCAACATGTTCGTCTCCTGGGTCGCCGAGGAGACCGGCACCAAGGACACCGTCGGCCAGGACGCCTGGACCATCGCGCACGCGAAGTGGTTCAAGGAGCAGGACCGCTGGGGCACCACCCCGAAGAAGGGCGCCATCGTCTTCTTCAACTGGCAGGGTGAGAAGAGCCTGGACAGCATCGTGCACGTGGGCATCGTGACCGACGTGGACGGCGGCAAGATCAAGACCATCGAGGGCAACACCGGCAACGCGGTGCTGGAGCGCGACCGCAAGCCGTCCCAGATCGTGGGCTACGGCTACCCCGAGTTC
This sequence comes from Actinocorallia libanotica, assembly GCF_039525175.1. Taxonomy (NCBI): domain Bacteria; kingdom Bacillati; phylum Actinomycetota; class Actinomycetes; order Streptosporangiales; family Thermomonosporaceae; genus Actinocorallia; species Actinocorallia libanotica. The sequence goes on from NZ_BAAAHH010000014.1 coordinate 30,847, forward strand.
GCGAGCTGATCGAGCCCCTCACGAAACCCTCCGAGGGCCCCGGTGCACGGGCTTCCCGTGCGGTCATAGGATCGCACCCCATGGAAGCCGACGCACCGGGGCCCTTCGCCTTTCCCGCACATTCCGGGTGCGGCCGGCGGGACCTCCTCCTGGCCGGGCTGGCCGGGGCGGCGGGGCTGCTCGGGCTCGGCGGCTGCCGTTCCGCACCGCGCGAGAAGCCGCCGGGAGCCGCCGCCGGTCCCGGGCGCGCGGAGGTGGAGGCCCTGCTCGAAGCCCGTTCCCGGGCGGTGCTGGAGCACGACGCCGCACGGTTCCTGGCCACGGTCCACTCCGACGAGCCCGGCTTCCGCGCCCGCCAGGAGGAGCTTTTCACCGCGCTCTCCCGGCTGCCGTTCGCGATGTGGCGCGAGCACGTCACACAGGTGGAGGGGCCGCTGGCGACGCTGCGCCTGGCCTACCGCTACCGCGGCTTCGACACCGGCGACGTGGTGCTCACCACCTACCTGGAGCTCGGCCGGGCGGACGGCGGATGGCTGTTCACCGGAGACGGCGGGGACAAGGAGGACGCGCCGGAGTCGTGGGCCGACCCCGACGTGCGGGCCGTGCGCGGCGAGTCCTGCCTGGTGGTGGGCAGAGGCCCGCTGGAGCAGGTGGCCGACCGGCTCGACCGCTGCGTCCCCGCGGTCACCGCCGTGGTCGGCTCCGGCTGGGCCCGCCGCGCGGTGGCGCTCCTGCCCGGCGACGCCGACCGCGCCGAGGCGCTGGCGGGGGGACGCCCGCTGGAGGGCATCGCCGCGGCGCCCACCGCCACCCCCAACGCCGACGGGAGCCGCGGCCAGGACCGGATCCTCGTCTCCCCCGAGGGCTGGCCCCGGCTCAACGCGCTGGGGCGGCGGGTGGTCCTCACCCACGAGCTGACCCATGTGGCGATGGGCAGCGCCGGCGACGACCGCACCCCGATGTGGCTGGTGGAGGGCTTCGCCGACCACGTCGCCTACCGGGACACCGGCACCCCGCCCGCCGCGGCCGCCCGCGAGCTGGCGGAGGAGGTCGCGCGGGGCGAGCTGCCCGGCGGCCTGCCCTCCCGCGCGGACTTCGCGACCGGCGCCCCCCGTCTCAGCCAGGCCTACCAGGAGGCATGGCTGGCCTGCCGGATGGTGGCCGGGCGCTACGGTGAGGACAGGCTGCTGCGGCTCTACCGGGAAGCGGGGCGCAGGTCCGAGCGGGAGGCCCTGCACGAGGTGCTGGGCGTCACCGACCTGACCGGTCCCTGGCGCGCGTACCTGCGTGAGGAGCTGGGATGATCCCGGTGCCCGGCACCGTCCACCACTGGAGAAAGGAAGCGGCGTTCTCCTCCCCCCGGAGGGTCCCACCATGCCGCGAAGCACGATGAAGACCCTGATCCTGACCAATGACTTCCCGCCGCGGGCCGGGGGCATCCAGCAGTTCGTGCACAACCTCGCCCTGCGCAGGCCCGAGGGCTCGGTGGTGGTGTACGCGCCGGCCTGGAAGGGCGCCGCGGCCTTCGACGCCGAGCAGCCGTTCGAGGTGGTGAGGCATCCGACCTCGCTGATGCTCCCCGTGCCGTCCGTGGCGCGGCGGGCCGCGCAGATCGTGCGCTCCCACGAGTGCGACTCGGTGCTGTTCGGCGCGTCGGCGCCGCTCGGGCTGCTCGCCCCGGGCCTGCGCAGGCAGGGGGTGGCGCGGATGGTGGGCATCACCCACGGGCACGAGGCCGCCTGGGCGCAGCTGCCCGTCGCGCGTCGGCTGCTGCGCCGCGTCGGCGACGGCCTGGACGTGCTCACCTACCTCGGCGAGTACACCCGGTCGCGGATGGCGGCGGTGCTGACGCCGGAGGCGGCGGGGCGGATGGAGCGGCTCGCGCCGGGCGTCGACGAGAAGCTCTTCCACCGGGGCGCGGGCGGCGCGGAGATCCGGCGCAGGCACGGGCTGGCGGGGCGGCCCGTGGCGGTGTGCGTCTCGCGGCTGGTGCCGCGCAAGGGGCAGGACAACCTGATCCGCGCCTGGCCCGAGGTGCTGCGCCAGGTGCCGGAGGCGGCGCTGCTGCTGGTCGGAGGCGGCCCCTACCGCGCGGAGCTGGAGGGGCTGGCGGACGCGATGGGCGTACGGTCCTCGGTGGTGTTCACCGGTTCGGTGCCGTGGCAGGAGCTGCCCGCCCACTACGACGCGGGCGACGTGTTCGCGATGCCCTGCCGGACGCGGCGGCGGGGCCTGGACGTCGAGGGCCTGGGGATCGTCTACCTGGAGGCCTCGGCCACCGGGCTGCCGGTGGTGGCGGGCGACTCGGGGGGCGCCCCGGACGCCGTCCTGCCGGGGGAGACCGGGATCGTGGTGCCGGGCAGGTCGGTGGACGCGGTGGCGGCGCAGGTCGCCGGGCTGCTGGCCGATCCGGTCGGGGCGGCGGAGCTGGGCGCCGCGGGCAGGGCCTGGGTGGAGCGGGAGTGGACCTGGGAGCGGCAGGCGGCGCGGCTCGACGCCCTGCTGAGCGCGAAAGCCGGAAGCGCCGGAGGCTGAGGGCCTCCGGCGCTTCCGGCGCTGATCTCCTCCGGCGGGCCCGGACTCGGCGCCGCTCAGCGGCCCTTGCCGCGGCGCAGGGGGAGGGACTTCTTGGCCGCCTCTTCCCTGCCCGTCTTGACCGGCGGCTGCGGCTGGCGGTTGATCTTGTTCTTCGCGGAGCGGCGCCTCTCGGCCTGCGCGCCTTCTTCGATCTTGTTGCGTGAGAGCCGGGCCATCGCGGTGTCGACCTCCCTGGTCCGTCCGACCTGCGTCCGACGAGCGGAGTCCGGAAGCGGTGGTGCTCCGGACGCCACCAGTCTTACTTGCGGCAAATCAGGACAGAACAGGGAAAAGGTAGATCATGCGCCATGACCCGGCAGGGCGGTCAGCCGTAGATCCCGTCGATCTCCGCCGCGAAGTCCCGCACCACCAGGTGGCGCTTGACCTTCAGCGACGGGGTGAGGTACTCGTTCTCGACGGTGAAGTCGCCCGGCAGGATGCGGAACTCGCGGATCTGCTCGGCCCGCGAGACCGACAGGTTGGCGCCGGCGACGGCCTTGGCGATCTCCTCCTTGACCGTCGGGTGCGCGGCCAGCTCGGCGAACGGCACGCCCGCCAGCCCGTTGACCTCCTGCCAGGGCCCGGCGGCCTCGGCGTCCAGGGTGATCAGGGCGGCGATGAACTTGCGTCCGTCGCCGACCACCAGGCACTGGCTGACCAGCGGGTGCGCCCGCACCCGGTCCTCCAGCGGAGCCGGGGCGACGTTCTTGCCGCCCGCGGTGACCAGGATCTCCTTCTTGCGCCCGGTGATGGCCAGGAACCCCTCGGCGTCCAGGGAGCCCAGGTCGCCGGTGCGGAACCAGCCGTCCTCCAGCGCGTCCTTGCTCGCCGCCTCGTTGTTCCAGTAGCCGCGCAGCACGCCGACGCCCTTGATGAGGACCTCGCCGTCCTCGGCGATGCGCACCGAGGTGCCCGGCAGCGGGCGCCCGACCGTGCCGATCCGCATGTGGCGCGGGGTGTTGACCGTGGCGGGGGCGGTGGTCTCGGTCAGGCCGTAGCCCTCCAGGATGGTGATGCCCACCCCGCGGAAGAAGTGGCCGAGCCGGTCGCCCAGGGCCGCGCCGCCGGAGACGGCGTGGGTGACGTTGCCGCCCACGGCGTCGCGCAGCTTGCCGTAGACCAGCTTGTCGAAGACCGCGTGCTTGAGCTTCAGGCCCAGCGGCGGGCCTCCGGCGTCCAGCGCCCTGCTGTAGGCGATCGCGGTGTCGGCCGCCTTGGCGAAGATCTTGCCCTTGCCGCCGGCGATGGCCTTCTGCTCGGCGCCGTTGTAGACCTTCTCGAAGACCCGCGGCACGGCCAGCAGGAAGGTCGGCCGGAACGAGCCGAGGTCCTCCAGCAGGTTCTTGATGTCGGGGCTGTGGCCCAGCACCACGCCGGCCTCGATGACCAGCACCTGGATCAGCCGGGCGAAGACGTGGGCCAGCGGCAGGAACAGCAGGGTGGAGCCGCCGCTGGCGCCCAGGATCTCGTCGAGCTCGCCGACCTTGCCGTTGCGGCACAGCTCGGTGAAGTTGGCGTGGGTCAGCTCGCAGCCCTTGGGCCGCCCGGTGGTGCCGGAGGTGTAGATCAGCGTGGCCAGGTCGCTCCCGCGCCGGGAGGTGCGCCGCTCCTCCAGCTGCTCGTCGGTGACCGACTCGCCCGCCGCGGCGACCTCGGCCAGGCCGCCCTCGTCGATCACCCAGACCCGCTCGGCGCCGGCCTCGCGGGCGGACGCGGCGTGCGCGGCGGTCTCGGTGAAGATCCCGGCGGCGCCGGAGTCGGAGAGGATCCAGGAGATCTGCTCCACCGAGGAGGTCTCGTAGACGGGGACGGTGACCGCGCCGGCGGCCCAGATCGCGTAGTCGACGACCGTCCACTCGTAGCGGGTGCGGGACAGCAGCCCCAGCCGGTCGCCGGGCTGCACGCCCAGCGCGATCAGGCCCTTGGCCAGGCGTGCCACCTCGTCCCGGAAGGCTCCGATGGAGACGGGCTCCCAGCCGGACGGGCCCGGCTTGCGGAAGGCGATCTGTCCGGGGTTGCGCGCCGCGCGTTCGAAGACCGTGTCGGTCGTCGTCGCGGAGTCGGGCACTTCCACCAGGGCGGGAACGGTGAACTCGCGCACTGACTTGGTCCTTCACATGTGCGGGACGTGGGGCTGATCGACGGTACCGCGATTTTGCTACCGGTGGGTAGGGGTAGTCTGCATCACCCTTCTCACCAGGCAAAACGCGGTCAAAGGATATCTCCCCTCGGGGTGCGCGGTTATGTTGGAGCCATGCGGATCCATGTGGTGAGTGACGTCCACGGCAGGGCGGACGCGCTCGCACGGGCCGGGGAGGGCGCCGACGCGCTGATCTGCCTGGGCGACCTGATCCTCTTCATCGACTACGAGGACCACGGCCAGGGGCTGTTCGCCGAGCTCTTCGGCAGGGAGGCCGCCGACCGCTACGTGGCGCTGCGCGCCGGGCGGCACTACGAGGAGTCGCGGCGCTTCTCCCAGGAGATGTGGGCGACCCTGGAGGGCGACACCTGGCCGCACATCGAGGCCGCGGTCCGCCGCCAGTACGCCGAGCTGTTCGCCGCGATGCCCGCCCCCGCCTACCTGACGTACGGCAACGTCGACGTGCCGGCGCTGTGGCCGGAGTACGCGCGCGAGGGGCACACCGTCCTGGACGGCCAGACCGCGGAGATCGGCGGGCTGCGCTTCGGGTTCGTCGGAGGGGGCCTGCGCACGCGCTACCGCACCCCGTACGAGATCGACGACGAGGAGTACGCCGCCAAGGTCGAGGCCGTCGGCGAGGTGGACGTGCTGTGCTGCCACATCCCGCCCGCGGTGCCCGAGCTGCTCTACGACACCGTCGCCCGCCGGTTCGAGCGCGGCAGCGAGGCGCTGCTGCAGGCGATCGAGAAGATGCAGCCGCGGTACGCGCTGTTCGGGCACGTCCACCAGCCGCTGGCCCGCCGGACGCGGATCGGCCGCACCGAGTGCGTGAACGTGGGGCACTTCCGCGCCTCGGGCACGCCCTACGTCCTGCGGCTGGAAGAGTAGTCTCCGCCTGTAGGACCACACGAAGGGGGCGCGATGGCCGACCGGACGAGCTCCAGCATCACCATCAAGGCGGACAAGGCGGCGATCATGGGGGTCATCGCCGACTACCCGGCCTACCCCGAGTGGGCGGACGGGATCAAGGCGGCGCAGGTCCTGAGCTCCCACCCCGACGGGCGTCCCGAGCTGGTGCGGATGACGCTGGCGTCCGGGCCGATCAGCGACACCTACACGGTGCGCTGCCACTGGTCGGGGGACGAGGAGCTGCGCTGGGACCTGGCCGAGGCCGGCGCGGTGGTGAGCGGCATGAACGGCCGCTACGCCCTGACCGGGGCCGGCGGGGGCACCGAGGTCGTCTACGAGCTGGCTGTGGACGTGAAGATCCCGATGATCGGCATGTTCAAGCGCAAAGCGGAGAAAATAATCATTGACGCCGCTTTGAAAGGGTTGAAACGCCAGGTCGAGAAATGACCCGGTGAACTATACCGATACCTGCCGGTAACCGTGCGAACACGATACGGTTACCCGCCGACCATGAGGTGAGTGGAACGAATGACCGATCAGCCTGGCCACGCGCTCGACGAGGCTTTCAAGCTCTTCGACGTCCTGCGCCGGCGGATGTCCGACGACCGCGGCCGCGGCGACGTGTGGAGCGAGGCGGTGCGCGAGGAGCGCCCCGCCGACGTGTGCCCCCACGGATGCCCGGTCTGCCGGACGGTGGAGGCCGCCAGGGCCTCCGGTCCCGACGTCCTCGGCCATGTGGTCGACGCAGGCCAGTCCCTGTTCTCCGCCTTCCAGGACGTCCTCGCCGGGTACGAACGCTCCCGCGAGGCACGCTCCACCGGGTGGGACGGGACGGGACGGGCGGACCGGGAGCCTCGCGGAGGGGGCTCCGGGACCGGCGGGGAAGACCCGCTGGACATCGGCTGACCGTACGACCCGGGTGCGAGGACCGCCCGGCTGGAAGGGGAGGGGCGGCGATGTCGCTGACCATCGGTGTGGACGTGGGGGGGACCAAGGTCGCCGCCGGGGTGGTCGACGAGCAGGGACGGATCCTGGAGAAGCTGCGCAGGCCGACGCCCTCCAAGAACCCGGAGGAGACCGCGGGCGCCATCGCCGACCTGGTCGGGCGGCTCAAGGCCGAGCACCGCGACGTGGTCGCGGTCGGCCTGGGCGCGGCCGGCTTCGTCGACGAGAGCCGTTCGGTGGTGCTGTTCGCCCCCAACCTCGCCTGGCGCGACGAGCCGATCAAGGACAAGGTCGAGCAGCGGGTCGGCCTGCCGGTGGTGGTGGAGAACGACGCCAACGCCATGGCCTGGGGCGAGGCGCGCTTCGGCGCCGGGCGCGGCGAGCGCTACCTGGTCTGCATCACCCTGGGCACCGGCATCGGCGGCGGCATCATCGTCGACGGCCGGCTCTACCGGGGCCGCTACGGCATCGGCGCGGAGTTCGGGCACATCCGGGTGGTCCCGGACGGGCGGCGCTGCGGCTGCGGCAACCGCGGCTGCTGGGAGCAGTACGCCTCGGGCAACGCGCTCGCCCACGAGGCGCGCGACCTGGCCCGGGTGAACCCCGGCTGGGCGGCCCGCATGATCGAGCTCAGCGGCGGCTCGGCCGAGGTGATCACCGGCCTCGCGGTCTCCCAGGCCGCGCGGGAGGGGGACCCGGCGGCCCTGGAGTGCTTCCAGTCGGTGGCCGAGTGGACCGGCCAAGGCATGGCCGACCTCGCCGCCACCCTGGACCCGGGGGCGTTCATCATCGGCGGCGGCCTGTCGGCGGTCGCCGACCTGCTGCTGGAGCCGATCAAGAAGGCGTTCGCCAACGCGGTCACCGGGCACGGGCACCGCAGGCCGAGCGCCGTGCGCGTCGCCGAGCTCGGGCCGGACGCCGGCATCGTCGGTGCCGCCGATCTCGCCCGGCAGTGAGCCCGCGGCCGCCCCGGCCGTGCCGGTGGCGGTCCTGGGCTACAACCTGAGGTCGCTGCGGGACGATCCGGAGGCGGTGGCCCGCGTGGTGCGCTCCTGCGCGCCCGACCTGCTGTGCCTGCAGGAGGTGCCGCGCTTCGGCCGCTGGCGGGCGCGGCGCGACGCGCTGGCGGCGGCGTGCGGGATGCGGGTGCTGGCGAGCCGCAGGCAGGCCGGGCTCGCGGTGCTCGGCGGCCCGCGCGTGCGCCTGCTGTCCGCCGACTACCGGCTGCTGACGTGGTCGCCGCCGCTGCACCGCAGGGCCCTGGCCCTGGCCCGGGTCCGGGTGGACGGGCGGCCGCTCGCGGTGGCCTCCACCCATCTCGACCTGGCGCCCGGCGCGCGGCTGCGGCACGGGATGGAGATCCTCCGGCTGCTGGCGGCCTGCCCCGAGCCGGTCGTGCTGGCCGGCGACTTCAACGAGACGCCCGGCGGCGCCGCGTGGCGGCTGCTGGCCGGGGCGTTCCAGGACGGGTACGCGCTGGCCCCCGAAGGGCGCGGACCGACCTTCCCCGCGCGGGCGCCGCGGCGCCGGATCGACGCGGTGTTCGCCGATCCGGCGCTGCGCGTCCTGGGCTGCGGGGTTCCCCCCGACCCGGCGGGGGACTTCCCGCAGGCCACGGACCACTGTCCGGTGCTGGCCAGGATCGCGCTGCCCTGAGCGGCTCCGGAGGGTCGGCCCCTGATCACCGTGGGTGAGATAAGTCTCACTCACGACATCACACCCAAGTACGTGTGTTCCCCTGTTTTGTCGGGCAGGTGCCGCTAAAGTCCAAAAATTCGATAAAGGCGGAGAGGGTAGACCCTTGAAGATCCTGATCAACCTGGGCCGCGGCGCGTCCGTCACGGTGGCCCCGGGCAAGCGGCAGGCGCTGGTCTTCGACAAGGAGTGGAACGACCCCGACAAGGTGCACAAGGACGGGGCCCACGCCGACTGGCTGCCCAAGGAGTCGGCCTACCACCTGGCCACCCTCACCGTCGTCGCCGCCGGCCAGGCGGCCGGGGAGAAGCTCAAGCTCTCCATCACCGAGTACGAGCGCGACAAGGACACCCGCACCAAGGACGCCCTGGGCGAGGACAAGGTCGGCAACGGCACCCGGGTGGAGTTCACCCTCTCCGGCCTGGTCTGGATGGACGAGAAGCGGCGCTACCGCGCCGAGGTCGAGAACTTCGGCACCGTGCCGGTGACCGTCGAGAAGGCCTACCTCAAGGTCGCCCGCTGAGGCGCGCACGACCGCAGCGAAGCGAGGATCGGGCGGGCGTCCCGCGGGGGTCCGGGGGCCGTCCCCCGGGAGGGGCGGGTCCCGTCAGATGACGGCGCCGTCGTCGTCGCCGTCCCGGGGCTCGTCGCCCATGCGCAGGACCAGGGTGACGAAGCCGCCGATGAAGGCGGCCACGGCCAGGAACGCCGCCCAGCCGGGCGCGGGCCAGCGGAAGACCACCGTGACCAGGATGTAGAGCGGACCGCCGATCAGGCACAGCCAGGCGAGCCTGCTGGCGGCGTCGCCGGTGGGCAGCGGCGGGGGAGGCGGGGGCTCGTAGTGCCCTTCCTCGTCCGGCTCGGGGAAGTCCTCGTCCCCCTTGCCCATCGGGCCCTCGGAGTAGTAGACGACCCGGGCGGTCGGCAGCCGGCCGGCGCCGTCCTGCAGGTCGTCGCCGGGCTCGGCGGGGCCGAGGTTCTCCTCGTCGGGCCAGGACACGTCGGTGGGCGTCTCGCCGAAGCCGGCGACGATCTCGGCGAAGATCGCGTCCTCGTCGCGCTCGGGGGGCGGCGCCACGCGGTCGCGCAGCACGTTGACGTGCAGCAGCCGCTCGGCCTCGCCCTTGCGCTCGGCGTCGACGTGCACGTGGTCCAGGATGTCGGGACCGTCGCCGCCGCCGGGCAGCGCGTACGCGGCGATGCCCGCCTCGCGCAGCACGGTGAGCAGCTGGTCGGCGAGTTCGGGTACCAGGTCGATCAGCGGCGCGTAGGCGTCCGCTGACAGCCCGTTCTCGCGGCGGTTCACTTCCCTCAACCCCTCCGGACTCCGGCGACCATCATGCGTCGAGCCTACGGTGCGAATCGTCCCACGGGGGGCAAGGGGGCGCGATCGTTCCGTCTGACCGATCCCGTGCGAAGATGTCTCCCACTTTCCAGTCCGGACGACCGCAGCGAAGCGAGGATCGGCCGGACCCACCGCGGGGTCCGGGGGGTCGTCCCCCGGATGATCGAACACGGAGAAGAGGCGGTCAGGATGTTCTGGTGGGTGGTCAAGGCGATCGTGGGACCGCTCCTGGTGCTCCTCTGGCGGCCGCAGAACGACGGCATGGAGAACGTGCCCGAGGAGGGCCCGGCCATCCTGGCCAGCAACCACCTGTCGTTCGCCGACCACTTCTTCGGCCCCTGGCCGCTGCGCCGCCGCATCGTCTTCCTGGGCAAGCGCGACTACTTCACCGGCAAGGGGATCAAGGGCTTCTTCAGCCGGATGTTCTTCAGCGGCGTCGGGGTGATCCCGATCGACCGCACCGGCGGCAAGGCCAGCGAGGAGGCGCTGTCCACCGGGCTGCGGGTGCTGCGCGAGGGCAAGCTGCTGGGCATCTACCCAGAGGGCACCCGGGTGCCCGACAACCGGCTGTTCAAGGGCAAGACCGGGGTGGCGCGGCTGGCGCTGCAGGGCCGGGTGCCGGTGATCCCGATGGCGATGATGCACACCTTCGAGCTGATGCCCGCCGGCTCGCGGCCGCGCGTCCGCGGCCTGCCGGGGCGCCCCGGCGTGCGCTTCGGCGAGCCGATGGACTTCTCGGAGTACTACGGCCGGGAGGACGACCGCGAGGTGCTCCGCCTGATCACCGACCGGATCATGGCGGCGATCGGGGAGTTGTCCGGGCAGGAGTACGTCGACCGCTACGCCGCCGAGGTCAAGGCCGAGCAGGCGGGCAGGGCCGTGCGCAGGGACGACGACGAGGAGTGAACGTCGAGGCCGCCCTCTGGCGGGCGCTCGCCGCCTTCCGGATCGTCGCGTGCGTCTACGCGGCGGTCCTGATCGCCTCCAACCACCAGACCTACCTCCACCCGGCGGGTGGCTGGATCGTCCTGGCCGTCATGGTGGCCTGGACGGCCTTCACCGTCCGCGCCTACGCCGGCGGCGGGGCGGGGCCGGTTCTGGCCGGTCTCGACCTGGCGGTGTCCACGGCGTGCCTGCTGGCGACCGGGCTGGTGGAGACGGCCCAGCACCTGGCCGACGGCCGCCCCAACCTGACGGCCAGCTGGGTGGCGATCCCGGTCCTGGTGTGGGCGCTGCTCGGCGGCGTGCGCTGGGGCGCCGCGGCGGCGGTGCTCGTGGGCATCCCCGACCTCCTGCTGCGCTGGCTGTACGGCGGGGAGTTCCAGCAGACCACCCTCAACGGGCTGGTGCTGCTCCTGATGGGCGGGGTGGTGGTCGGCTACCTGGGCAGGCTGGCCCGCTACAGCCAGGAGCGCCTGGCCCGGGCCGTGGCGCTGGAGACCGCCACCAGGGAGCGCGAGCGGCTCGCCCGCGACCTGCACGACTCGGTGCTCCAGGTGCTGGCGCTGGTGCGGCGGCGGGGGAGCGAGCTGGGCGGCGAGGCCGCCGAGCTGGGCAGGCTCGCCGGCGAGCAGGAGGTGGCGCTGCGCGCGCTGATCTCCCGCCCGGCCGGGGAGACCGAGCCCGGCGGCGAACGCGACCTGCGCGACCTGCTGGACCGCTACGCCTCGTCCGCGGTGCAGGTCTCCGCCCCGGCGACACCGGTGCGCCTGCCCGGCCACGCCGCGGCCGAGCTGGCCGCCGCGGTGGGCGCCGCCCTCGACAACGTCTCCGTCCACTGCGGCCCGGACGCTCGCGCCTGGGTGCTGGTGGAGGACGACGGGGAGACGGTGACGGTCAGCGTCCGCGACGACGGCCCCGGCATCCCCGCGGGCCGGATGGAGGCCGCGGCGCGGGACGGCCGGATGGGCCTCGCCCGCTCCATCAGGGGCCGCGTCCAGGACCTGGGCGGCACCGTCGAGATCTTCTCCTCGCCCGGCGCCGGCACCGAGCTGGAACTGGTCGTCCCCCGGCCGCGCTGACGCGGACGGGTGCATGATGGTCGCTGCGGGCCGCAGGAGCCCGCGCGGACGGGCCGGAGCCCGGTGAGGAGAGGACGATGGCGGGGATCCGCGTGATGGTGGTCGACGACCATCCGATGTGGCGCGAGGCGGTGGCGCGGGATCTGGCCGAGGCCGGGTACGAGGTGGTGGCCACGGCGGGCGAGGGGCGCAAGGCGGTGCGGATCGCCGCGGCGGCGCGGCCGCAGGTCGCGGTCGTGGACCTGCAGCTGCCCGACATCAGCGGGGTGCAGGTGACCCGCTCGCTGGCCGCCGCCGAACCGCCGGTGCGGGTGCTGGTGCTGTCGGCCAGCGGCGAGCAGGCCGACGTGCTGGAGGCGGTCAAGGCGGGCGCCACCGGCTACCTGCTCAAGTCCGCGGCCCGCGAGGAGTTCCTGGACGCCGTGGCGCGCACCGCCGAGGGCGACGCCGTCTTCACCCCGGGCCTGGCCGGCCTGGTCCTGGGCGAGTACCGCAGGCTCGCCGCCGCGCCCGCGCCCGAGCCGGACGCCCCGCGCCTGACCGACCGCGAGACCGAGATCCTGCGGCTGGTCGCCAAGGGCCTGACCTACAAGCAGATCGCCGAACGCCTCGTCCTGTCCCACCGCACGGTGCAGAACCACGTCCAGAACACCCTGGGCAAGCTCCAGCTGCACAACCGGGTGGAACTGGTGCGTTACGCGATCGAGAAGGGTCTCGACGGCGAATAGCCGTCCGAACCGGAACCTGAGCGCTCTCTCCGGCATCTATCAGGTCGAGACCGGGCGCGGCCCGGGAGACCGAGGGAGAGTCACATGACGGACTCGACGACCACTTGGGGCATCAGCGGACCGGTTTTCCTCGGCGCCTTCGCCCTGGCGGCGGTGGCGGCGTGGCTGCTGGGGCTGGCGACGCGCCACCGGCTGCGGGCCGGCCGCACCCCCTCGCGTGAACTCCACCCCTACGAACTCGCCTACCTGGAGGGCGGCCCCCGGCTGGTCGTCGCCTCCATCCTGGCGGGACTGCGGCTGTCCGGGGCGGTCTCCGCGCAGCCGGGCGGCTCCCTGCGGACCGGCGACGTCCCCGTCGCCTCCCGCTCCCCGCTGGACGAGGCGGTCCTCAAGGCCGCCGGCCGCGCCGTCCGCACCGGCGACCTGGCCGACCACTCCCTGCTGCGCCCGCGCCTGGAGGAACTGCGCGACGGCCTGCGCGCCGAGGGCCTGCTCCTGGGCCCCGACGACCGGCGCACCGTCCGCGCCGCCGCCCTGCCCCTGCTGTTCGTCCTGCTGGTGGGCGTGGCACGGCTCGTGGCGGGCGTCCAGAACGACAGGCCGGTCGGGTTCCTCATCGTCCTGCTCATCGCCTTCGCGGTGGTCCTGGCCTTCCTCCTGCACGTGCCCGAGCGCACCAAGTCCGTGCCGGTCGTCCTTCGCGGCGCCCGTACCCGCTACCAGCAGCTCCAGCCCTCCTCCACCCCCGACTGGCGCTCCCACGGCCCCGAGGCCGCCGCCATGGGCGTCGCCCTCTTCGGCGTCGCCACCCTGATCGCCATGGACCCCGACTTCGCCGCCCAGGCCGAGATCCAGCAGCGCCTCGGCCAGGCCGCTCCCGCCGGCGGCGACGGCGGCAGCAGCGGCGGAGGCTGCGGCAGCGGCGACGGCGGCGGAGGAGGAGGCGGCTGCGGTGGCGGTTGCGGCGGCTGCGGCGGCTGAGCGGCCCCGGACGCCCTCCAGGTGAATCGGCCGAGAACGAGCCGGCGAAGGACGAGCAATGGACACATCGCCTGTCTGGGGCATCAGCGGTCCGGTCTTCCTCGTGGCGTTCGCCCCGACAGGAGTCCTGCTGGCGGTGTTCGCGCTGGCGGTCCGGGAACGGGCCGTGAGCCGCCTGCCGGAGACCGACGACCTGCACGGGTACGTGCTGGCGTGCTTGAGCCCGCGAAGGAGCTGGAAGGACGACGTCGTCGTCGCGAGCCTGGTGCGCCTGCGATCCAAGGGCCTGGTCGAGGTGGCGCACGGCAGGGTGGTGCGGCCGGTCGGAGGCGGCGGTGCGGACCTGGCCGATCCGCTGGGCCGCGCGGTCTGCCGGGCGGTCGGCGAAAGCGAGGAGATCAGGAGCCTGAAGGGGCATCCCGCCGTCGCGTCCGAACTCCTCCGGCTGCAGAAGGAGTACCGGGAATGGGAGGCCGGGGCCCGCCGGGCCTCCCAGGCGGCGGCGCGCAGAGCCAGGCCGGCGCTGCTCCCGCTGGGGGCCCTGCTGGCGGTGGGGTCGGTCCGGTTCCTCGCGGACGTGGTGAACGGCGAGCCGACCGGCTTCCTGCTGCTGTTCGTGTCGTTCCTGCTGCTCTTGGGCGCGGCGATTCCGCTTCTGCTGCGGCGGTGGGTTCCGACGACCCCGTCCCGGGACTGGAGCGGGGAGCTCCGGGAGAGAAGGGAGGCCATGGCGGGCAGGCGGCTCCGGGAAGCCCGTTCGCGGCCGCTGCCGCACGGAGCCGACCAGAACGTGGACGAGCTCGTGCTGAGCACGGCGTACTTCGGCCCCACGCTCCTGCGGGACGAGGTTCCGGAACTCGCCGCCTTGACCGAGGCCGAGCGGTCGGCAGCGCTCGGCGAAGAGGCTGAGAAGGCGACGGTGCAGAAGAAAAAGGGCTAGAAAGCCGCGGCGCGGTGCGAGAGCCGCGGAAGCTCGTTCTCGAGCGGCTCCTCCTACGGCGGAGGCGATGGCGGTGGCTGCGGCGGGTGAGCGGGGAAGCGCGCTATCAGGATGGAGTGTCCGAAAATGGACTAACGACGTACTCTTCTCCTTCGGGTGAACCTGTGCGCCGTTCCCCTCGTCTACGTGGATGACCTTCCGGACCTGCCCGAGTACCGGAGTGGAGGCACGTGATGGACTCGCCGCCCACCTGGGGCATCCCCGGCCCCGTTTTTCTCGTGGGGTTCGGCTTGGCGGCCCTCCTGCTGACGGCGTTCGCGGTGGCCGTACGGAACCGGTCGGTGGACCGGATGCCGGTGCTGCCCGAGCTGCACAGTTATGCGCTGGCGCCCCTGGGGTCGCGGCCCACGTGGGAGGAGGACGTCGTCGCCGCGAGCCTGGTGTTCCTGCGGTCCCGGGATCTGGTCGCGGTGGAGGGCGACGGGACGCTGCGTGCGGCCGGTGACGGCGAGGACCTGACGGAGCCGCTGGACCGCGCGGTCCTTCGGGCGCTCGCCGACGGGATGCGGCTCGGCGAGATCAAGGGCCATCCCCTCGTCGGATCCGAACTCGCCCGGCTGGGGGAGGAGTACCGGGTCTGGAAGGACGGGCTGTGGCTGGATCACCTCGCACGTATGCGGTGGTCCGGACTCGCGTTGCTTCCCCTGGTGCTTCTGCTGCCGTTGGGGGTGGTCCGGCTCTGGGCGGGCATGGCGAACGGCAGACCGGTCCTGTTCCTGCTGATCCTCCTGCTGGTCCTGGTCGGGGGGATCGCGTTCCTCTCACGGCGGTGGGTTCCCAGGCGTTCGTCCTCGGACTGGGCGGAGAGGTTCCGGGAGAAGGGGCACGCCATCGTGCGGGCGCGGCTTCGGACGCCGCACTCACGACCTCCGCAGGATGAGGCGGGTCGCAGAACGGCCGGGCTCGTGCTGAGCATGGCGTATTTCGGATCCGCCGATCTGGCGGCCGCGGACCCGGAGCTCGACGCCGTGATCAAGGGCGTGCCCCAGCCCGAGCCTGAGCGTCCGTCCGAGCCTGAGCGCACGCCCGAGCTCGAGCCTGAGCCTGAGCGCCCGTCCGAGCCCGAGCCCGAGCCCGAGCCTGAGCGCCCGTCCGAGCCCGAGCCCGAGCCCGAGCGCACCATGTCGCGCCGTGAAGAGCGCAAAAGGCTCAGAGCGGCCAAGTGGGCCGCGGCGATGGGCGGAGATGCCGAGAAGGCGGCGCAACGTGAAAAGGCAGAGAAGGCCGAGAGGACCGCTGCGCGGCGTGAGAGACGTAGCTCGAGGGGCAGAAGCCGGTTCTCGAGCGGCTCTTCCTACGGCGGAGCCTACGACGGCCCCTCCAGCGGCTCCAGTAGCTCCAGCGGCCCTAGCCGTTCCAGCGGCTCCAGTGGCTCTGGCAGTTCCAGTGGCTCTAGTAGTTCCAATGACTCCGGCGGCTCCAGCCGCTCCATCAGTTGCGGCGGTGGAGGCGGCGGTTGTGGCGGTGGAGGCGGTGGTGGAGGCGGATGCGGCGGGTGAGCGGCGAAGGGCGTTGACGGGAGAGGAGGGAACGGCTGATTCGGGGTGAACCTGTGCGCCGTTCCTCTCGTCTACGTGGATGACCTTCCGGACCCGCTCGAGTATCGGAGTGGAGGCACGTGATGGATTCCCCGCCCACCTGGGGCATCACCGGTCCCGTCTTTCTCGCGGGGTTCGCTCTGGCGGCCCTCCTGTCGACGGGGTTCGCGGTGGCCGTCCGGAACCGGGTGGCGAAGCGGCTGCCGGTGCTGCCCGAGCTGCACAGCTACGCTCTGGCGCCCTTGAGCGCGCGGGCCGCGTGGGAGAACGGCGTCGTCGCCGCGAGCCTGGTGTTCCTGCGGTCCAGGGGCCTGGTCGCGGTGGCGGACGGCGGGGCGTTGCGGTCGGTCGGCGACGGTGAGGACCTGACCGGGCCGTTGGACCGTGCGGTCCTTCAGGCGCTGGCCGGCGGGAGACGGCTCGGCGGGGTCGGAGGCGATCGGCTTGTCAGGTCCGAGCTCGCCCGGCTGCGGAAGGAGTACCGGGCCTGGAAGGACGGGCTGTGGCGCGATCATCTCGCACGGATGCGGTGGTCCAGGCTCGCGGTGCTTCCTCTGGTGCTCCTGCTGCCGTTGGGCGTGGTCCGGCTCTGGGCGGGGGCGGCGAACGGCAAGCCGATCCTGTTCCTGCTGCTCCTCCTGCTGGGTCTGGCGGCGGGCATCCCGGTCCTCCTGCGCTGGTGGGTTCCGGGAACTCCCCGGCCGAGCTGGGAGGAGAGGCTCCGAGAGGAGTGGCACGCCACGGTGCAGGAGCGGCTCCGGGAATCGCGCTCGCGGCCTTCGCGGGACGAGGACGGCCGCGGAACGGCCGAGCTCGTGCTGCGCATGGCGTACTTCGGGACCGCCGACCTGGCGGCCGCGGATCCGGACTTCGACGCCGTGATCAAGGGTGAGTCCGAGCGGATCGCGGGGCGGCGCAAGAAGCGTGAAAAGCGCAGAGCGGCCGAGCGGTCCGCAGCGCTCGGCGAAGAGGCTGAGAAGGTGACGGTGCAGAAGAAAAAGGACAAGAAAGCCGCGGCGCGGCGCGATAGCCGCGGAAGCTCGTTCTCGAGCGGCTCCTCCTACGGCGGAGTCTACGAAGGCTCCTCCAGCAGCTCCAGTTCCAGCAGTTCCAGTGGCTCCGGGGGCGGTTGCGGCGGTGGCGGTGGCGGAGGGTGCGGCGGGTGAGCGGTCCGGGAGTCGGGATCGGGTGGCGGCCTGCGCTCGCGCGGTTCGTGGAGGAGCTGCCGGGGCTGGTGGACTCGGGGTTCAGTGAGGTGATCGCGGAGTCGCTGCACCATCCGCATCCGGCGTTGCTGGAACTGCGGGACCGGGGAGCGCGGATCGTGCCGCACGGGGTGCGGTTGTCGTTGGGCGGGGCTGATCCGGTGGAGCCCGAAAGAGTGGCGCATCTGGCGGGCTGCGCTGAGCTGCTGGGGGCGCCGCTGGTCAGTGAGCATGTGGCGTTCGTGCGGGCCGGGGGGATGGAAGTAGGGCATCTGCTGCCGGTGCCGCGTACCCGGGAGGCGCTGGACGCGTTGGTGCGCAACGTTCGGCTCACCACGGCGGAGCTGGGTGTGCCGTTGGCCGTGGAGCCGATCGCGGCGTTCTTCGACTGGCCGGAGGACGAGTACGCGGAGGGGGATTTCCTCACGGAGCTGCTCGACAGGACGGGGGCGCTGCTTCTGCTGGACGTGGCGAACGTGTACGCCAACGCGCGCAACCGGGGGCAGGACCCGTTGAAAGTGCTGGAGTCCTTTCCGCTGGACCGCATCGCCTACTGCCATGTGGCGGGGGGCAGCGAGCACGACGGCTACTACCACGACACCCACACGCACGCGTTGCGCCAGGAGGTGCTCGCGCTGGTGACCGAGGCGGAGGCGCGCAGTACGGCGGAGGCGCGGCTGGGCTACCTGCTGGAGCGCGACGGGCGTTATCCGCCGGCCGCAGAGCTGCGGGCCGAACTGGACGCGATCGCCGACGCGGCGGGACTGGCGAGGGTGACGTGAGCACGGACGCGGGGAGCCTGGCCGCAGAGAGCGCGGGCATGGAAAGCCCGGACGCGGGGAGCGCGGATACGGAGAGCCTGGCCGCGGGGAGCCCAGGCGCGGGGAGTCTGGCCGAGAGGCAGGAGGCGCTCGTCCGGGCGCTGGTGGCGGGCGGGCCGCTTCCCGAGGGGTTCGACGGGGCGCGGGTGGGGGCGGCGGGGCGGGCGCTGCGCAACAAGCGGTTCGGGGAGGTGACCGGGACGTGGCCGCAGCTGCTGCCCTACGGCGAGCTGTTCCGCGCCTGGGCGAGGGACAGGCCGCCGCAGGGGTCCTGGCGGGACGGCTGGGACTTCGCCCGCGCGCACCGGTGCTCGCTGGACGCCGAGGCGCTGACCGCGCTCGCCGTCTGCGAGGCGCGGTGGCGGTACGGGGACGAGCCGCGGCTGCGCCGGGGACCGGTGGTGCGCCGGGTGCCGGGCGGGGCCGTACTGGGCTTCTGGAGCCGCGTGGTGGTCTTCCGGCCGCGCCGGTGAGCGCCTCCCCGCGGGCGGGCCGGCTTCGCCGCCGGTGAGCGCTTCCCCGCCGGAGGGGCGCCTGGGGCGGAGGTTAGTGTCGAGGCAGCGGCCGGATCTTCTGTTTCAGGACGAGGGGGACGTCATGCGCATCGGAGTGCTCACCGGAGGGGGCGACTGCCCGGGGCTCAACGCGGCGATCCGGGGGCTGGTGCGCCGGGGGGCGAAGGAGTACGGCGCCGAGTTCACCGGCTTCCGCGACGGGTGGCGCGGGCCCCTCGAACGTGACGCCGTCCCCCTGGGCGTGGCGGACGTCCGGGACATCCTGCCGCTGGGCGGCACGATCCTCGGCTCCTCGCGCACCAACCCGCTGAAGGAGGAGGACGGGATCGGCCGCATCGCCCGCAACCTGGCGGAGCTGGGTCTGGACGCCCTGGTCGCGATCGGCGGCGAGGACACCCTGGGCGTGGCGCACGCCCTGCACGAGGCGGGCGTGCCGGTGGTGGGCGTGCCCAAGACCATCGACAACGACCTCAGCGGCACCGACCAGACCTTCGGCTTCGACACCGCCGTCGCCATCGCCACCGAGGCCGCCGACCGGCTGCGCACCACCGCCGAGAGCCACCACCGGGCCCTGGTCTGCGAGGTGATGGGCAGGCACGCCGGCTGGATCGCGCTGCACACCGGCCTGGCGGCGGGCGCCGAGGTCGTCCTGGTGCCCGAGCGGCCGTTCGACATGGCGCAGGTCACGGCCCACGTCGAGGCGCGGTTCGGTGCGGCGCGCGCGGCGGTCCTCGTGGTCTCCGAGGGCGCCCGTCCGCTGGAGGGCTCGCTGGAGCTGCAGACGGGCGAGCTCGACGCCTTCGGGCACGTGCGGCTGGGCGGCGTGGGGGAGCGGATCGCCGGGGAGCTGGAGCGGCGCACCGGCCGGGAGGCGCGCTCGGTCGTCCTGGGCCACCTCCAGCGCGGCGGGACGCCCACCGCGTTCGACCGGGTGCTGGCCACCCGGTTCGGGCTGCACGCGGCCGACGCCGTCCACGCCGGGGCGTTCGGCGCCATGGTGGCGCTGCGCGGCACGGAGATCGTCCGGGTGCCGCTGGCGGAGGCCGTCGGCACCCTCAAGACGGTGCCGCTGGAGCGGTATGCCGAGGCCGAGGTCTTCTTCGGCTGAGGGCGATCTCCGATAACGGGTCGAAGTGCTCTCCGGAATGGGCGACACTGAAAGACGGTTCCCGCAACGTCTGACGGAGGTTCGAATCATGCCCCTGGCGCCCGCCGCCGGTGAGCCGTGTGTGCTGCTGAAGCTCGGCGAGATCGTCCTGAAGGGCAAGAACCGCCATCAGTTCGAGCAGCGGCTGCAGAGCAACATCCGCAAGGCGCTGTCCTCCACGGGGGTCGGCATCGATCTCTGGCAGCGCTCCGGAGTGATCATCATCCGGGCCGGGAGCGGCCTGGCCGAGGACGTCGAGAAGGTCGCCAGGCGGCTGGAGGACGTCATGGGCATCGTCATCGTGCACCGCGCGCAGCGGGTGCCCAAGGACGTCGAGTCGATGACCGAGGCCGCCCTGGAGGCGGTGGCCCAGCACCCGATGTCGGCCCGCGGCGGCAGCTTCGCGGTGCGCCCGCGCCGCCGCGACAAGCGCTTCCCGATCACCTCGTCGGAGATCGGGATCTCGGTCGGCTCGGCGATCAACGTCAAGTTCGGCCTGCCGGTGAACCTCAAGACCCCCGACATCACCGTCTCCATCGAGGTCGACCGCGACGAGGTGTTCGTCTACACCGACGGCGCGCCCGGCCAGGGCGGCCTGCCGGTGGGCTCCAGCGGGCGCGGCCTGGTGCTGATGTCCGGCGGCATCGACTCCCCGGTCGCCGCCTACCGGATGATGCGGCGCGGCCTGCGGGTGGACTACCTGCACTTCTCCGGCATGCCCTTCACCGGCCCCGAGTCGATCTACAAGGCGTACGCGCTGGTGCGCGAGCTCGACAAGTTCCAGGGCGACTCGCGGCTGTACGTGGTGCCGTTCGGCAAGGCCCAGCAGCAGATCAAGTCCGCGGGCGAGGACCGGCTGGCGATCGTGGCCCAGCGGCGGCTGATGCTCAAGACCGCCGAGATCGTCGCCGAGCGGCGCCGCGCCGGCGCGCTCATCACCGGCGACGCGCTGGGCCAGGTGGCCAGCCAGACCCTGGTCAACATGACGGCGCTGGACGACGCGGTGGACCTGCCGATCCTGCGCCCGCTGGTCGGCATGGACAAGATCGAGATCATGGACCAGGCGCGCCGCAACGCCACCCTGGCCATCTCCGAGCTGCCCGACGAGGACTGCTGCTCGATGCTGGCCCCGCGCCGGCCCGAGACCGCCGCCCGCATCGCCGACCTGCGCCAGATCGAGAAGCGGCTGGACGCCGAGGAGCTGGCCGAGCAGCTGGCCGACTCGGTGCAGGAGCACCGCCCGGTCTACGGCTCGGACTGACCGACGGTCCGGACTGACGGACGGTCCGGACTGACGGACGGTCCGACTGACGGACGGTCCGGACTGATGGACGCCTCGGACTGACGCACGGCCTGAACCGACGGACGTCCTGGACCGACGGGCCGACGGACGGGCCGGGCCGCGTCGGGGCGCGGGGTCAGTCCTCGATGATCCCCTCGGCGCGCAGCCGGAGGGCGAGGACCTCGACCGGCGGGTCGGGGTCGAAGTCCGAGGGGCGGGGCGGCTCGGGGCCGTCCTCGCCGAACCGCGCCGCCTTCTCCACGCGCACGATGCGAAAGCGCCGCCCGCACACCGCCAGCTCGTCGAGCCGGCCGGCCAGGAGCCGCCCGGCCGCCTCGTCGTAGGCCGAGCGGGTGCGCTCGTCGACGCGCTCCACCACGGGCGCGACCTGCTGGAGGTACTCGGCGAGCGCCTCCCGGGCCCGCTGCGGGGTGGGGCAGGCCGCGGTCGCCGACCGCCAGCCGTCGTGCAGGTACTCGGCGACGGAGAAGACCGGGATCATGGGCACGGGAACGGGGTGGGAGAGCTCCGCCCGCAGGGCGTCGGCCCTGACCAGCTCGCCGTCGGTGCCCGGCAGGTCGACGGCCTCGGCGAAGCGCACGGCGAGCTCGGCGGCCTCGGCCTCGGCCGGGTCCTCCCGGCCCGGGGGGTCCTGCATCTCGTGCCGGGGGGCGGCCAGTACCTCGTACCGGGGGACGGGGGGAGTGCGGGGGTCGGGGTCGGTGGGCCGCGGCGGTTCGGGCTCGCCGTCGAGGTTCAGCCGCAGGAGCTGCTCCACCCGGATGATCCGGAACCGGCGGCCCGCCACGGCGAGCTCGTCGTGGCGCTCCCAGTCCAGGACGCGGGCGGCGGCCAGGTAGGGCTCGGGCTCGGCGGCGGCGCGCGCCTCCATCCGCAGGTGCCCGGCGAGGTCGTCGCGGGAGCACTGGGGCGTGGCCTCGCCCAGCGTGATCACCCGCCAGTCCGCGCCGAGCTCCTCGGCGACCCCGAACATGGGTCCGGCCAGGACGGTCAGCGGGTACTCCCGCCGGGCTCGCCGGGCGTCCTGCGCGACGAGCGCCCGCACCGGATCGGTGGTGGTGAGCTCGCGTAGCCCTTGTCGCAGAGCCTCGTCCTCATGGGGCATGCCCCACATGCTCCCTCGCCATTACCGCACTTTCCCTCATTCCCGCCGGATTGCCGATGCGTTTCCGCTTTCCGGACGCCACCGGAGGAAAATCCTCAACCCGGGTTAAAGATCCTTATACCCGGGAGGATGACCGGGCAGGCGGGAGCGCCGCCCGCCCGGCCTCCGCTCAGGCCGGGACGGCCGCGGCGGGCGCGGTGAGGGAGCGGCCCACCACCGGGGGAAGGGCGCGCATCAGCTCGGTCAGCTCGGCGAGGTCCTCCCGGACCAGGGCCTGGGGGCCGTCGCACAGGGCGGTCTCGGGGTGGGGGTGGACGTCGATGATGACGCCGTCGGCGCCGATCGCGATGGCCGCGCGGGTGAGCGGGAGCACCAGGTCGCGGTGGCCGCCGGAGTGGGACGGGTCGACGATCACCGGCAGGTGCGACAGGCGCTGGGCCACCGGGACCGCGGAGATGTCCAGGGTGTTGCGGGTGGCCTTCTCGAAGGTGCGGATGCCGCGCTCGCACAGGACGACGTCGAGGTTGCCGCGCTGGGCGACGTACTCGGCCGACATCAGCCACTCCTCGATGGTCCCGCTCATGCCGCGCTTGATCATGACGGGCTTGCCGGCCTCGCCGACCGCCTGCAGCAGCGCGAAGTTCTGGGTGTTGCGGGTGCCGATCTGCAGCATGTCGGCGTACCGGGCGACCAGCTCCACGTCGCGCGCGTCCACGACCTCGGTGACGATCGGCATGCCGGTCTCGGCCCGCACGTCCGCCAGGATGCGCAGGCCCTCCTCGCCCAGGCCCTGGAAGGCGTACGGGGAGGTGCGGGGCTTGAAGGCGCCGCCGCGCAGCAGGGTGGCGCCGGCCGACTGCGCCATGAGGGCCGCCTCAAGGGTCTGCTCGGGGGTCTCCACCGCGCAGGGGCCGGCGATCAGCGTCATGGTGCCGGGGCCGATCGGGACGCCGCCCACGTGCACGGTCGAGCGCTCCGCGTGGTGCTCCCGGCTCACCAGCTTGTAGGGGGCGCTGATCCGCACCACCTCCACGACGCCGTGCTGGCCGCCGAGGTTGAGCGCCTCGAAGCGCTCGGCGTCGCCGACCAGGCCGACGATGGTGCGGTTGACGCCGCGGCTGACGAAGGCCTCGCCGCCCGCCGACTCGACGAGCGAGACGACGTTGTCGAGGTCGGACTCGGTGGCTTCGGATGCCATGACGACGACCATGCTGTTTCTCCTTGGGAAGCGGGTCGGGGAACACGAAAGAGCCCCGGGCCGAAGGAAGGCCCGGGGCTCTGGTGTGAAGCAGATCAGCGCAGCGTGCGGCTGACGATCACCCCTCCGGGCTCGCCATACCAAAAAAAGTCAACGACGGTGCGCATGGGGAACAGCGTAGGGCATCTTCGAGCCCGGCCCGTACATCGGGGGTGGGAAACCGGCTCCGGTCCGAAGGATGGCAGGATGGGCGGGAACATGACCCCTCCAGAGAAACCCTTGCCGCCGGGGCAGTACGTGCCCCGGGGATTCCCGGTGCTGCACTACGGACCCGTGCCGCGTTTCCGCCCGGAGCGGTGGGACTTCCGGGTCTACGGGCCCACCGCCGGGGGAGTGGAGGCGCGCTGGGACTGGGACGAGTTCCAGCGGCTTCCGCGCACCCAGGTGGTCGCCGACTTCCACTGCGTCACCAAGTTCACGATCCCGGACAACCTCTGGGAGGGCGTGACCGGCCGCACCCTGCTGGAGCTGGTGCCCCCCGATCCCGCCGTCACCCACGTCATGCTCTGGGCCGAGTACGGCTACGGCGCCAACATCAGGCTGAGCGACCTGGCCGAGGAGGGGACGCTGTTCGCCACGCACCACAACGGCGAGCCGCTCACCCCCGACCACGGCTTCCCCGTCCGGGCGGTCGTCTCGCACCTGTACGGCTGGAAGAGCGTGAAGTGGGCGCGGGGCATCGAGTACCTCGTCGGCGACCGCCGCGGCTTCTGGGAGGAGCGCGGCTACCACAACATCGCCGATCCGTGGCTGGAGCAGCGCTACTCCTACCAGGAGGACTGACCGGGCCGGCGGCCGAGGCATAGTCACCTGGTGAAAGCGATTGCGTGCGCAGCGTGATCGCGGGAGGGTCCTCCCATGCTTCGTGTCCTCGCGGTCGATGACGAACCGCCAGCCCTCGACGAACTCGTCCGCCTCCTGCGCGCCGACCCCCGCATCGAACGGGTGGCCGGCGCGTGCGACCCGGCGGAGGCGCTGCGCGGGTTGAGCCGCGTCCTGGCCGGCGGCGACCGGCTGGACGCGGTCTTCCTCGACGTGCGCATGCCCGGCCTGGACGGGTTCGACTTCACCCGGCTGCTGGGCGGGTTCGCCGAGCCGCCCGCCGTGGTCTTCGTGACCGCCCACGCCGACGGCGCGGTCGCCGCCTTCGACCTGGGGGCGGTGGACTACCTCCTGAAACCGGTGCGCCCCGAACGGCTGGCCGAGGCGGTGCGCCGGGTGGAGCGGGCGGTGCGCCGCGGCCCGGCCGGGGCCGCGGCGGCGCCCCCGTCGGACGAGATGATCCCCGTGGAGCTCGGCGGCCGCACCCGCATGGTCAGCCGCTCGGCGGTCACCCACGTGGAGGCGCACGGCGACTACGTGCGCCTGCACACGGTCGGCGAGGGCGCGGGCTACCTGGTCCGCATCCCGCTGACGGTGCTGGCCCGGCGCTGGGAGGAGGCGGGGTTCATCCGCATCCACCGCAGCACCCTGGTGGCGTCCGCGCACATCGAGGAGCTGCTCTTCGACGGGGGCCGCGCCTCGGTCCGCGTCGGTGGCGCGGTGCTGGCGGTGAGCCGCAGGCACACCCGCCGGGTGCGGGACCTCCTGGTCCGCGGCTTCAAGACCGACCGCCCTCCCACCCTCACGGGCCTCACCGTTCCCGCCCGTCCCAACAGCCCTGCGGGCCCCGCCCGTCCCAACGGTCCTGCCGGCACCACGGGCCCTGCCCGTCCCAACGGCCCTGTCGGCACCGCCGGCCCTGTCGGCACCGCCGACCCTGCCGGTTCCGCCGGTCCCGTCGGCACCACCGGTCCCGGCAATCCCACCGGTCCCGTCTCCGCCGGTCCCAGCGGTCCTGGACCCACCGTCTCCGCCGCCGGTCGGCGCGGCCTCGACCGTTCGTCGCACACGATCGGCCGTTCGTCCGAGGCTTACTCTACGTACATCGACGGCTACTGACCGTTGGTCGCGGGGGAGGGGCCGAGGTCTGCCCCTCGCCCGCCCGTCGGCCTACTGTTCTCTTCAGCAAGGCGATTCTGGAGGTCCTCCTCAGGGCCGGGGCTTCGGCCCCGGAACGGGAGGGTCACAGCCGCCGGATCCCGTACCGGGGGGGTGGGATCCGACGGTGATGGCTCAGGCGCCGAGCGGACAGTCGGGGGGTTGTCCGTCTCGGCGCCTGGGCGTTTCCGAGGCCTTCCCGGGGCTCACCGCTCATCCCGGGAAGGCCTCCTCCCGGTCTCTCAGGCCTCGCCCTTCTGCTCTTCCCGGCCCTGCTCGCCCCGGCCCTCGGCCCCGGCCCCCGGTCTTCCCGGCCCTAGTCTCCGGAACTCCGGGCCTCCCGGTCCTCGTCCCCGGCCTTCTCGGACTCCTCGCCTTCGAACGCCTCGTCCTCGGCGTCCTTCGCCTTCTCGGCGTTGGCGGCCCGCAGCCGCTTGAGGGTGTCGATGTCGGTCTTGTGGGGCTCGGCGGAGCGGCCCGGGGTCTCGATGATCAGGGGGACGCCCGCGGCGGCCGGGTGGGCCATCAGCTCGGCGAAGGGCCGTTCGCCGATGTGGCCGCGGCCGATGTTCTCGTGGCGGTCCTTGCGGGAGCCGCACACGTCCTTGGAGTCGTTGGCGTGGACGAGGCGCAGCCTGCCCTCGCCGACGGTGGCGACGAGGGCGTCGAGGGTCAGTTTCACGCCCTGGTCGGCGGTCAGGTCGTGGCCGGCGGCGAAGGCGTGGCAGGTGTCCAGGCAGACGCCGAGCTTGGGGTGGTGGTCCAGGGCCGCGAAGTAGGGGCCGAGCTGGTCGACGGTGGCGCACAGCATCGCGCCCTGCCCGGCCATCGGCTCCAGCAGCAGGCTCGGCGCGTCCTCGGGCAGCGCCTCCAGCAGCGGCAGCACCCGGGCGCGGATCTGCGCCATCGCCGCCTCCACCGGCTGGGAGACCGCGGAGCCGGTGTGCACCACCACGCCCCGCGCGCCGATCGCCGTGCCGCGCTCCAGCGCGTGCGCCACCGACTCCAGCGACTTCTCCAGGGTGTCGGCGTTCGGCGAGCCGAAGTTGACCAGGTAGGAGGCGTGCACGTAGACGGGCAGCTCCGAGGCGCGCAGCAGGGCGTCCTCCGCGGGCTTGCCCGCCGTCAGCGCCCACCCGCGGGGATTGCTGACGAAGACCTGGACGGCCTCGGCCCCGATCTCCGCCGCGTACTTCAGGCCCCCGGTGCCCAGCCCCCCGGCCACCGGCACGTGCGCCCCGATGGGGCTCGTCTGTGTGCTCATGATGGGGCCAGGGTAGTGGGCGCCGCCGACGTTTCAGTCGTGGATGGTGATCGTGGTGTTGGGGGGCACGCGGTCGCCGGGGCGGGGCTGCTGCTCGATGACCCGGCCGCTGTTCAGGCGGTGCTGCACGTTGACCTGGAAACCGCGCTCCTGCAGCTTCTGGACGGCCTCGTCGACGGCGCGCCCCAGCATCCACGGGACCTGGACGTTGCCCTGGCCGTCGGGGCCGTCGTCGCAGAACGGGTTGATGGCCGAGAGGAAGCAGCTCTCCTTCTTGTTGACGCCCAGGGTCACCGCGTCGCCCGGCTTGAGCAGGGTGCCCGGCGCCGGGTTCTGCCACAGGATGGAGCCGTCCTCCTTGGCCGGGTCGGTCTGCGTCTGCTCGTAGATCGGCAGGTCGCCGTTCAGCTGGCCCTTGAGGTCCTCGAGCAGGCCGTAGGCCTCGTCCTTCGACTTGCCCGACAGGTCGGGCATGGCCAGGCCGCTGCTGACGAACAGCACGAGCGGCTCGTCCCTGGCGTGCTCGGTGCCGGCCTTGGGGTCGGTGCCCAGGGCCATGCCCTCGGCGGCGGCGCCCGGCTTCTTCTCCTCGGTGAGGGAGACGAAGTCCTTGAGCGCCTCGCGCGCCTGCTCGGCCGACTGCCCCGCCACGTCGGGGACCTTGCGGGGGGTGAGGCCGCGGGAGAGCACCAGCGTGACGGTCTCGCCGGGGTCGACCTTGCTGCCGACGCCCGGGGCGACCGAGGCGACGGCGCCCTTGCGCGCGGTCTCGGAGTACTCCCGCTCGTCGGAGATCTCGTACGCGATGCCCTCGGCCTGCAGCGCCTCCACGGCGTCGGCCTGGCTCATGCCGATGATCTTCGGCACGTGGTCGTACTTGCCCGACACCTGGTACCAGGTCGCCCAGCCGATCACCATGGACGCGATGACGCCCAGGGTCACCAGCACGAACTTGCCGGTGATGAAGTGCAGGACCCGGTCGAACAGCATGACCGGTTCCTGCGGCGGCTCCTCGGGGACCATGGCGCGCGGCATGACGGTGGTATGCCCGCCGGGCGGCAGGGTGGAGTGCACGCTCGGCAGCACGCTCGTGCTGCCGTCCGGCGGGAGGGAGCCCGGCGGGACGGTGCCCGGCAGCGGACCCCTCGGCAGCGAGCCGCCGGGCAGCGAGCCGCTCTGCGAGGGCAGGCCCGGCACCCCCAGCACGGAGGTGGCGTTGTCGGGGGAGGCGGGGTGGCCCGGTGAGGCCGGAAGCTCCAGGGAGGGGTCGGTCAGCAGCGCGTGGAAGTGGTCGGCGTCGGCGGGGCGGCCCGCCGGGTCCTTGCTGGTCGCCGCGACCACCAGCGCGTCGATCCGCGGCGGGACGCCGGGCACCAGCTGGGACGGCAGCGGGATCTGCTCGTTGACGTGCCGCCAGGCCACCTGCAGCGGGGTCTCGCCGACGTGCGGCTGGCGGCCGGTGAGCAGCTCGAACAGCAGGATGCCCGCCGCGTACACGTCGGTGCGGGTGTCGGACCGGCCGGTGACGACCTGCTCGGGCGCCATGTAGGCGACCGTGCCGATGATCATGCCGGTCTTGGTCTGCTTGCTGTCGGTCTCGGCGCGGGCCAGGCCGAAGTCGGCGACCTTGACCTGCCCGTCGACGCTCAGCAGCACGTTCTCGGGCTTGATGTCGCGGTGGATCAGCCCGGCCCGGTGGGCGGCGCCCAGCGCGGACAGGACCGGGGCCATGATCTCCAGGGCGTCGCCGACCGGCAGCCGCCCGCGCTCGTCCAGCAGGTCGCGCAGGGTGCGGCCGGGCAGGTACTCCATGGTCAGGTAGGTGTGCGCGCCGTGGGAGCCCTGGTCGTACACCGCCACCACGTTCGGGTGGGACAGCGCCGCCGCGGACTTGGCCTCGCCCATGAACCGGCGGACGAACTCGTCGTCCTGCGCCAGGTGGGGGTGCATCACCTTGAGGGCGATCACCCGCTTGAGCTTGAGGTCGTGGCCCACGTAGACGGTGGCCATGCCGCCGCGCGCGACCTTGGCGTCGACGCGGTACCGCTCGTCGAGTACCTGCCCGACGAGCGGGTCCACTGCTGTCGCGTCCACCCGGGCAGTCTACGGGCGAAACGGACTACTCCCCATCGCTCTGCGGGACTACCTCGCGGCCGTTCCGCAACCGTGACAGTCGGGCGGAACGGCCGCGCGGGAGGGTCCGCGCAGGTGGCGGACGGCCGGGTGCCTCTAAAGGCCGGTGGCGGCCAGGCCCGCGAAGGACGAGGACGCCTGGGCCAGCCGCCGCACGGGGATGCGCCCCGCCAGCCGCGCCGCGCGGCCCGCCTCGACGGCGTGGCGCATCGCGGCGGCCATCAGCGCCGGGCGCTGCGCGCGGGTGACGGCGGTGGCCAGCAGGACCGCGTCGCAGCCCAGCTCCATCGCCAGCGCGGCGTCGCTGGCCGTGCCGATCCCGGCGTCCAGGATCACCGGCACGCCCGCCCGCTCGACGATCAGTTCGATGTTGTGCGGGTTGCGGATGCCCATGCCCGAGCCGATGGGCGCGCCGAGCGGCATCACCGCCGCGCACCCGGCCTGCTCCAGGCGCTGGGCCAGCACCGGGTCGTCGTTGGTGTAGGGCAGCACCGTGAAACCGTCGGCCACCAGGCGCTCGGCGGCGTCCAGCAGCTCCACCGGGTCGGGCAGCAGGGTGTGCTCGTCGGCGATGACCTCCAGCTTCACCCAGGGGGTGCCCAGCGCCTCGCGGGCCAGCCGGGCGGTGAGGACGGCCTCGCCGGAGGTGAAGCAGCCCGCGGTGTTGGGCAGCACCCCGATGCCGTGCCGGTCCAGCACCTCCAGGACCGACCCCTTCGTCGCGGGGTCGACCCGGCGCATGGCCACGGTGGTCAGCTCGGTGCCCGAGGCCAGCAGCGCCTCCTCCAGCACGTGCAGGCTGGGCGCGCCGCCGGTGCCCATGACCAGCCGGGAGCCGAACTCCCGGCCCGCGATCACCAGCGGGTCGGCGGGTGCGGTGTGCGTCGTCTCCACGCTCAGCCTCCCTGGACCGCGGTGAGGATCTCCACCCGGTCGGCGGCGCGGACGGGGGTGGCGGCCCAGTCGGCGCGCGGCACCACCTCGTCGTTCACCGCCACCGCGACGCCGCGTCCGGCCGCGGTGAAGCGCGACACGGCCGTCTCGACGGTCGCGTCCTCGGGCAGGTCCTGTTCCCGTCCGTTGATCGTCACTCTCATCTGCTGCCTCCGGTGGGGGCGAATCGGTCGGCGCCGAACGGTCGTATCGCCTCCGGCGGCTCCTTGCCCTCCAGGAGGTCGGCGATCGCGTCGGCGGTGAGGGGGGTGAGAAGGATGCCGTTGCGGTAGTGGCCGGTGGCCGCGATCAGGCCGTCCGGCCCCGCGGGGCCCAGAAGGGGGGAGTTGTCGGGGGAGCCGGGCCGGAAGGAGGCGTTGACCTCCTTGAACTCCAGCTCGGTGACGCCGGGGAAGAGCGCGCGGGCGTCGCGCAGCAGCTCCCACAGGCCGCCCGCGGTGACCCGGGAGTCGAAGCCGAGCTCCTCCTGGGTGGCGCCGACGACCAGCTCGCCGTCCGGACGCGGCACCAGGTACAGCGAGAAGCCGCGCACCAGGCCCCGGGTGGCGCGGGTGAGGAAGGGGTAGGGGCTGTGCAGCCGCAGGATCTGGCCCTTCACGGGCCGGACGGGCAGGTCCGCCAGGTCCGCCGACCAGCTTCCGGCCGCCACGACGACGCGGTCGGCGGCCAGGACGCCGCCGTCCTCCAGCCGCACGCCGCGCACCGCGCCGCCCTCCACGACGATCTCGCGGACCTTCCGCCGCACGATCTCGACGTCCTCGCAGGCGGCGAGCAAGGCCCGCACCAGCCGCCTGGGGTCGACGGAGCCGTCGTCGGGGGCGAGGATGCCGCCGCGCACGGACGGCGCGAGCATCGGTTCGAGCCTGCGGCACTCCCGGCCGGTGAGCAGCTCGGTGCGCAGCCCCAGCGACTCCTGGAAGCGGTGCTGGTCGGTGAGGAAGGCCAGGTCGTCGCCGTCGTAGGCGACCGAGAGGTTGCCCTCCTTGCGGTAGCCGATGTCGACGCCGGTGCGCTCGGCGAGCTCCGCGGCGAACTCCGGGTAGCGGTCGCGGGAGTCGATGCCGAGCCGGAGCTGCTGCTCCTCGCCGTACTGCAGCTCCCCGACGGGCGTGAGCATCCCGGCCGCCACGTGGCTGGCGCCGCCTCCGGGCTCGGGGTCCACCAGGGTGACCGGCAGCCCCCGCTGGGACGCCCGCCAGGCGATGCCGAGGCCGACCGCCCCGGCGCCGATGACCACGATCAAGGTCCGCTCCCTTCGCCGGCATGATCCGGATCAGGTTCTGGCGGTCGGGAGGCCCGCTCCCCTCTCAGCCCGCGTTCCGGGCTCCCGCGCTTCGTACGGAGCCAGCGTATGCCCTGAGCAGTATTGATCGGATATCAGGGCATCCTGTAACCGTCGCCGGACAGGCCGGAAGTTAGGGTGTCCTGCCAGGAGAAGCGGAGTCTCGGAGGACCGAATGGAACGCGTGATCGTGGTCGGGGGCGGGCTGGCCGGCGTGCGCGCCGTGGAAGCGCTGCGGGCCAGGGGCTTCGGCGGGAGGCTCACCCTGGTCGGCGCGGAGCCGCACCGCCCCTACGACCGTCCGCCGCTGTCGAAGGCGGTCCTGGCGGGGGAGCGCGACGACACCACGGTCGACGCCTCCTGGGACGCGCTCGACTGCGAACTGCTGCTGGGGCATCGCGCGACCGGGCTGCGCGTGGAGGATCGCGTCCTGGAGACCACGGCGGGCGAGCTGCCGTACGACGGCCTGGTGATCGCCACCGGCGCGGAGACCGTCCGGCTGCCGGGGCCGGGCCGCCAGCACGTGATCCGCACCCTCGACGACGCGCTGGAGCTGCGCGCGCTGCTGGTCCCCGGCGCCCGCGTGGTGATCGTCGGCGCGGGCTGGATCGGCGCGGAGGCCGCCACGACGGCGGCGAAGCTGGGCTGCGAGGTCACCGTGCTGGAGGCCGCGCCCGCGCCGCTGGCCGCCGCGCTCGGCCCCGAGCTGGGCGCGCTGACCGTCCCCTGGTACGCCGAGGCGGGCGTCACACTGCGCTGCGGGGTCAAGGTCTCCTCGATCGAGGAGGGCGGCGTCGCGCTGGTGGACGGGGAGTTCCTGGCCGCCGACGCGGTGGTCGTCGGCATCGGGGTGCGGCCCTCCCTGGACTGGGTGAGCGGCCTGGAGCTGGCGGACGGCGTGGTGGTGGACGCCTCGCTGCGCACCGCCCGCCCGGAGATCGTCGCGGTCGGCGACTGCGCGGCCTGGTGGTCCGACCGCTACGGGAAGCGGCTGCGGGTGGAGCACTGGGACGCGGCGCTCAACGCCCCGGACGTGGCGGCGGCCTCGCTGCTGGGCGAGGAGGCCGTCTACGACGACCCGCCGTACTTCTGGTCCGAGCAGTTCGGCCGGATGGTGCAGTACGCCGGGCACCACCCGGGCGCCGAGCGGATGGTCGTGCGGGGCGACCCGGCGAACGAGCGCTCCTGGTCGGTCTTCTGGCTCGACGGCGACGTGCTGCGGGCGGTCCTGACCGTGGCCTCGCCGCGCGACTTCATGCAGGCGCGCAGGCTCCTGACCGCGGGCACCCCGGTGGACGCGGAGAAGCTCACCGACCTCTCGGTTCCCGTGCGGAACACGGCTCTGGCTGTTTCGTAGGTCCCGGGAGATGGTAGACACGGAAACGTGACGAAGACGCACGTTGACATCGATCCGGAACTTGATGCCCTGGTGGGCGAATGGCTCAGTCCGGTCCAGGCGGCGCAGGCCGCGGGACTCCCGGCGGGCCGGGTGAAGCAGTGGGTCAAGGAGGGCAAGCTGCTGGCCGCCTACCGGCAGTCCGGGGGCGGCCCGCAGGTGCCGGCCGCCTTCCTGGACGCCGGACAGGTGGTCAAGGGACTGCCCGGCACCCTGACGCTCCTGTCGGACGCGGGCTTCGACGACGCCGCCGCGCTGCGCTGGCTGTTCACCGCCGACGACACCCTGCCCGGCACCCCGATCCAGGCGCTCCGCGAGAACCGGGGCACCGAGATCCGCCGCAGGGCCCAGGCGCTGGCCTTCTGATGCCGCTGCTGACGACCGACCGGGCGGTGGCGCTGCGCCGCCGCCTGGACGCCGCCCGCCTCTACCTGTGCACCGACTCCCGCTCGGCGCGGGGCGATCTTCCGGAGTTCCTCGACGCCGTCCTGGCGGGCGGGGTGGACATCGTCCAGCTCCGGGAGAAGGGCATGGAGGCGCGGCACGAGATCGAGGTGCTGAAGGTCTTCCGGGAGGCCTGCGACCGGCACGGCGCCCTGCTGGCGGTCAACGACCGCGCCGACGTGGCGTTCGCGGTGAAGGCCGACGTGCTGCACCTGGGCCAGGACGACCTGCCCGTGGAGGTCGCCCGGCACATCGTCGGCGAGGACATCCTCATCGGCCGCTCCACCCACTCGGCGGAGCAGGCGGCCGCGGCCGCCGAGGAGCCGGGCGTCGACTACTTCGCGGTGGGCCCGGTGTGGCCCACGGCCACCAAGCCCGGCCGTCCGGCGGCGGGCCTGGAGCCGCTCGCCTCGGCGGCCGCGGGCGGCACCCGCCCGTGGTTCGCCATCGGCGGCATCGACGCGGGCAACCTCGACCGGGTGCTGGCCGCCGGGGCCACCCGGGTGGTGGTGGTGCGGGCGCTGACCGAGGCCGTCGATCCGGGCAGGGCGGCGCGCGGGCTGGCCGACCGGCTGCACGGGCGATAATGGGAGGCATGGACCCCAAGACCACGGATCCGCGGGCCGCGGAGCGCCCGCTGCTGTCCGACCGCTCGTCCGACGACCAGGACGCGGGCTGGGACTGGCGGGAGGACTCCGGCAACGACGACAGGCTGCGCGAGGACGTGCCCCCGCACTGGTGACGCGGAACGCCTGAACGATAAGGCGGAATGCTGATATGTATGCATTCCGCCTTATCCTTCTGGCCGGAGTGTGCTCAGGTGCAGACCAAACAGGTAAAGACCGGGTCCGACACCCCGCTGCGTCCCGGCGACCCCCGCCGGGTGGGCGGGTACACCCTGACCGGAAGGCTCGGCGAAGGCGGCCAGGGCGTGGTCTACCTCGCCCACGACCGCGAGGGCGCCCAGGTGGCGATCAAGCTCCTCAAGGGCGGCGCCGCCGCGGGCACCCGGGCACGGGCGCGCTTCACCAAGGAAGCGGCCGCCGCGCGCCGGGTGCAGGCGCCCCAGATCGCCCGCCTCCTCGACGCCCGCGTCACCGGCGACCGCCCCTACCTCGTCAGCGAGTACGTGCGGGGCCGCACCCTCCAGGAGGTCGTGGCCGCCGACGGGCCGCTGCGCGGGGCGGAGCTGCGCAAGACGGCCCTGCGCACCGCGGCCGCGCTCAACGCGATGCACAAGGCCGAGATCGTGCACCGGGACTTCAAGCCCGGCAACGTGGTGCTCGGGCCGCGCGGCGCCAAGGTGATCGACTTCGGGGTGGCGCGGCTGCTGGACGGCGGCACCCCGCTCACCTCCCGCCCCGTGGGCACCCCCGCCTACATGTCGCCCGAGCAGATCGAGGACCTGCCGGTGGGGCCCAAGTCCGACGTCTTCTCCTGGGGCGCGACCATGGTCTACGCGGCGACCGGGCGCCCGCCCTTCGGCGGCGGCACCGACGCCGCGGTCATGCGCCGCATCACCGACCGCGAACCGGACCTGGGCGCGCTGCGCGGCGGCCTGCGCGGCCTGGTCGCCCGCTGCCTGGACAAGGAGCCCGCGGCGCGCCCGACCGCGGCGGAGATCGCCAGGTTCCTGCGGGCGGAGGCGGCGCCCCCGGCCCGCAAGGCCGCGAAGGTGCCGCGCTACCGGTCGAGCATGATCATCGCGCTGGGCGCGGTGATGGCGCTCGGCTTCGCGCTGGGGCTGATGATCGGCCACTGAGCGGGCCCGCCGCCGGGCCCGCCGGGCTCAGCGCCGGTGCGTCAGCGCCAGCAGGGTGGCGGTGCTGCCGTCGGGGGAGAGGTGGAGGGCCGGCCGCTCGTCGGCCGGGACGAAGCCCTCCTGGCCGTAGAACTCCAGCACGTGCTCGTCCGTCGAGCGCACGTGCAGCCACACCTGCTGGGCGGCGTGCTGGCCGTAGGCGCGTTCCAGCAGCGCGCGCAGGAGCATGCGGGCCAGCCCGTCGCCGACCCACTCGTGGGACAGCGCGACCCGCCGCAGCTCCACCCGCGGCGAGCCGATCCCGGACAGGACCGCGAACCCCACGGCCTGGGCGCGGATCTCGGCCAGGAGGTGCTCCTGCGCCGGATCCTCGAAGGCCTGCTCGTGCCAGGCGCGCCCGGTCTCGTTCCCCCAGGTGACGCTCCGCGCCGTCTCCCGGTGCTCGTCGATCGCCACGACCCGGTGGATCTCGGGTCTGCTCGTCGGCCTGATAGTGAACACACTTCAGATTTAGCACATGGCGGCGAGTCGCGCAGGCTCGGTGATCTGCGGCCAGTGCCCGGTGGGCAGTTCCAGGAAGGTCCACTCCGGCCCCGCCAGCTCCGCGAAGGCCGGCGCCGTGCCGATCATGGACCGCACGGCGGCGAGCGGGATCGTGCAGCAGATCATCGTCTTGGGCAGGGCGGGGCGCTCCGCCGGGCGGACGAGCGGCTGGGTCGCCGCCCCGAACGGCTCGGGCGTGGCGTGCGCGAGGACGTGCGCGCGCTGCTCGTCGGTGAACCCGGCGTCCGCGAAGTCCGGTACCGGGATGGTGAAGCCGTCGCCCACCGCCGCGCGGACCGCGGCCTGCTCCTCCGGCTCCTGGAAGTCGATCTGCGCCATGCCCGACGGGAGCGGCGCGGTGTCGACGTACACCACGCGGGCCAGCCGCTCGGGGACGCGGTCGGCCACCGCCGTGACGGGCATGGCCGCGCCGCTGTGCCCGACGAGCACGACGTCGCGCCGGTCGCCGATGACGTCCAGGATGTCCTGGGCGTGGGTGTCCACGTCCACCTCCGGGGAGGCCTCCGCGGCCCGCTCGGCCAGTCCGGTGAGCGTCACCGGCAGGACCTCGTGGCCCTGCCCGCGCAGCACCGCCGCCACCTCGTCCCACGCCCACGCGCCGAGCCAGAAACCGGGGACCAGAACGTACGTCGCCATTCTTCGTGCACCTTCCTCGTGTGTTCGCCGCCCTCCTTCCGGGCGGTGATCCGAAGGTAGGGTGATTACCGGACAGAACCTGTCCGGTAAGGAGATGTGTGCCATGTCACATCCCACCACCCGGGTGCTGACGCTGCTGGAACTGCTCCAGGCGCACCACCGGATGGGCGGCGCCGAGCTGGCCGAACGGCTCGGCGTGGACGAGCGGACCGTCCGGCGGTACGCGCGGCGCCTCGACGAGCTCGGCATCCCCGTCGTCGCCGAACGCGGCAGATACGGCGGCTACCGGCTGATGCCCGGCTACAAGCTGCCGCCGCTGATGCTGAACGACGACGAGGCGACGGCGACGGTGCTCGGCCTGCTGGCCGCGCGCCGGCTCGGACTGGCCGCGACGGCGGCGGAGGCCGCGCTCGCCAAGGTGAGGCGGGTGCTCCCCGCCGCACTGGGGGAGCGGGTGGAGGCGCTGCGGGAGACCCTGGGATTCACCCTCGCCGAGCGCCAGGCCGTCACACCGGACGCGGACAAGGTGCTCGGCCTCGCCTCGGCCGTGCGGGAACGGCGGCGCGTGGTGCTCCGGTACCGCTCGTACCAGGGCGCCGAGACCGAACGCGAACTCGACGCCTACGGGATCGTGTTCCACTCCGGCCGCTGGTACGTGACGGGACACGACCACCGCTCGTCCGAGACGCGCACCTTCCGGTTGGACAGGGTGCTCTCGGTGACTCCCGGAACGGCCACCTATGAGATCCCCGCGGACGCCGATCCCGTCCAGCACGTCACCAGGTCGCTGGCGAACGTGCCTTATATGCACCGGGTGGAAGTGGTCGTGCACGCGCCTCTGGAGGAGCTGAGAAAGCGCCTCCCGCCTTCGGTGGGCACGTTGACGGCCGTCGAAGGCGGAACGCTTCTACAGGCCCGTGCGGACTCCCTGGACGGAATGGCGGCCCTGCTCGCCGGTCTCGGCGGCCGTTTCACCGTCCAGGAGCCGCCGGAACTGGCGGAGGCAGTACGGCGGCTGGCGGCCGCGCTGCTGGAGAGCGTCAGAACAACCAGCTCAGCCAGTCCCGCTTGAAGCGCTGGCGGACCCTCTCCAGCGTCAAGGGGCGCTGCGCCGGCTCCCGGGCGGCCCAGCCCTGCTCGTGCAGCCTCTTCAGCTCCTTGCGCAGGGCGCGCTTCACCTTCCGGGACTCGCTCCACGCGCCGACCCGTCCGATCTTCGCGACGAACTCCTCCTCCGGATCGGGGCCGCGCAGGACCTCCACCATCCGTTCGAGGGCGTGCTGGTCACCGCGGACGACCAGCCGGGAGAGCGCGCTCCCGTAGACGGCCGGGTCGGAGGAGTTGAGCAGGCGGGGCAGCAGGGCGTCGATCTGCGGGTGCGAGTCGAGCGACCACAGCAGCCTGTCGGCGGCCTCGCGCCGCACCGGACGCGCGGAATGCTCCAGCAGCTCCGTCAGCACGCCGATGACGCGCTCGCGCGTGACGGGGTTGAAGCCGTCCCAGTCGTGCAGGCGGGCCAGCGAATGCAGGACGCCCGCCGCGGTCTCCGGATCCTGGTGGTGCAGGATCCACAGGTACTCCTCCAGCGCCCGCTCGCTCAGCCGGGCGTCCTCGAGGGACTCCAGGACGTAGACCGCGGCGAGGGCGACCCCGGGATGGGGGTGGCGCAGGAAGGGGAAGACCTCGTCGGCGGCCTCGAACACCGCGAAGAACTCATAGGCGTCGAGCAGGGCCTCCAGAACGAACGGATCGTGCCGCCACCGGGCGAACAACCCGCGCAGGAACGGTTCGAGAGCCGGGTCGTCCTCGTCGCCCAGCACGTTGATCGCGGCGATGGCCTGCCGGGGATCGTCGCTCCGGCACGCGATCAGAACGTCCTGGAGGTGCTGGTCCTGGGCTTTCAGGGGAGGGTGCTGGGCTGCCACGCGTCACCTTTCGGGTCCGGTGGCGGGGGACGAACCGTATGACGCGCCTCGGGCGGAAGAGGTTCCCGTGCGGCCCGTGGGAGAGAGGTCGGGCCGCACGGGAAGAACGGGGGTCAGCGGGTGGGCTTCTTGTAGACCGCGACGGCGCAGGCGCTGCCGAGGCCGATGTTGTGCTGCAGCGCCACCTGGGCGCCCTCCACCTGGCGGGCGTCGGCCTTGCCGCGCAGCTGCCAGGTCAGCTCGGCGCACTGGGCGATGCCGGTCGCGCCCAGCGGGTGGCCCTTGGAGATGAGGCCGCCGGAGGGGTTGACGACCCACTTGCCGCCGTAGGTGGTGGCCTGGGCGTCGATGAGCTTGTGCGCCTCGCCGATCTCGGCCATGCCCAGCGCCTCGTAGGTGATGAGCTCGTTGGCGCTGAAGCAGTCGTGCAGCTCGATGACGTCGACGTCGTCGATGGCGACCTCGGCCTCGTCCATGGCCTTCTTGGCCGCCCGCTGGGAGCAGCCGAAGCCGACCACGTTGATGGACGACTTGTCCTCGAAGCTGTCGGGGGTGTCGGTGGAGATGTACTGGCCGGCGATCTCGATCGCCCGGTCCCACAGGTCGTGCTCGTCGACGAACCGCTCGCTGGCCACGATCGCGGCGGCGGCGCCGTCGGAGGTGGGGGAGCACTGCAGCTTGGTCAGCGGCTCGAAGATCATCGGCGCGTTCTGGATCTCCTCCAGGGTGTACTCGTCCTGGAACTGCGCGTACGGGTTGTTGGTGGAGTGCTTGTGGTTCTTCCACCCGATCCACGCGAAGTGCTCGAGCTGGGAGCCGTACTTCTCCATGTGCTCGCGGCCCGCGTTGCCGAACATCTGCGGCATCGGCGCCGCGGCCTCCCAGCCGCCGCGCCCCTCGACCATCGCCCGCAGGTGGTGGTCGATGATGGTGACCTTGGAGCTCTCCATGCCCGCGCCCAGCGAGCCCTTCTGCATCTTCTCCATGCCCAGGGCGAGCGTGCAGTCCGCCAGGCCGCCCCGGATCGCGTTGCGCGCCAGGAACAGCGCGGACGAGCCCGTCGCGCAGGCGTTGGCGACCGTCATCACCGGGATGCCCGTCATGCCGGTCTCGTACAGGGCGCGCTGCCCCATCGACCCGTACATCGACCCGGCGTACGCCTGCTCGACCTTCTCGTAGGCGATCCCCGCGTCCGCCAGGGCCTTGCCCACGGCCTCCTTGGCCATGTCCGGGTACTCCCAGTCCCGGGAGCCCGGCTTCTCGAACTTGGTCATCCCGACCCCGACCACGAACACCCGACCGGCCATGCGCTCACTCCTCGATCACGGGTCCGTGCGACCCGAAACGGATTCGGTCCCCGAGCATAGACTCTGATAAGGAAGCACTTGCTTGGGCGGGGTGTCCCACCGTGCGGGACTACCCCGGCCGAACGCGTTCGCCGTAGCCTGAGCGGACCATGGAACTCCCCCCGCGGCTCGGCCCGTACCGCCCCCTGGAGCACCTCGGCACGGGCGGCATGGGCGAGGTCTACCTGGCCCGCGCCCCCGACGGCGCCCTCCTCGCGGTCAAGACGATCCGCGCCGACCTCCTGGACCGGCCCGCCCTGCGCGTCCGCCTTCGGCGGGAGGCGGAAGCCCTCTCCCGCGTGCGGGGCGACCACCTGGCCGAGCTCGTCGCCCACGACCTGGAGTCCGACCCGCCCTACCTGGCCACCCGGTACATCCAGGGCCGCTCGCTGCGGGACGTGGTCGCCGCCGACGGCCCGCTGCCGCCCGTGCTGCTCTGGCGTCTCGCCGACGGCCTCGCCCGCGCCCTGGCGTCCGTCCACGGGGCCGGCTACCTGCACCGCGACCTGAAACCCGCCAACGTGATGATGGCCGACGACTCACCCGTCGTCATCGACTTCGGCATCAGCCACGCCCTCGACGAGACCCGCCTCAGCCGCCACGGCCGCGCCAGCGGGACACCCGCCTACATGGCCCCCGAACTCGTCGCGGAAGGACGCGCAGAGCCGGCGGGGGACGTCTACTCATGGGCCGCGACCGTCACGCACGCGGCCACCGGCCGCGATGCGCAATGGTCCGCGCTCTCCCCCGCGGCCCTCGCCCGGATCCTCTTCTCCGCCGAGGACCTCTCCTCAGAGCTGCGCGACCTTCTGGACGCCGCTTTCGCCCCCGACCCGGCCGCCCGGCCGACCGCCGACGACCTGGTGGCCCGCCTCGCGCCGCTGGCCCCCGCGCCTGGCGCGGACATCCACCTGGACCACCCGCACGTTCCCGGAACCGCCTCGGTGGCCCTCACCCTCCCCGGCGGTCGCCGTACCGTCCTCACACTGCCCTCCGACGCCGGACCGGGCGAGACCCTCGGCTTCCCCCACCGAGGCCACCTGGGCCGCCACGGCGGCCCGGGTGGCACCCTCCACCTCCACCTGGTCTCCCCGGAGAGGAACCGGCTGGCAGAGGAGGAGCCCGCACCGGTGCGCTCCAAGGGCCGACGGGTGCGAGGCGCATTCCTATGGGTCCCTGCACTCCTGATTCTCGGGGCTGTGGTCGGCCCCCGAATCGATACCGATGATGATGGTAAGGAAGTTGAAGCGAAGAGCGGGCCGCCGCTAGCCGCCGTCAGTTCACCAGCAAAGAGTTCATCTTCCCCGAAGGCCGATACGTCGATCGTATATGCGTCAGTTCCGAAAAGCTGTCAGATTTTGGACTTGGCCAGCGTGCGGGGGCTTGTGCCTACAGCCGAACTTCCGGATCCGAGCCGTGAATCGCCACGATTGAGCTCATGTGACATCTACAGGGGTGATCGAGGGCTGAGTGTTCGCCTGAATTCTTTTGGTATAGCGCCCTATATAGGGGCTTCTGAGACCGCCGAGCGAGTATTCAAAATCGGGCTGGACGACGAAGAGAAGAATCCCTACTCGCAGGTGGTATCCCGGGATTTGGGGGTGGGTGACCGATCCTTCTCTTACGTGAGGACAGGAGGTGACGTGCCATCCGGAGTCGAGCCTGCGCCTACCGATAATGATTACGTGGTAACAGGTATTGAAGTGCTCGTGAGAAACGTGAGCGTGAGAGTCGTACTTTTCCAGGAAGCGGGTGACTATGGGGATCCGGAGAAGCAGTCCACCTTGCAGGAGAAGCTCAAAGAGCTGACCGGAGAGATCGTCGCTGCTCTCCCCGGCCAAGCTGTTGAGGCCACTCCGGGTTCTTGATCGAACTCAGACGCGGCGGGCGGTAGCGGCAACGGTGAGGTCGGTGAGAGCCGCACGAGCCTCATCGGTGATCTGGATTTCGCCGAGAGCCGTGTACGCCTGCGAGGCAAAATTCTCGATGAGGGTTTCGCAGCTTTCCAGTGCCTTGGTATCCACAAGGATCGCGCGCAGCTTCTTCACACCTTCGAGATCGAGATCAGGATCACCGAGGTGCTTGTCCAGGGCTTCGCGCTGAGCCGCATCGGCCTCCTGATAGGCCAGGGCGATCAGCGCGGTGCGCTTGCCCTCGCGGAGGTCGTCGCCGGCGGGCTTACCGGTCTCGGCGGGGTCACCGAAAACCCCCAGAACATCGTCCCGGAGCTGGAAGGCCGCGCCCAAGGGGAGTCCGTAGGAGGAGAGCGCCTCTAGATCCTCCTTGGAAGCTCCGGCCATGGCCGCGCCCAAGTGGAGAGGCCGCTCGATCGTGTACTTGGCGCTCTTGTACTTGACCACGCGTAGAGCGGACTCGACGTCGCCGGTGCCGCGAGCCTGTTCTAGCATGTCGAGATACTGGCCGCACATGACTTCGGTGCGCATGATGTCGTAGATCGGACGCCCGGCGCTCAGCGCCTCCTGAGGAAGGCCGCTGGTATCGAACATCTCGCCGCACCAGGAGAGCACCAGGTCGCCGAGGAGAATGGCTGCTCCGGTGCCGAAGGCCTCTGATCCACCGGGCCAGCCCTCCGCGTGGTGCATGGCCTCGAACTTGCGGTGAGCTGAGGGCTGACCGCGCCGGGTGTCGCTGCCATCCATGACGTCGTCGTGGATGAGAGCGCTGGCCTGAAGGAGTTCCAGGGAAGCTGCTGCCGCCAGGATCTCAGGGCAGTCCGCGCCGCCCGCTCCGCGCCAGCTCCAGTAGCAGAAGGCGGGGCGCAGGCGCTTGCCTCCTGAGAGCAGGGAGTCCAGGGCTCCGAGCATGGGAGCGAGGTCCTCGGTGATCGAGAGCAGAACGGGACGCTGTCGATCAACGAAGGCGTAAAGGGCCTCGTCGACCTCTTTGCGGACACGGCTCGGAGTCATGCGCGCCAGCCTAATGGGGAACGATCGATTTCTGTACCTTTGGGCGTTCTGTTGTTTCTCTGCTCCCAGTCACCTCCCGGTGCACACAAGGTCGGTAATCTTCTCCCATGACCTCCGCACGCTCCTCCATCCGTGATCTCCTCGCCACGGGCGAGAAGTCCTTCTCCTTCGAGTTCTTCCCGCCGAAGACGGAGCAGGGAGCGATCAACCTGTGGCGGAGCATCCGGGAGTTGGAGGCGCTCCGGCCCACCTTCGTCTCGGTGACCTATGGCGCTGGCGGCTCGACCCGCGACACCACCGTGGAGATCGTGGAGCGGGTCGCCACTGACACCACGCTCACCCCGGTGGCGCACTTCACGGCGGTGAACCACTCAACCGCCGAGCTCCGTCAGCTCATCGGGCGATTCGCGTCCGTGGGCGTCACCAACCTGCTCGCACTGCGGGGAGACCCGCCCGGCAACCCCATGGGGGAGTGGGTCCGCCACCCCGAAGGCGTGGAGTACGCCGAAGAACTGGTTCAGATGATCAAGGCCTGTGGTGACTTCTGTGTAGGCGTCGCGGCCTTCCCCTACAAGCACCCTCGCTCCCCTGACATCGAGACGGACACCCGTCGCTTCGTGGAGAAGTGCCGGGCCGGTGCCGACTACGCGATCACCCAGATGTTCTTCAAGGCCGAGGACTACTTCCGGCTGCGGGACCGGGTGGCGGCGCAGGGCTGTGACATCCCGATCCTTCCCGGGATCATGCCCGTGACACAGCTCAGTACGATCGAGCGCTCCGAACAGCTCTCCGGAGCGCCGTTCCCGCCCGAGTTGGCCGAGCGGTTCCATGCCGTCGCCGACGATTCGGAAGCGCTGCGGCAGTTGGGCATCGAGCACTGCGCGGAGCTTTGCCAGGAGCTCTTGGACGCTGGAGCGCCCGGCATCCACTTCATCACCATGAACCGTTCGACCGCGACACGCGAGGTCTTCGGGCTGCTGGGCGCGAAGGCCGCGTCGACCGCGGCCCCTTAGATCATCACCCGGTGCTGGAGACACCTTTGATCGAAGGCACCGGGATGAAGGTCTTCACTGGGGCTTGGCGCTTTCGGCGAGCGGCACTCGGACGAGGGGGAGCGGCGCGCCCATCACCGCATAGGGCGGACCGCCGCCGGGGAACTCGAAGTTGCTGAGAAGATCGGCGAACCCGACGGACCGGTAGAGCCGGTGGGCGGGAGTCTCCGGCCGCCGATCCAGGGTGGAGAGTACGACCGTGCTCTCTGGGCGGTCGGCGCATAGGACGTTCAGGAGCTTCCGCCCGAGTCCCCTGCCCTGGTAATCGGGATGGACATGGAGCTCGGCCACCTCGTAGGCGTCCCTCAGCCAGTGTTCGGAGTGTTCACGACCGCTTCTGGCGTACAGCTCGGACGCGACGACGTCATGCCACCACTGCCCGGCCGCACCGTGGAATCCGTAGATGAACCCGACGACGGTGCTGCCCAGGGCACGGCGACGTTCTACGACGAAAGCACGGAAACCCGGATGATTCGCATGCCGCTGCATGATCGACTGACGGCCGGGAAGCTGGCTCCTCGGTGGGTCCATCGCGGCGATGTACACCTCGATCATGGGGGTGAGCATCCGCCGGAAGGTTTTGACGTCGATCTCGCGCAGGGTGGGCTCTCTCACCCATCCGAGCCTAAGCCCGGATGGTCACCTGTGGTCAACCAGTCGGCAGACTTCGTTCGGTACTGGTGAGTTTTTCGTAGATGCTCCACAGAATGCTGTCTGCAGCTTTCCGTATGTCTTTTTGGCCCTTCAAGAGGCTGTTGCCCCAGACGCGGGCCTCGGGACCGAGCCAGGCATCTGTTGCGTTGAAGGTACGGACAGCGGGATTGAGAGCCTCCCGCATCTGATCAATATTGCGGTAAGCGGCGCTGTAGCGCTGGAACAGCTCGCGGTAGGCCGGGTTGGGGACGCTTCCCGGGGGCACCGTCGCCGGGGTGTAGGGCGGGGGGACGCTGCCCGGGGGAGGGGGAGCAGCAGGCATGCCCATGGTCAGCTCACTTTCGCCGCGGTGGTGAGTCTCGTGGTGGCGGCGACGGGGACGGCGTCGTCCAGGCGCGGGGCCAGGGGGGTGGCCTGGAGGACCTGGAGGACCTCGGCCCGGTTGCCGAGCTTGTCGGCTTCGCCGAGGAGCGCCGCCACCCACTTGGAGTCCATGTGGAACTGGTTGTTCGCCGTCGCGATCGACTGGGTGATCGCGTCCAGTTTCGCCTTGTCGCCCTCGGCCGCGTCGATGAGCCGCGCCACTCCCTCGGGGCCGAGCCGCTCGTAGTAGGCCGCCGTGTACTCGGGGTCCTTGGCGTGCGCGGTGAGGTTCTTCCACACCCCGGTCGCCACCGGGGTCCCGCCCTGGAACGAGGTGCCGGTGGCGTACGCGTCGGTGACGGCGACCTTCACCGCCTCGTCCGTGCTGGCGAACCCTCCGAGGTCGTTGCCACTGCCGGGGGGAGCGGCGGGCTCGGCCGGGGTGACGTTCCCGACGGGCTCGACGGTGGGCTGACCCGTCCCGCCGTCCCCGTTGCCGACGGGCGAGGTCTGCGGCGGCCTGGTGTCGCCGTTCTCCCCGACCGGAGCGGCCGGAGCGGGGGTCGTGGTGCCCCCCGGCGTCTGCTCGTCGACCTCGTCGAAGGTGTCGGTGTCGTTGCCGTCAGGGTCGGCGGGCCTGGTGTTGCGGCCCAGTTCGGGAGCGGTCGGAGCGTTGACGTCCGGCTCCTCCCGCTGCGCCAGCGCGAGGTTCCGCCGCCGCGTCAGCATGCCGAGCTGCTCGGTGATCCACTGCTGGACGGCACGCGCCTGCTGGTACCCGGCGGCCGACACCCCGGCCGGCGCGGGATTGGCGCGCAGCCACTGCTCGATGTCGCCCGCCGCCCGCTGGAGCTGCTGGATCACCTGTCCGAGCGCGGCGGGGTCGATGCCGCGAAAGTTCGGGTCCCGGCTGCCCGGACCTGACCGCATGCCCATCGGCGCTCCCCGCTCCCGGCTACCTCTCGTGATTTTTGTGTA
This sequence comes from Actinocorallia libanotica, assembly GCF_039525175.1. Lineage (NCBI taxonomy): Bacteria > Bacillati > Actinomycetota > Actinomycetes > Streptosporangiales > Thermomonosporaceae > Actinocorallia > Actinocorallia libanotica. The sequence continues at coordinate 75,740 of NZ_BAAAHH010000014.1, forward strand.
TCACAGGTCTTCTGGATACGTCTGCCATGTCAACAGCCAAGGTGGATTTTCCAGGAAAAGGAAAAGGGCCGAAGACCGTCGCCCCCGACGCCCCTCGGCCCTTCGACGTGCGCGGTTCAGGAAAGCGCCTCCTGCACCGTCTCCGGGTCGCGCGCCACATAGGCGCGCCCGTCGTCGGTGATGACGATCGGCCGCTGGATGAGCGAAGGATGCGTGGCGAGGGTCTCCACCCACAGCGTCCGGTCCCGCTCCGCGTCCCGCAGCTTCAGCTCCTTGGCGAGCGGGTCGTCGATCCGCGTGATGTCCCACGGCTCGAGCCCCAACTTGTCGAGCACGCTCTCGATTTCCGCCGCGGTGGGCACGTCCTCCAGATACCGCCGCTCCCGCACCTCCCGTCCCGTGTGCTCCAGCGCCTCCCGCGCCGCCCGGCTTTTGGAACATTTCGGATTGTGCCAGATCTCCATACCTCCGACTCTAGCTCTGTTCTCTCCCGCCACCAGGGGCGCAGGCGGGCCAGGGCCTTCGGCTCGCCGCCCGGAACGGCCGCGCCGGAGCCGCCTCAGGCGATTTCGAGATGCCGGTCGTCGATATCGATCGCGATGTCCACTGCGCCGCCCAACGCCTCGGCGTAGGACGCCGACGTCGACACGCGGACCACGTCCAAGGTTTCGGTTTCGATGGCCGAGACCCGTTGTTGGCTCACGCCCATGCGCTCGGCCGCCTCGTGCTGTGCCAGCACCCGCCGGAGCCACCGATGCCGACCGGGCGGCGACCGAACTCGCCGAATGGAGTGAGCGTAAATCTCGCCTCTTTCCCCTGGAGGCTGTCACGGGGGCGCTCGACCGACTGACCGAGGCCCGCCTGCCGGACTGGGTCGAGAGCCCGCCTTCTCAACGAGTTCTCTAGGTCAGGTTCGCGGGCTGCTGGTGATCGGTTGCCGGGGTGTGCAGGGAGAGGTGGGGGGACAGGGCGCGGAGGAAGTCCGGGGCGTCGAAGAGGGCGCCTGCGGAGGCGACGCCGGTGGTCGTGGTGCGGCCGGTGAGGATGCGGTCGACGGCCTCCACCGCGAGGGGCGCGCTGATGGCGTAGATGTCCTGGCCGGTGGCGGCGATGCGGCGTTCCGTGCCGCCGGAGCGGACGATGACGTCGACGACGAAGGTCTGCGCGGAGCGGCCGCGCTCGTCGACGGCGGTCGGCGCGGAGGCGTCGGGGGCGGACAGGTCCGCGGCGGCCTTGGCGGCCATGTAGGTGCGCACCTCCGGGATGGCCAGGTGGCTGGGGACGGTGACGACGTCGGCCATGGTGAACTCTCCGATGACCCGCTGGGGGCCGAGCGGAGCGGGGAAGCGCCAGTCCAGGGTCGGCAGGGCGTCGTCGTGGTGCTCCAGCCGTCCGCCGGTGTAGCGGATACGGCGGCCGCCCCGTCGCCGTCCCGAGACCGTGCCCGAGGCGAGCGTTCCGGTGGTGGGGTGCCAGCTGCTCAGTCCGTAGGCGATGTGCGCCTCGTCCGCCGACGTCCAGTCGTCCATCGCGGCGGTGACCAGCAGGTCGCCGAGGCCGCCGTAGAAGGCCATCGCCGGGACCACCACGGTGCCTGCGGCGCGGGCGGGCTCGGCGAAGTGCGCGAACGTGTCGAGGTTCGCCTCGATCTCGGCCGCCACGTCGACGTACGGGATGCCGGCGCGCAGCGCGGCCTCGATCAGCGGGGCGGCGGTCGAGGCGAAGGGCCCGGCGCAGTTGATGACGGCGGCCGCGCCGTTCAGCGCGCGGTCGAGCGAGGCGGGGTCCTCGGCCGACGCCTGCCGTGCCTCGAGCCCCGGGCGGGTCTGCGCCAGCGCCAGCAGCTTGTCCCGGTCGCGGCCGAGGAGCAGCGGGACGTGCCCGCGCTCGCGCAGCTCCGCGACCACGAACCTTCCGGTGTGCCCGTACGCGCCGAACACCGCCACGTTCCGACCCGGTTCCATGCCTGCTCCCGCGTGTCCAAAGTGATCCAACGCGTTCATCCTGGCGGCGTCGGCCGCCGGTGCCCAGTGTCCGGAACGACATGACCCGTACAATTCCCGACATGAGCTCTTTCCGGCATTCGGTGGCGATCGCCGCCACCGAGGGGATGCTGCACCTCGAGCTGGCCCTGGCCTGCGAGGTCTTCGGCCCGGCACCGGCCGCCCTGCCGGGCCCCTGGTACGACCTCGGCGTGTGCGGCACGCACCCCGTCCGGGTCGGCCGGTTCCTGGTGGAGCCGGACCACGGGTTCGACCGGCTGGCGGACGCGGACACCGTGATCGTCCCCGCCCTGGCCGACGTCGACGAGGACCCGCCGGCCGACCTGGTCGAGGCGGTGCGCGCGGCCCACGAGGCGGGCGCGCGGGTGGTCTCCCTGTGCACGGGCGCGTTCGTGCTCGCCGCCGCGGGCCTGCTGGACGGGCTGCGCGCGACCACGCACTGGGCGCACACCGGGGAACTGGCCGCGCGGTATCCCCGGGTGGAGGTCGACCCGGACGTGCTCTACGTCGACAACGGCAGCGTGCTCACGTCCGCGGGCAAGGCCGCGGCGATGGACCTGTGCCTGCACCTGGTCCGCCTCGACCACGGCTCGGCGGTCGCCAACGTGGTCGCCCGCCGCCTGGTCGTGCCGCCCCACCGGGAGGGCGGCCAGGCCCAGTTCGTCACCACGCCGGTGCCCGCCCGGGACGGCCACCCCCTGGCCGAGCTGCTCCCGTGGGCGATGGGGCGCCTGGACCGGCCGCTCACCGTGGAGGACCTGGCCCGCCGGGCGAACATGAGCTCGCGCCACCTGGCCCGCCACTTCCGCTCGGTGACCGGCACCACCCCGCTGCGGTGGCTGCTGGCGCAGCGGATCCGCCGCGCGCAGGAGCTGCTGGAGACCACGGACGAAAGCGTCGACGCCATCGCCTCGGCCGCCGGCATGGGCACGGCGACGACGCTGCGCCGCCACTTCCAGCGCACGATCGGCGTGCCACCGGACACCTACCGCCGGACGTTCCGTACGTAAGGCCGCGCTCTGTGCGGGGTGGGTACCGCTGGATGTTCCGTATGTAAGGCCGCGCTCTGTGCAGGGCGGATATCGCCGGACGTTCCATATGTAAGGCCGTGCTCTGTGCGGAGCGGATACAGCCGGACGTTCCGTACGTAAGGGCGTGCTCTGCGCAGGATGGATACGGGCCGGTGGCGCCGCTGGGTCGTGCCACCGGCCGTGGTGGTCCCGGGGTTCAGCGGGCGCCGAGGCGGGCGAGGTAGGCGGTCGTCTCGGCTTCGTCGGGGGAGTCGGTGGCGAGGCCGATGTAGCCGTCGGGGCGGAGGACGAAGAGGGCGGTCCCGCCGGGGGCGACGCCGTAGGCGGTGTGCGCCGTGCCCTCCTCGTCGGGGAAGGCGGGGGAGCCGATCGCGACGGTCGAGGCGGGGGCGACGGCCCGGGCGACGCGGGCGGCGGCCGGGCCGAAGGCCAGGAGCACGGGGGCGCCGGTGTGGATCAGGGGGAACAGGCGCCGGCGGCCCGTGACGGCGTCGGGGGCGCGGTCGCCGGCGTACGGCTCGGTGGGCGACGTGCGGTGCTCGGCGCTGAGCGGGCCGTCGGGGTAGCCCAGGGTGAGCTGGCGCAGCCGCGGGTCGTCGCGGCGGTGGGCGTCGGCGGCCTTGTCGCGGATCTTCTGGTGCAGGGCGCTGCTGATGCCCAGGACGTCGGCTGCGACGGGGAGCCGCTCGGCCTCGTAGGAGTCCAGGAGGTCCTCGTCGGCTCCGCGCAGGACGGCGGCGAGCTTCCAGCCGAGGTTGTAGGCGTCCTGGACGCCGGTGTTGAGGCCCTGGCCGCCCGCGGGGGAGTGGACGTGCGCGGCGTCCCCGGCCAGGAAGACGCGGCCGACGCGGAAGCGTTCGGCCATCCGGATGTTCGGGCGGAAGACGGAGGACCACACCAGCTCGGTGAGCTTGATGCGGCCGGGGCCCGCGGCGCGGTCCACGGCCTCCTGGAAGACCTCCAGCGTCGGCTCGGCCGCCGCGCCCGGCGGGGAGGGGAGCACGAGCTGGAAGGTGTCGGTGCCGGCGAGCGGGCACAGGGTCACCGGGAAGGGGTTCTCGCCGCCTCCGCCCTGCGGCCACACGTGCCAGAACCCCCGGTCGGCGCCCTCGGCGCGGACGTCCCCGAGCAGCGCGCGCTCCTCCTCGTGCGTCTCGCCGAGGAAGGCGACGTCCAGGACGCGGCGCACGGTGCTGCGTCCGCCGTCGGCGCCGACCAGGTACTTCGCCCGCACCTCCCGTTCGGCGCCGTCCACGCGCAGGACGGCGGTCACCCCGTCGTCGTCCTGGGTGAAGGAGACGAGTTCGGCGTTCGGCGTCACGGAGCCGCCCAGTTCGGTGAGGCGCTCGCGCAGGATGAGGCCGGTCCGCCACTGCGGCAGCATCCACCCGTTCGGGTACGGCACGTCGGAGGTGGGCTCGCCGGGCTCGTCCATGTGGCCGGTGAAGACGACCTCGCCGTCGATCTCGGCCCGCATCGGCGGGTAGGCGCCGCCGAGCTCCAGCACCCGCTCCAGGACGCCGAGGTCCTCGAAGACCTCCAGCGTGCGGGGCTGGAGGCCCTTGCCGCGCGCCCCGGCGAACGGCTCGGCGTCGCGTTCGGCGACCAGGCAGGCGACGCCCCTGCGGGCCAGCTCGCAGGCGAGGGTCAGCCCCGCGGGTCCGGCTCCGGCGATCAGTACTTCGGTCCGCATGCGCGCTCCTTCGGTGAATCACAATTCATTGAATCAAGATTCACCATAGGCGGATGCTAGTTTTCTGGCAAGCAGGGAGGTGCGCGGTGGTCGTCAGGGGACCGGAGGGCGGGGTGCGCAAGGCGCGCGCCGCGCAGACCGAGGCCGCGCTCAAGGAGGCGGCCGTGCGGGTCTTCGCGCGCGCCGGCTACCTGAACGCCAAGATCGCCGACATCACGGCGGAGGCGGGCCGCTCGGCGGGCTCGTTCTACAGCCACTTCGCCGACAAGGAGGAGCTCCTGGAGGCGCTCCTCCAGGACATCCTCGACGCGGGCGACCGCGACGTCCTCGAGGACCCCGCGCACGACCCCGACTTCACCTCGCGCGCCGCCGTCCGCTGGCACGTCGCCTCCTCCTGGTCCTTCACCACCGCGCACGGCCCCGTCATGACGGCCCTGCGCCAGGCCGCGATGGTCGACCCCCGCTTCGCCCGCCGCCTGTGGGACCTCATGGACCCCGTGGCCGCCGACCTGGCGGGCCACCTCGACCACGTCACCGCCGCCGGCCACACCCTCCCCGGCCCCCCGCAGGAGGTGGCCCGCGCCATGATGACCCTCGTCTCCGAGTACGCCTCCCTCTGGACGGACCAGCCCCCCGAGTCCCGCCTCGCCCCCGACGCCGCCATCGACCTCCTCACCGACCTCATCCACACCGGCCTCACCGGCCCCCGCCCCTGACCCGGCCCGGGTGGGCCGGCCCGGGTGAGTCGGGGCGCCGGCCGCTCTTCCGGGCGTCGAAGCCTCCCGGCGAACCGGGCCGTCTCGTGCCGAAGCGGCCCGCCCTCTCCGTCGGCTGCGGTATCCATGTCCTTCATGGCGACGAACAGCGACGGCCCGGAAGAGGCCGGAGGGGACGGCCGGGGGCCGGAGGCGTTCGGGGCGGCCGGAGGGGACGGGGGGCTGGCGGGCGGCCGGGCGGTCGAGGAGGCCATCGACGTCCGGGTGGCGCTGGAGGCGGCCGGGGAGGCGTTCCGCGCCTGCGCCTACTACCTGTCGGCGTCCATCGCGGGGGAGCACAACATGCGTCCGCCCACGAAGGACGAGCGGGAGGTCATGGCGATCCTGCGCGCGAGGAGCGGAGCCGACGACGTGGAGATCGCCACGGCCATGAGCCGTATAGCGGACGACCTCCTGGACCATCTGCACCTTCAGCTGGCGCTGCGCAGGAAGCACATGCTCTCCGGCGAGCAGGGCCGCGACGGGAGCACCGGGTGAAGGAGGCCGCCGCGCCGCGCGGGCGGCGGCGCGGTTCCGGGGACCGCGGAGCGGATCACGGTCTCACACTCAGATAGACGTAACTGTTCTTCTGGGCGTAGGTTGCGGTCGGTGATCTTCACCGATCCCGATCCCCCCTGAGAAGGACGGTACGTTGACGTTGTTCAGAGTATTCGTGCGCGGCGCCGTCGCGCTGACCGCGATGAGTCTGCTGTACCCGGCCCAGCCGGCGCTCGCCGCCGACTTCGTCGAGCTGCCCCGCCTGGTCCGGGCGGGAAGCGACCACCAGAGCGACCTCGCCTCCGACATCAACTTCTGGACCGTGAAAGAGCTGGCGAAGTCCGACAACGGCGGGCTCAACGCGGACGGGGTCGACGCGACTCCGCCCCCCGGCGGCTGGGACGACCGCAGCCGCCCGTGGGCGGGGAGCGGACTGGTCTCCCGCACCGCGGGCAGGCTCTTCACACGTTACCGGGGCAGCTTCGACGGCAAGATCGTGAAGTCCAGCTGCTCCGCGAACGTGGTGACCAGCGGAAACAAGCGCACGATCGTGGCCGCCGCCCACTGCTTCAAGGTCAGCTCCCAGTTCCGGGGCGGCCTGTACGGCGACGACATCGCCTTCAACACCGTCTTCATCCCGGGCTACGACGGGAGCTCTCTCGTCCGCGACAGCACCGACACCGCCCTGCCCGGCCCCGCCGTCGCCCCGTACGGCGTCTGGGCCGTCACCCGGGCCTGGATCACCAACACCTGGAACCAGAACGACTACTGGGGCCTGGGCGGCGACGTGGCGATGGCCACCGTCGAGCGGCTCGGGGACACGACCGGGATCGAGGACGTGACGGGGGCGCAGGACATCGCCTTCGGCGTCGACACCAACCCGCACGATGCCTACCAGTTCGGCTACCCCGCCGACAACTACCGCAACTGGTACCGGCCCGCGGACGTCACCGGCACCGCCAAGGTCCCCGTCGAACTCCGGCGGCGCTTCGACGGCCGCACCCTCATGTACGCCCGCGGCACGACCTACGACGACGCCCAGCTCGGCGGCTACGGGCACGACATGATCTCGGCGATGTCGCCCGGCTCCAGCGGCGGCCCCTGGCTCGTCGACTTCGACCCGGCCACCGGCACGGGCACCCAGATCGCCGTCACCAGCCGCTTCACCAACGAAACGGGCGACGCCCCGTTCATCGACCTCGCCGGCGGCCCCGGCTGGAGCGAGGGCCCCGCCTCGGTCGGCGCGGGCTTCGGCCCCCTCTCCCAGTCCATGTACGACCACGTCCAGACCGCCACCCCCTGACCGGTCCCGCCCTCCGCGAAGCCCCGGTCCCCCACCCGGAGACCGGGGCTCCACCTCACTCCGACACCACCGACACCCCGGACTTCGCGATTCGAGAGGGCCGGACGATGCCGGCGGCTGGAGTCGGTGGGCGGTGCCAGGGCGCGGAGCGCTCAGATGCGGAGCAGGGTGATGGTGCGTCCGGACGGGCTGGTGGTCTCGGTGAAGGTCGGAAGCTCGGAGTGCTGGTCGAACACCACGAGTGTTCCCTGGGCCAGGCCCAGGCGGTCGAGGTGGCGGTCGAGTTGGACCAGGCCCCGGGTGAGGGGGTCGGGTCGGCCGGGGCGGTGGACTTTGAGTTCGATGGCCTCCCACTGCTCGGTGCGGTCGGGCAGGGGCCAGCGGATGAGGAGGTCGATACGGCCTCGTCCGATGGCGTATTCGCGGTCGATGAGGCCGCCGCCGTTGACGACGCGGTGGAGCCAGCCCAACACATCGACAGAGCGTGTCGTACTGTGCCTGTGGACAACTGCCACCTGACGGCTCCCCGCATCTGCTGCGTCGACGGATCGGCAGGTCAGGCCGTCCGGATCGTCGGGTGACCGGCCTGCGGATGGCTGCTCATAGGCGATGAAGCGCGGGGCTGTGGCAGGTGCTGCAGCGACCGGCAGGGCGAAGTGGCCACCCGGGCCGGGACATCGCCGTTCGCCCTGGTGAACGTCCCGCCGTCATCTGGGCGCTCGTCACCACTGTGCCGGTGAGCCGTCGCGCTGCAGGAACTCCAGTCGGTTGCCCACGGCGTCGCAGGTGTAGAGGCGGCGGTGGCCGGGGAAGCCGTCGTCCCAGGTGACCTCGATCCCCGCGCGGGTGAGGCGCCCGGCCAGGGCGTCGATGTCGGCGACCAGGATGCCCGGGTGCGCTTTGCGCGCGGGCCGGAAGCCGGTCTCGACCCCGAGGTGGAGTTCGAGGCCGTCGGCCCTGACCCACAGTCCGCCTCGGGCGGCCAGTACCGGCGGTTTCGTCAGCTCGACCATGCCCAGGACGCCGACGTAGAACTCGCGGCACAGCGGTTCGCCGCCGGGTGGAATCGCGAGCTGGACGTGGTGCAGTCCGTACCCGGCTCCGGTCTCGTGGACGGGTCCGTACCCCTGGCCGGAAGTCTCGGTCATCGCCCGCACTCCATCCGTCGACGTCCTCTCATCCCACCCAACACCGGAAAGGGGCATCCGCCTAGAAGTCGGACCGGACGGGTGGAACGCGACGGCGGCCCTGTTCCCGGCGTTCGGGGCGGGTCACGTCGGGGCGAAGAACAGGACGACCAGGGCCACGATGTGGAAGAAGACGACCAGGGAGAGCAGGCCGATGAACACGTACTTGGCGACCGGGACGTCGAAGTACCGGCTGTCGTACTCCTGGACCTTCTGCTCCTGCCTCCTCCGCCGCTCGTCGGCCTTCTCCTGCCGGGTCTTCTTGTTCTGCAGGTTCGTCATCGGGAGTTCCTCTCCTCGGCGGTGCGGCCGGTGGGCGAAGGGCGGGCTCCCCGGAACGGGTCGGGGAGCCCGCGAAGAAGGTCAGCGTTCGACGGGGGCGCCGATGAGGGAGCCGTACTCGACCCAGGAGCCGTCGTAGTTCTTGACGGCGGGGCGGCCGAGCAGTTCGCTGAGCACGAACCAGGTGTGGGCGCTGCGCTCGCCGATGCGGCAGTAGACGATGGTCTCGTTCCCCTGGTCCACGCCGGCCTCCCCGTACAGGCGGCGCAGCTCGTCGTCGGACTTGAACGTGCCGTCGTCGTTGGCGGCCTTCGACCAGGGGACGTTCCTGGCGGTGGGGACGTGGCCGCCGACCTGGGGCTGCTCCTGCGGCAGGTGCGCCGGGGCCAGGATCCTGCCGGAGAACTCGTCGGGGGAGCGCACGTCGACGATGGTCGCGGTGCCGATGGCCGCGAGCACCTCGTTGCGCATGGCGCGGATGGAGGTGTCGGGCTCCTGGGCGCGGTACTCGGTGGCCGGGCGGCGGACGGGCTCGTCGGTCAGTTCGAGGCGCTCCAGCTGCCACTTCTTGCGGCCGCCGTCGAGGAGGCGCACGTCGCGGTGGCCGTAGACCTTGAAGTACCAGTAGGCGTAGGCGGCGAACCAGTTGTTGTCGCCCCCGTACAGGATCACCGTGTCGTCCTCGGAGATGCCCTTGCGCGACATCAGGGCCTCGAAGGCGTCCTTGTCGATGAAGTCGCGGCGGACGGGGTCCTGCAGGTCGTCCCGCCAGTCGATCTTGACGGCCCCGCGGATGTGGCCGGTGTCGTAGGCGGAGGCGTCCTCGTCGACCTCGACGACGACCACGCCGGGCTCGTCCAGGCGGCCCAGTGCCCAGCCCGTGTCGACCAGGACGTCCGAGCGGCTCATGCGTCTCTCCTTGGGAGGGTTGTTGATCAGTGCCCTAATGATTAGTGCACTAATTGTTAGTGTACTCGACCCGGTAGGATCGGCCGAGAGCACAGAGGGGGACGCATGAGTGACCTCGGCGACGTCGCCGATCCGCTGGCCCTGGAGAACCAGGTCTGCTTCGCCCTGGCCGTCGCCTCCAGATCGGTGATCGGGCTCTACCGGCCCGTCCTGGAGCCCATGGGGCTGACCCACCCGCAGTACCTGGTGATGCTGGCGCTGTGGCAGTACGCCCCGCTGTCGGTCAAGGACCTCAGCCGCATGCTGCAGCTGGAGCCCGCCACCCTCTCCCCCCTGCTCAAGCGGCTGGAGGCCGCCGGCCTGGTCGAACGCCGCCGCGCCGCCGCCGACGAACGCTCCCTGGCCGTCTCCCTCACCGCCGCCGGCCGCGCCCTGCGCGCGGAGGCCGAGCGGGTCCCCCCGGCCATCGTCGAGCGCCTCGGCATGGACATGTCCGAGCTCCAGTCCCTCCACCAGGCCCTGACCCGCGTGATCGCCGCCGCGACCGGAACCCCCGCCCCCGCCGAGGACTGACCCCGCGAAGGGCCCGGGTCAGGAGGGGTCGGGGAGCCAGTCGCGGGAGGGGTCGTGTTCGAGCCATCTGCTTCGGCGGGCCTGGGCGGCGCAGGACGTGATGAGGCGGTCGAGGGCGGGGTGGGCGGTCTCGGAGCGCCAGAGCAGCGACCAGGCGTAGAGCGGAGAAGGGCGGGTCAGGGGGATCGAACGCAGTCCTGCGGACTTCGGGAGGGGCAGGTCGGCGGGGAGGAGGGTGAAGCGGCGCGGGTCCGCGGTGAGTCCGGTGAGGAAGTGGGCGAGTCCCAGGTTGGTGCCCTCGGCTCTGGCGGTGACGCCGAAGCGGTCCGCGAAGCGGTGCAGGAAGTCGAGGCGGTCCAGGGCGGCGGGCGCCCACAGGACGGAGTCGCGCAGTTGGTCCGGCCGCAGCTCTGTCGCGGTGGCCAGCGGGTGGTCGCGGCTCAGTACGGTGTCGACGGGTTCGAGGCGGACGAGCCGGTGCGTGAGCCCGGACGGCAGAGGCGGATGCACCCGGCCGAAACCCGCGTCGATGCCGCCGTGCAGGAGCGCCGCCGCGACCGCGGGCAGGTCGCGTCCGTGCCCCGGCTCCAGCGCGGTCCCGGCGACCTGGGCGAGTGTGCGCATGGGCGCGAAGAGATGGCCCCAGACGTCCACCCGCAGCGGGCGGTCCCGGTGGGCCACCGCGGCCGTCGCCGCGTCGCCCGCGGCCAGGGCCAGGCGGGCCGGTTCGAGGAAGCGGCCGCCCTCCTCGGTCAGCCGCACGCCCTGGCCGCCGCGCTCCAGCAGGCGCACGCCGAGCAGCGACTCCAGCCGGGCGATCCGCTTGGAGAGCGCCTGCTGGGAGAGGGCCAGACGCCCGGCGGCCCGGCCGAAGTGCAGTTCGTCGGCCGCGAGGACGAAGGCGTGCACCTGCCCGAGGTCGAGATCCACGCGCCTCACCATAAGCGACAACCATCGGTTGTCGGATCTTCCGGATGGCTGTTGGACCGCGAAGCATCCGGCGGGATTGCCTGTCCCGCATGCGAAGACTGATTCCCACCGGGGACCCCGCACGTCCGGTGGAGCCCACCGACACGCCCCAGCCGGCCCCGGCGCCCGGCGAGGCGCTGGTCGAGGTCGAGGCGTTCTCGCCGAACCGGGGCGAGACCTTCCTCCTCGAACGGCCGAAAGCCGGATACCTCCGCCTGGTGTCGGACGGCCGCCTGCACCCGGAGATCGGACGGGTCGCCGACTGGTCCGCGACCGCAGACGTCCTGGCAGATCTGCGAGAACGCCGAATCCGCGGCAACACGGTCCTCGCGACGGGAGTAGGCCGATGAACGGGGGAGCCGAATTCGCCGCCTCCCAATGGACGCGAGCCACCGGCCTGGGGCTCGACCCGCACGAGTACCAGCGCGTCACCTCCGCCCTGGAATCCGTCGACGATTGGGGACCCGCTTTCGTCGAAGCGGCGCGCGGCCACCTCGCCCGCGCGGCAGACGCCTGGTCCCCGGTGTCGGAAGGCGAACACCTGCTGGCGGCGGCCCGGTGGTTCCACGCGGCCACGCTGGCTCCGTACGCGGCGGCGGGACAGGCCGCGCAAGAAGCGGACTCCGCTTTCGGACGAGCGCTGGCACTCCTGGAACCGGACTCCCGGCGGATCGAAGGCGAGGAGTTCACCGGCTGGCTGCGCGGCCCCTCCGACGCCCCTGCCACGGTGGTCATCGTCCCCGGAATGGACTCGGCCAAAGAAGAATTCCTCGACGTGGCATCGGCTCTGCTGGCGCGCGGCCTGGCCGTGTTCGCCATGGACGGCCCCGGCCAGGGCTCCTTGGCCCCCACGACGACCATCCGAGCCGACTACCACCAGGTCGTAGGCCGCGTCCTGGACGCCCTCGACGTGAACCGCGCGGGCATCGTCGGCCTCAGCCTCGGCGGCTACTACGCGGCGGAGACCGCCGCCCTGGAACCCCGCATAGCCGCCGCCGCAACCGTCAGCGGACCCTTCCGCCTGACCTGGAACGCCCTGCCCGAGCCCGTCCAGGCCATCCTCACCCGCCGCGCAGGAGGCCCCGAGGCCGCCCGCGCCTTCACCCGCCGCGTCGACCTCTCCACCCTGGCCCCGAACATCACCCCTCCGCTCCTCGTCATCGACGGCGACCAAGACGTCATCCCCGGCGTCGAGAACGGAAGGCGGCTCGCCGCAACGGCCCCGCACGGCGAATACCTGACCATCCCGCCCGGCGACCACCTCCTCGGCAACACCCGCCCCGACTGGCTCCCCCACCTCGCCGACTGGATGACCCGAACCCTCACCTGACCGCCGCCCCCACAACTCGCGTCCTTCTGACCCGGGTGGCGTCGTATCCGGGGCGGGTCCGGCCAAGATTCGTTATAGTTCATAACGTTATGACTTTTAACGAGTTCGGGCCTCCGGAGGATCTGCGGCGCTGGACGGGGTTCCTGCTGTCGTGGGTCGCCGCGCACGCCCGTGAGTCCTATGAGGCGGTCGTCGCCGAGGTCGGGTTGAAGCCGCAGCATCTGGGGGTGCTCGTCCAGATCAGGGACGGGCCGATGATCCAGTCGCGGCTCAGTGACCGGTTGCGGGTGTTCAAGCCCGTCATGGTCGGGCTCGTCAACGATCTGGAGGCGGCCGGGTTCGCCGAGCGCCGTCCGCATCCGACCGACCGCAGGGCGGTGGAGGTCCACATCCTTCCGGCGGGGCTGGAGGCCGTGCGGCGGGTGGACGCGCTCGCCGAGAACGCTTCGCGGGAGTTCTTCTCTCCGCTTGACGAGAGCGAACACCAGACGTTGCACGCCCTGCTCACCAAACTCGCCGACACCATGGCTGACCGTCCGTGAACGGACCGCGACGAGGGGAACGACCAATGGAAGTCCGAGTGAGGACGGGATACGGCGAACTGCGCGGTCGGCTTGAAGGAGATGTCCGCGTTTTCAAGGGCGTTCCTTACGCGGCGGCGCCCGAAGGCGTCCTCCGCTTCGCGGCTCCCGTGTCCCCCGAACGGTGGGCGGGGGTGCGCGAGGCCGTCGCGTTCGGTGCGGCGCCGCCGCAGCGTCCGCCTGCGCCGGGTGTACCGCCGGTGTGGCGGCCCGAGGACGGGCTGGACTGCTTGCGAGTGAACGTGTGGGCCCCGGGCGGGCACGGTCTGCCGGTGCTGGTGTGGATCTACGGCGGAGGCTGGGCGTACGGGGCTCCGTCGATGCCGCAGTACGACGGGGCCGCGCTGGCCGCGCACGGCGTCGTGGTGGTGACGTTCGGCTACCGGACGGGTTTCGAGGGGTTCGGCCACGTGCCGGGCGCGCCCGACAACCGGGGGCTGCTCGACCAGCTCGCCGCGCTGCGCTGGGTCCAGGAGGAGATCACCGCGTTCGGTGGCGACCCCGGCAACGTGACGGTCGCGGGTCAGTCGGCCGGGGCGTCGTCGCTGCTTCTGCTGGCCGGGTCCGGGAAGGCCGAAGGCCTGTTCCGTAGGGGCGTCGCACAGAGCCCTCCCCGCGGCTGCCGGACGCGGGAAGAAGCGGAGGCCGTCACCGCGGCCCTGGCCGAGGCCGTCGCATCCGACGCACGATCCCTGGCAGACATGCCTCCGCAGGACCTGCTGTCGATATCCGACGCCGTGCTTACCAAGGGCGCACCGGGCGGCCCGTTCGGTCCGATCCTGGACGGTGAGCTGGTGACGGGCGAGCCGTGGGAGGCGGCGGCCGTGGCGGGGAACGTCGCCCTGGTGATCGGAAGCACCCGGGAGGAGTACCGGGGCATCGGCGGCCCGCTCCCAGGCGACGCACTGGCCGGAGTGGCCGAACACTGGAACCTGCCGCCGGAAGCTTCCGAGACCTACCTCAAAGAGACAGGAAACCCGTCCGAAGCACTGACGGCACTGCTGTCAGACGCGCTGGTACGCATGCCCGCTCTATGGGCCGCCGAAGCGCACGCGGCGGCAGGCGGCCGCACGTGGCTCTACGACTTCGCCTGGGCTGGCCCGACGCTCGGAGCCGCACACGGGATCGACCTTCCGTTCGTCTTCGGACTGCCGCACAGCCGCTTCGCCACACGTTTCTTCGGCGCGGAACCACCGCCGGTCTTCACGGAACTGTCAACGGCGATGGCGAAGGCATGGACGGGCTTCGCCGCCACGGGCGATCCCGGCTGGCCGCGCTTCGAAACGGAGACCGGAACGGTGCGCGTATGGGACGCCCACCCGCATGACGAGGCCATCCCGGAAGAGGGCACGCGCGCATTGTGGCAACGCCCGGCCGACCGCTGCAGGTAGCCGTCGCAGTGCACCTCGCCCTTCAGGATGGCGTTGGTCGGAGCGAAAGAGCCACCGATTCCCCACGGTCACCTTTTCGGCGGCGGGCTCCCCGGATTTCCAGGCCGGTCTCCGGCCGATAAAAATGCTCACTTACTGCGTGTTTCCGATAGCTCCCTGAATGCGATTCAGGTCATGTCGCCAGGCCATTCGCATAAAAGTGCGTTCAGGCCGCTCCGAAATCCGGAACGGGAGTGCGGCCCCGGTGGCCCGCCCGGGCCGGGCGTCCCGTCGCCCCCTCGGGTGGGCGATACGAACAGTTTGCCGATCTTGGGGATGTCCGCCGCGTCCGTACGGGAAAGCCATGTATGGGGCGGGTTCTCAGTCGGCCGGTTCCGGTCCGCGCCGAACCCATTGACACAATCCATACCTGAAAACTAGGCTTCTAGTTTAGGTGATCCTTCGCCTTTGGGGCATTCTGTACGGCGGAGTCATGCGCCGAGGTCGCGCCCTGTGGAAGAGAGAGGTGGCCTCTTGGGCACGGAAATGCAGCTGGGAAGGCGTGGTTTCCTGGCGGGTGCGACCGCCGTCGCCGCGGTGGGCGCGGGGTGCATGCCCGGCGTCCATCCGGTCCTGGAGGTGCACGCCGAGTCCCGGGCGATCCCGGAGGCCGGCCGGGCGCGGCGCCGCCCGAACGTGCTGATCATCGTCACCGACGACCACCCCAAGCACGCGGCGTGGGCGCTGCGCAAGACGCGCAGGTGGCTGGTCGACCAGGGCGTGGAGTTC
This sequence comes from Actinocorallia libanotica, assembly GCF_039525175.1. Classification (NCBI taxonomy): domain Bacteria; kingdom Bacillati; phylum Actinomycetota; class Actinomycetes; order Streptosporangiales; family Thermomonosporaceae; genus Actinocorallia; species Actinocorallia libanotica. The sequence goes on from NZ_BAAAHH010000014.1 coordinate 91,013, forward strand.
GTCAACGGGCACACGACCACGCCCCTGTGCGCGCCGGCGCGGGCCTCCATCCTCTCCGGCCGCTACGCCCACAACCACGGGGTCCGCGACAACCACCAGAAGCTGAGGCTCGACCAGGACGCCACGCTCCAGCGGCACCTCAGGGACGCGGGCTACCGCAACGGCATGTTCGGCAAGTACCTCAACGAGTGGCGGATCGCCAGCCCGCCGGAGCACTTCGAGGACTTCGCGGTGCTGAGCCCCGTCGGCTACGTCGACGGCCGGTTCAACCACAACGGCCGGATCGCCAGGCTCCCCGGCTACACCACCCACCGGATCCGCGACTTCGCGCTCGACTTCATCCGCCGCGGCGCCGCCGACCCCAGGCCCTGGTTCGCCTACGTCGCCCCGTACGCCTCCCACGCGCCCTTCACCCCGGAGGAGGCGTACGCGGACGCGCGCGTGCCCGCCTGGACGGGCCGCCCCTCCACCGCCGAGGCCGACAAGGGCGACAAGCCCGCCTACCTCCGCGGCGCACGGATCTCGGCGGCCCGCGGCAAGACCATCCGCCGCCAGCAGATGCGCACGCTCCTGACGGTCGACGACACCGTCCAGGCGCTCCGCGACACGCTGAAGGCCACCGGGCAGCTCGACAACACCCTCGTCATCTTCATCGGGGACAACGGCTTCCTCTGGGCCGACCACGGCTGGGCCCGCAAGTCGGTGCCCTACCGCCCCGCCATCGAGGTGCCGTTCTTCCTGTCCTGGCCCGCCGGCGGCCTCGCCTCCGGTACCAAGGACCGCCGCCTCGCCGCCAACATCGACATCTCCGCGACCGTCCTGGACGCCGCCCGCATCAAACCCACCACGCCCCAGGACGGCCGCTCCCTCCTGCGCTCGGGCTCCCGCGACCACCTGCTCGTGGAGTTCTGGAAACAGGGAGGCGACCCCCGCCCGCCCCACTCGTGGGCGTCGTACGTGACCAGGACCGAGCAGTACACCGAGTACTACGACCTGCACACCAACAAACGCGGCGAACCCGTGGGCAGCGGAAAGGTCCTCTTCCGCGAGTACTACGACCTCCTCAGAGACCCGCACCAGCTCGTCAACAAACTCCACGGCGCCACCCGCGCCCAGGAGAAGTCCTGGGGCATCTCCGCCAAGGCCGCCCGCCTGGCCGCCTCCCGCTCCATCTGATCCGCCCCCGCGACACGAGGCCGGGCCGCAGGATCCTTCGCCGCCGGGTTACCGTGTCCGTCGGCGGGTGGGCCGTTCCGTTCTTCGGCACACGAACTTCTCGACCTCGTTCCTCGGTGTTGGGATGACGCCGCTTCGACATTTCCCACCCCCCAGGAAGGCTGTCGATGAACGAGCGAGATTTTCCGTCCGAAGAGAGCACGAGAGCGTTCGGGCGGGCGGCCGGTGAGCGGCGCTGGGTGAAGGCGCTCGCCGGCGCGTCCGCGGTGGGAGTCGCGGTGTCGCTGGCACTCGTCGGCCAGGCGGCGACCGCGGAAGCCGGCGGGGTGAGCTCCGTCGTGCCGCGTGCCGAGTGCGGGCCCGGTTCGTCCCCCGAGACCGGGCTGCAGGGGCAGGTGCCGCTCGCCGACCGCAGGAACGGTCGGAGCAAGCAGGGCTATTCGTGCAATCTGGAGCTCGTCAGCCGTTTCCAGGGCGAGGGGCAGGGAGCGGTGGGCGCCCGTTACGGGACCTGCCAGTACCTGGGGACCACGTTGCTGGGGGCGCTCAACAGCAAGAAGCCCGGCGTCCAGGTCGTCGACATGAAGAACCCGAAGAAGCCGCGGCTGTCCACCACGCTGGTCAGTCCCGCGACCACGGCGGGGACGTGGGAGACGCTCAAAGTCCACGAAGGCCGCGGGCTGCTGGCGGCGGTGTCGGTCGGGATGCTCACGGGCGGGTTCTTCGTCTCCGTCTACGACGTCAAGACCGACTGCGCAAGACCGCGCCTGCTCAACGGCATCAAGGGCACCTCGCTGACGATGCCCGGCGCGATCCCGGGCCATGAGGCGAGCTGGTCGCCCGACGGGCGCACCTACTGGGCGGCGGGAAACGTCGGGGGCACGATCGCCGCCCTCGACATGACGGACCCCCGCAAGCCCAAGGTCGTCTACAACGGCGTCATCGGGCTGACCGACCACGGCATCGGCATCCGCCCCGACGGTGACCGCATCTACGTCTCCAACGGGCTCACCGGCGGCGTCACCCTCTTCGACTCCACCGAGATCCAGCAGCGCCGGTCCCATCCGCGGCTGCGCCGCATCTCCGAGATCACCTGGAGCGACGGCCTGGCCACCCAGCACGCGATCCCGTTCACCGACCGGGGCCGCCCCTACCTGATGGCCGTCGACGAGCTGGGCTCCGGCGGCGCCCGGATCATCGACATCGCCGACGAGCGCAAGCCGAGGATCATCCGCAAGCTCAAGCTGGAGATCAACCGGCCGGAGCACCTCGCCCTGCGCGAAGCCGAACTCGCGAAGAACGGCATGTTCGGCTACGACTCCCACTACTGCACCCTCGACCGCGGCAAGGACCCCGAGATGATGGCGTGCGGCTGGTTCCAGTCCGGCATCCGCGTCTTCGACATCCGCGACCTGCGCAAACCCCGCGAGATCGCCTACTACAACCCGCCCGCCCAGGCCGGGATGCGCGACAGGCTTCCGCAGTCCGCCCACGCGGCCTTCCCCGTGGGCGCCTACCTCTCCGACGTCCTCACCGAGAGCGGCCCCTCCGCCTACACCGGCAAGCCCGACATGACCGCCGACTGGTGCTCCTCCCCGCCCTTCTTCGACGGGAACCGGCTCTGGGTCGCCTGCAGCGACAACGGCGCCCTCCTCCTACGCCTCACCAACGGCGCGAAGCGGATCTGATGAGGCGTGTGCTCCGAGGGGCGGGAAGGATTCTCCCGCCCCCGCCTGCGGCTCGCCTCGTGGCGGGTCCCCGCGGACCTCGCCGACGACATCCTGCTCTCCGCCGTCGAACTCGTCGGCAACGCCTGCGACGCCACCCCCGCCGCCCGCATAGCCTTCCGCGCCCGCCGCGACCCGGCCACGGGCGCGATCTGGGTCGGTGCCCGGGACACCTGCCGCGCCCTCCCCACCGCCCGCCTCCCCGAACTCACCCTCGAAGACCTCGACGCCCTCCCCGACGACCACGCCTTCGGCGGCTGGGGCCTCCCCTCGTCGCCGCCCTCGCCGCCGACTGCGGCGCCACCCGCACCCCCGACGGCAAATGGGTACACGCCCTCTTCCTCCCGCGCTGACCCTTGCGGCTCCGACACGACGAAAGCCTTCTACCACCTCCGGCGCGAGAACCCGGACATCTCGCGTACCGCCGAGGCGACGTCGCCGATGCCGATGCGAGGGCCTGGAACCTCCCCGCCCGTTCCGCGACGATGATCGTCCGGGCGGGGACGGGTGTCAGAGATGGATTTCGACCGCGCCCATGCCCTCGGTCAGGCACCGGCCGACGACGTTCTTCTCCCTGAGTCTTTCGAGAACGGCGGCTGAGAGTTCCCATGCCGCAGATGTGAAGCGCTCGTCTTGGAGGATCGTTCCGCGCGAGGTCCTGACACCGGTCCTGCCGTCGCGGACGACCGGCTCGGCTCCCTTAGGCCAGAAGGGAAGAAACCGGGGAGCCCCGGCCTCCTCAGGATGCACGGGCTCGACGTACACGCATTCGCTGTCCGGGTCGTACCTGAGAAACCAGTGCGAAGTGGAGGTCTGCACGACCCCGGACGGAGGAGGGGCCGGTTCGACGATGCCGAGAGGGGGGTTCGTCGCGGTCGACGTGTAGGTCGCGCGAGACTCCGCCAGCGTCGGACCGGTCTGCCTCGCCGCGGGCGCTTCCGCGTCCTGCGCACCGCAGCCGATCGTGGCGAACACCCCCAGCACGGCAAGAACATGCTTTTTCATTCACTGCCCCTTGGCGAGGGAAGGCACTTGGGCGAACACATCCCCTTCATCGCCGGATCACCGGGTGACGACCTGCCAGCCGTTGAGCGCGTTCGGAATGAAACGCGCCTGGGAGAACCAGCAGTTGCCGTTCGAGGTCGCGCTGGTCAACCCGTAGGCATTGCCGCCCCAGTAGAAGGGCCCTCCGCTGTCGCCTCCGATGCACGCGCCGCCGTTCATATAGACCTGGCGGCCCACGGTGACGCCACCGGGGTTGACATAGGACACGCCGACCGAGTTGACGGTGCCGCAGACGGCGCCGGACGCACGGCCGAACTTGCACAGCGTCTTGCCGGGCTCGTTCGTCATCGCGTATGTCGCCACCTGGTCGACGTAACGCTTTTGATTCCAATCGTAGTAGTAGGTGTCGGTCGAGGTCATGGTGCCAGGACCGTAACGGGCGAAATCCCCTTCAGGCCCTTCGTAGTAGAGCTTTCTTTGGATCTCGGTCGACCCGCCGTCACCCGAGTGGTTGGCGTATCTCCGCGCTTCGGTCGACTTCGCGCAGTGGCCGGCGGTCGACGGACTGCGCATACCGTCTTTGTGGATGTTGAAGCCGATGGTGCAGAGCGAGCCGCCGTCCTTGAGGTCGAGCAGCCCTCCTCCCCGCAGCCACCCGTCGACCTGCCGTACCGGGGTGTCGGAAACCAGCTCCACTCGGAACTTGATCCTGGGGTTCGCGGCAGGCTCCGGTCGCAGTTCGGCAGAGGACTTCACGGACCGGCTCTGCTGCGCCCGGACGAGGATCTCCCCGGTCCTGACGTCGGGCGCGACCATGGCGGAGACGCCCGCCGGAATCCGGGAGGCGGCACGATCGGCCTCCTGCTGGAGTTCCATCCGGGTGTACCCCCTGCCGCCGACGATGGCGGCTTTCGAGAACATCCCGTTCACGCGTTCTGCAAGTGCCATGGGAGCGGGGAGAAGGCGTCGCAGGAAACGGTGGGCAGCACGGGAAACCGGCGGATCGCCGCGGAATTCGAACCGAGCCTCACCACGCGGGCGGCATCCGGTGCACCCCGGCGGACGTACGGCCGCCTGTGGCGGCGGGGTTCCGGTTGCCGGGCGGGATGGGGCTCGAGGTGGTGCCGGCGGGTCAGGCGACGTCGGCGGGGGTGCCGCCGGTGAGGCGGAGGAGCTCTTCGTAGGTGGTGGGGAAGACGGTGTGGGGGTGGCCGCCGGCGGCCCAGACGACCGGGTGCTCGTGCAGCCAGGTGTCGACGATGGTGAGGAGGGGGGCCGGGTGGCCTACGGGGGCGACGCCGCCGATGGGCTGGCCGGTGGTCTCGCGGACGAACTCCGGGGTGGCGCGCCTGACCTCGGCGGCGCCGACGACCGCGGCGATGTGCTTCACGTCCACGCGGTGGGCGCCGCTGGTGAGGACGAGGAGGGGGGAGCCGTCGGCGTCGAAGACGAGGCTGTTGGCGATGGCGCCGACCTCGCAGCCGAGCAGGTCCGCGGCGGCGCGGGCGGTGGGCGCGGGCTCGGCGAGTTCCACGATCCGGCCGGAGGCGCCCTTGGCGGCCAGGGCGGCGGCGACGCGTTCGACGTTCGGGTGCACGGCCACAGCCTATCGACGTGCGAAGGAACGGCCCCTAACATCCGGCCATGAGTGATTTGCCCGACGTTGTCCTATGGGCCATCCCCGCGTTCGTGCTGCTCCTGGCGCTCGAGGCGGTCTCGTACCGGCTGCGGCCCGACGGGGACGGGCCGGGTTTCGCGGGGAGGGACACCGCGACGAGCCTCGCGATGGGCGTGGGCAGCCTCGGCTGGGACCTGCTGTGGAGCGTGCCCATCGCGGTCGCCAACGGGCTGCTCTTCGGCTGGCTGTACGACCTGACGCCGTGGACGGTCCCCGTCACCTGGCAGTGGATCGTCGTCGCGGTCTTCGTGACGGACTTCTTCTACTACTTCTCGCACCGCGCGCACCACCGCGTCCGCGTCCTGTGGGCCTCGCACGTCGTCCACCACTCCAGCCGCCACTACAACCTCGCGACGGCGCTGCGCCAGCCGTGGACGAATTTCACCGGCTGGATCTTCTACGTCCCGATGGCCGTCATGGGATTCCATCCGGCGGTGATGGCCTTCTCCTACGGGGTCAACCTCGTCTACCAGTTCTGGATCCACACCGAGCGGATAGACAAGCTGCCCCGGCCTTTCGAGTACGTCTTCAACACCCCGTCCCACCACCGCGTGCACCACGGTTCGCAGGGTTCCTACCTCGACCGGAATTACGGCGGCATCGTGATCCTGTGGGACCGGTTGTTCGGGACGTTCACCCCGGAGACCGAACGCGTCGTCTACGGGCTGACGAAGAACATCGACACCTTCAACCCGCTGCGCGTCGCCTTCCACGAATACGTCTCGATCGCGCGGAACGTGATGTCGGCGTCCAGCTGGCGCGGCCGTATCGGTTACGTCTTCGGCGAGCCCGGATGGAAGCCCGCGGCGAAGGCCGGTGAATGAGATGGCGCGCATCCTGTTCTTCGTTCTGGGGGCTGTGCACCTCGTGGTGCTGGCCGTCGGGATCCCCGTCGTCGAGTTCACGACGAAGGCGCTGCTGATGCCGGTGCTCGCCTGGTGGCTGCACGGGCAGGGCGGGCCGCGGCTCATGGTCGCGGGCCTGCTGCTGTCGACCGGGGGAGACGTCGCGCTGGAATTCGACGGGTTCTTCATCGTCGGGATGGCGTTCTTCGCGGCCGCCCATGTTTGTTACGTCACGTTCTTCGCGCGTTCTTTCGCGGCGGCCGGGCGCCGGCGGTGGACGATCACCGGTGTTTATGCCGTCGTGTGGGCGGTGCTCGTCGTTCTTCTGTGGCCGGGGCTCGGAGATCTGCAGATCCCGGTGGCGGTGTACTCGCTTCTGCTGACGGCGACCGCCGTGTTCTCGGCCGCCCGCGGAGTGCTGACGGGCGTGGGCGGCGCGTTGTTCCTGGTCTCGGACTCGCTCATCGCCTTCCGCATCGCCGATATGGAACTCCCCATGCACGGATTGCTGGTGATGCTGACGTATATGGCGGCGCAGTATCTGCTCGCCTCGGGATCTCTCGCGCGCTCCGGAGGACGCTCTCCCGCGCTCGCGTGACCAGTTTTGTCAGACCCGTGTGTTCTCCTCGGAAGTACCCGGTTGACCTGGGGTTCGGGTGGATCTCGAACACGCCGATCGAACGTATTGACGATGGGTGGGCGGTCAGGTTTACTGGGGGCATGTCGAACCGATGTTCGACATGGTGTGGGACTCGCGGCCCGCACGGGAGCACGGGCGAACCGGAGGCAGCGCACCGCCGGTTCGCACCGGCCCGGGCAGGGGGGAGGGGAAGCCCCTCTCCCGGGCCGGACGCTCCGGCGCGGACGCGAGTGATCGTCCCAGGTGAGGCCGGTCGGCCACGCCTGGCGAAAGGAGGCCACGCAATGACCGTGCACCCCATGCCCCCCGGACTCCCGTCCCCCCGGACGGTCTCGACCGCCCAGTACAAGCTGCGCCTGGCCCGTCAGCACCTGGCGGACGCGGCCGAGTCCACCCACTCCAACATCCGCTACTCCCGCGCCCACGTCGCCGCACTCCACGCGGCCGCCGCCGTCCTGGCCGCCCGGGAGACCGCCGCCCCCGCCCGCCGCGGCCGCCCCCGCACCGCCTGGGAGCGCCTGGCCGCCGCCGAGCCCGTCCTCGCCGAGTGGGCGGTCTTCTTCGCCTCCGGCGCCGACAAGCGCGCCGCCGCCGAAGCCGGCCTCCCCACCGCCACCACCCCCGCCGAGGCCGACACCCTCCTCCACGACGCCAACCTCTTCGTCACCCTGGTGGAGGACATCCTGGGCATCCCCACCCAGCAGTCCCTCCCCCTGACCGGCTGACCCCGGCCCGGACCCAGGGCACCACCGAAGGCACGCGGTCCGGGAGGTGCAGATCAAGCCCGGAGCACCGCCGACGGCGTAGTGCAGGTGACGCGGACCGGACCCGAGGCACCGCCGCCGACGGCATGCCTTGCGCATCGGGTTCCGGACACCTACGGCGTCGCATGGTGCGGGTGGCGCAGACCAAGCCCGGAGCAGCGCTGAGGACGTGGTGCAGGTGGCGCGGACCGGGTCCGGGGTACCGTCGACGGCACGCAGTGTGGACCAGGTCCGGGGTACCCCGGCGGCACGCGGTCCGGGCGGCGCAGATCAAGCCCGGGGCACCCGCCGAGGGCGCGGGCGGTGTGACCCGAGGGCGTGGGCGGTGTGACGTGCCGCGAGATCCTCTGCGCGGGCTCGGACGGGGCGAGGCCCCGGCCGGGACGAGTTCGCTGCTGCACTGCCTGGAAGCGCCCGTCTGCGGCTGCACGTTCTGGGAGCGTCTGTCTACCGCCGCGTCGCCGGGGAGTGCTCGGTCGCGGGGCGTCGCGGCTTTCGGTCGGTGGAGTGCTTCCAGCGGCGTGTCAGCGGGGTCATCGCAGCGAGGCGTCCAGCAGGCGGATCAGTTCTCCGACTCGTCCGCCGCCGGGCGGGGCGAGCGGATAGCGCCTCAGGACGTCCACCACGACGGGGCGCGCGAGAGTCCGCGTCTGCGCGATGTGGTCGGCTCCGGTGGCGGGGTCGCCTCCGGCGGTGAGCTCGAACGCCCGCGCGGCGTGGGCGGCGGAACCGAGGATGTGCTTGACCTGAGAGGCCTTCGCCAGCGGGTGGAGGAACGCCGCGCCGGCCGCGCCGACGGCCGCGCGCGCGGCGTCGCTCGCCGCGTCCCGTCCCGCGTCGCGGGCCTCCTGGGCGGCTCGCCAGGCCGCCCATGCGCTGTCGCGCAGCGCCTTGGTCCGCTCGGCTCCGTCGGCGAACGCCTGCGCGGCATCGACCGCGTCCCGTGCGCGCCGGTCGTCAGGACGTTCACGTTCGAAGATCGCCAATGCGGGCCGTGCGCAGACCACCGCGTAGCGGGTGACCTCACGGAGCTCGGACAGGCTGAGCGCGATCGTCGTGGAGCCGTCCGCCACAGCGCGGCCCTTCTCCTCGGGGGACACCATGATTTCAACCGTATCGTTGAACTTCCGGTGTGAACTTTCATGCGGAAAGCCGTGATCAATGAGGGCATAGCTTAAAAGCGCTGCTGAGCCCTGTCGCCGAGGGGCGAGTCGGATGCCGGACGCGCTCGTGGTCGGATGCCTCATCCGCCGGGGCCGGCGCAGGTGCGACCAGGGCGCTGACCGCCGCACCCAGGACCATGGCCGCGAACAAGAGGAGGCCGCGCGCCGTGAGCTGATGAGGTGCGGGGCCGCAGGGTGCGGACTCCGGATGGAGACAAGGTGCTGACAGCCGCCGGTGCGCGGTCGTCAGCCGCTGGTACGCGGGCGGTCAGCGGGGGCGAGCAGAGTACTGATCACCACGGAGCGCACCCGCTCTCCAGCTCTCGGAGGTTCTGCCATGAACAACGCCACCCCGGTCCGGCGTGAGATCGCCATCGACGGCCGCCGCCTTTCCTACCTGGACTTCGGCGGCGCCGGCCGACCGCTGCTGGCTCTGCACGGGCACCTGTACGAGGGGGAGACCTGGGGCGCGCTGGCCGAGGCGCTCGCGCCGCACTGGCGGGTCATCGCCCCCGACCAGCGCGGCCATGGCGACTCCGACCGGGCGCCGTCCTACACCCGCGACGACTACGTCGCCGACGCGATCGCCCTGCTGGACCACCTGGGCATCGAGGAGGCCGCTGTCCTCGGCCACTCCGGCGGAGGCATCACCGCCTACCAGCTCGCCGCCCGCCACCCCGGCCGCGTCAGCGCGGTCGTCAACGTCGAGGGCCCGGTCTGCGACCTCGACGACGGCCCCAGCGCCCTGGCGTTCGTCCTGGGCCTGCCCTACACCGCCCCGACCAAGGAGGAACTGCTGGCGGACATCGGCCCTCTGGCCGCGATGTTCGGCGACAAGCTCCGTCCCACCCCCGACGGCGGATGGCGCCTCCCCTTCCACCCCCAGGACACCCTCGTCTCCGAGTCCGCCACCCGCGGCGACCACCGCGCCGACTGGACGGCGAGCACCTGCCCCGCCCTCTTCGTCCTCGGCCGCAACAGCCAGGTTTTCACCCCCGACGAGGGCCGCCGCCTCGTCGCCGACCGCCCCGGCACCCGCCTCGCCGAACTCGACACCGACCACTTCGTCCACACCGCCGACCCCGAGGGCTTCGCCACCGCGGTCAGGGACTTCCTCACCACCCTCTGACCCGCCCCGCGCCCCGATCCGATGAGACCGGCCCGCCGGGAGCGGGACGGTTCTAGACGGAACGGGTCAAAGGACGAGGACGGCGGCGCCGTTGACGCGGTCGGCGGCCAGGTCGGCGAGGGCCCGGTCGGCTTCGGCGAACGGGTAGGGGCGGGTGGCGACGGCCAGGGGGAGCCGGGCGGCCAGGCGGAGGAACTCGGCGCCGTCGGCCCGGGTGTTCGCGGTCACCGAGCGGACCTGGCGTTCCTGGAAGAGGTGGCGCTGGTAGTCCAGTGGCGGGATGTCGGTGAGGTGGATGCCGGCGATCGCCAGGGTTCCGCCGCGGTCCAGGCGTTCCAGTGCGGCGGGTACGAGCTCTCCCGCGGGCGCGAACAGGATCGCCGAGTCCAGGGGCTCGGGGGAGGGGTCGAAGGAGTCGCCCGCCCAGGCCGCGCCCAGTTCCATGGCGAGCCTCCGCGCGGCCGGGGCGCGGGTGAACACGTACACCTCCGCCCCTTCGGCCAGTGCGATCTGGGCGGTGAGGTGGGCGGATCCGCCGAAGCCCCAGATGCCGAGCCGTCCGCCCGGCGGCAGTTCGGCCCGCCGCAACGACCGGTATCCGATGATCCCGGCGCACAGCAGCGGCGCCACCTCGACGTCCGAACGGTTCGCGGGCAGGTCGTAGACGTAGGCGTCGGGGGCCACGACGTACTCGGCGTACCCGCCGTGCGCGTCCCACCCCGTGTAGGACGAGCGCTCGCACAGGTTCTCCGCGCCCCTCCGGCAGAACCGGCAGGCCCCGCACGTGCTCCGCAGCCAGGCCACACCGACCCGATCCCCGCGCTCGTGCAGGCTTCCCTCTCCGGCCTCCACGACCTCCCCGACGACCTCGTGCCCGGGTGTCACCCCCGCCAGATGCACCGGGAGGTCACCCTCGGCGACGTGCAGATCGGTCCGGCACACCCCGCAGGCACGTACCTTCACCAGCAGTTCGCCCGGCCCCGCCGGCGGCACCGCCCGTTCCACCGGTTCCAACGGCCCGGTGGCCATCGCACCCGGCCGCCGTACGCTCCACGCCCTCATCGCCGCCTCCCGCGTCCCCTTCCGGCACCTTCCCCGTCCGTACCGTCCCGAAGACCCCCTTCACGGTCATGAGCGCCGCGCTAAGATCACCGGCCACCCTCTCTGTTCCGGAGCGCTCTGGGAAGGCCCCGCTGAGGGCGAGTGCCGTCAGACGCGGGCGGTGATGCTCGCGGTGAGCAGTCCGAACGCCGCGGTGGCGAGGCGGTCGGGGACGAGGGAGGCCAGGCGCAGTGCCGGTTCGGTCTGGACGAGGGTCTGGGGCCCGGTGAGGGCGATGGCGTGGCCGCCGGCCGTCGCGGCGAGGGCGGCGCGCCAGCCGCGGCTGCGGGCGTAGCCGCGGAGGGCTCCGCCCGGGACGGGACGTCCCGGGGCCAGGCGCCGCAGGAGTTCGGCGACGTCCTCCAGCGCCTGGTTGGCGCCGAACCCGAAGGTGGGCGACATGGCGTGGGCGGCGTCGCCGAGCAGGACGCAGCGGCCGCGCCTCCAGCGGTGCGGCGGGCGGAGGCGGTGGTGCGGGTAGGGGCGCAGCTCCACCTCGCCGACGGCCTCCAGCTCGCCGAGCGCGTCCAGGACGTCGGGGATCGGCGGCGCCCAGCGGCCGTACCGCTGCCGGAGGAGGGCCAGCGGCTCCGGTCGGGCCGGGCCGGGCCGCCACGGGACGTCGAAGAACCACTGGGTGAGGCCGTACCCGGCCGGGGTGAGCCCGACGAGGCCCTGCCTGCCGAGGAACATCAGGGACCGGTCCCGCAGGTCCAGCGGCAGGCGGGCCAGCCCCTGGTGGCTGGCGACCCGGGCGCGGAGCGCGCCGTCACGACCCGAGCGCGCGCCGCGGCCGAAGAGCGCCGCGCGGATCCCCGAGCGGGCGCCGTCGGCGCCGATGAGCAGGTCGGCGGTGTGGTGGGCGCCGTCGAGGGTCTGGATCTCCACCTGCCCGTCGCCGTCCCGGCCGCCGGAGCGCAGCGTGGCGAACTCGGCGCCGAACCGCACCGTGCCGTCCGGCAGCGTCCGGGCGAGCCGCTCCAGGAGCACGCCGCGGGGGACCATCAGCACGGCGCCGCCGAGCCGGTCGGCCAGCCGGCGCGCGTCCAGGCGCAGTACCGGCCGTCCCGCGGCGCTGAGCGCCTCCAGGCTCCGCAGCCGGTGGCCGGCCCCGCCCAGGTCGGCGCCGAGCCCGGCCAGCACGCGGACGCCGGTGCCCAGCAGGCTGATCGCCCCGCCCCCGGTGCGCGGCGCGGCGGCCCGCTCCAGCACCGTCACCCGGTGGCCGGCCTCCAGCAGCCCCCGCGCCGCCGCCAGCCCGGCGATCCCCGCACCCACGACCAGCACCCGCACCGCGCACCTCCACGACAGTCGGTAGTACTACGATGTGTAGTACTCGTGGCCGGTGCCGTAAAGCCGGACGGGCGTGTGACATCCCTCACGCTCCGGGCGGCGGGCGCCGTCCTCTCCGGGACGGGAGCGGAAGCGCGCGCCGTCGACCGGCGCCGCCCTGATCTCCACGCCGCGCGACGTCCGCCGGCCGTCGCCTGAAGGACGGCGTCACCCGGCCGGCCCCCGCGGGGCGGGACCGGCCAGGCCGTTCTCCCAGGACCAGGCGGCGATGCCCACGCGGTTGCGGGCCTTCAACTTCGCCTGGACGTTCGCGACGTGGGTCTTGACGGTGCCAGCCGAGATGAAGAGCCTCCCGCCGATCTCGGCGTTGGTGAGGCCCTCGGCGATCAGACGGGCGACCTCCCGTTCCCGGGCGGTGAGGGACGAGGGGGCGGGGGACGCCGCCGGGGCGGAGGCGAGGGTTCGGAGCAGGCGGACGGTGATCTGGGGGCTGATGAGGACGTCCCCGGCCATCGCCGCCCTGACGCCCTCGATCAGCAGCCCGGGGCCCGAGCGCTTGAGCAGGAACCCGCAGGCGCCGTCGCGCAGTGCCGTGCGCACGTAGTCGTCGTGGTCGAAGGTGGTGACGACGAGGACGCGCATCGGGTCGGGCACACCGGGGCCGGTGAGGAGTCGGGTGAGTTCGAGTCCGTCCAGGCCCGGCATGCGGATGTCGGCGAGGACCACGTCCGGGTTCAGGGTGCGGGCGAGGCGGACGGCGGTGAGGCCGTCCGCGGCTTCGCCGACCACGGTCATGTCGGGCTGGGAGCCGAGGATCAGGCGGAAGCCGCTGCGGACGTCGTCCTGGTCGTCGGCGATGAGGATACGGGTCGGGCCGGGGGGCTTCGTCATGAGGTCTCCTCCAGGAGCGCGGTCGGCAGAACGGCGGTGAGCCGCCAGCCCCCGTCGCCGTACGGACCCGCCGAGAGGGTTCCGCCGAGTGCCTGGGCATGCTCGGCCAGGGCGGGGAGGCCGAGGCCGCCTCGGGAGGCGCGGCGGCGGGGCGCGGCGGGGCGGGCGCCGCACTCGTTGGTGACCCGGATCTCCACGGCGGTGGCCGTGGGAGTGAGCGCGACGGTGGCGCGGGGGGCGTCGGGGGAGTGCCGTCGGATGTTGGTCAGCGCCTCGACGACGATGCGGTACGCGACCGCGCCCGCCTCGCGGGAGAGCGCCTCCGCGGCCCGGGGAGGCATGTCCAGATGCACCTCGGTGGCTCCCGCGGAGGTGAAGTCCACCACCAGGGACGGCAGCCGGGACACGCCGGGGAGCGGCTCGGTGGCATGGGCCTCCGGGCCGTGCAGCATCTGTACGGTCCGGTCCATCGCGGCCAGGGCGCTCAGTCCGGCCTTTTCGATGCGCTCCAGGGCGAGCATCGCCTGGGAGGGGTCGGTGGCGGCCACGAAGCGGGCCGCCTGGGCCTGGACGACGATCCCGCTGATGTCATGGGCGACGAAGTCGTGCAGGTCGCGCGACAGCTGCAACCGCTGGGCGCGGCGGGCCTCCGCCACGGCATGGCGGCGGCGGAGCTCCTGGCGACGGGGATAGGCGCCCGCGGCCACCGCGGCGACCACGGGAAGCAGCCAGAAGGCGACGATGCCGATGCCCTCCAGGACGGATTCGCCCGTCACCAGCGGAAGGGGCCAGAGGACCACCGCGAGGGCGGTCGCCGGAAGGGCCGACCTGAGCGCGCGCGGCGGTGACCAGCGGGTGACCACGGCCAGGAGGAGCAGGAGGACGAAGGACTCCGCCAGCTTCCAGCCGGCATGGGCACCGGCGGCCGGCAGGGTGAAGCCGGTGACCAGGGAGAGCACCGCGCAGACCGTGGCCGGGCGGGCGAGGCGGCCGAGCCGCTGACGGACCGCGGCACGGGGACGGGCGACGGCCCACACCAGCACGCCCGCGGCCGCGAGCGTCGGCAGAGCTGCGAACGCGTCGACGGCCGGGCCGGTTGACTCCCACATGTGGATCAGCGTACGGGCGCCGGTCCGGCGGGGCTCTCTGCCGAACGGCAGAGGCGGGCCGGGCGACGGCGCGAACTTTGTGCCGATCGGCGGATGGGATCACAAGGGGCGTCGGGGCGAAGCTTGAACCGTTCCGCCGAACACGGCGAACCCCCCTTCCCCCACACAGGAGTTCATCATGCGCAACACCGCAATCGGTGCCACGGCGGCCGTCGCCGTCCTCGCCGGCCTGCTCACCGCCGGGCCGGCTCCCGCGACCCCGGCCGCGTCGGCGTGGAAGAAGCCGGCGAAGACCGCGAGCGTCCACGGGCAGGCGCGCATCTCCTACATCGAGTCGGTCGACGACGACATCCGCTTCACCGTCCATGCCGAACAGACGCCGTTCACCCGGCCGGTGCTTCCCAACGCTCCGAAGGGGCTTTCCACAGACGCCCGGGGCACGCTGAAGTTCTCCCACACCACCCGGACCGGAGCGACGGGATGGGCGGAGGCCGAGGTGGACTGCCTGGTGACCAGTGGGCGGACGGCGACCCTGACCGCGGTCGTGACGAAATCGAACATCGAAGAGGCGGGAGCCAGGCTGGGCATCAGCGTCCAGCAGGGCGGCAGGGGCGAGCCGGACCGGCTCGGCTTCTCCTGGGGCGTGGTGAACGTCGACCCCGGGCACGTCGACGAGAACGGTCACCCCGTGCGGCCGCAGGCCGGCACGTGCATGGCCCCCGCACCGTTCACGACCGTGGTCAAGGGCGGCTTCGAAGTGGTGCACGCAGAGATCACGAAGACTCCCGAGGCGGCGACCCGCCGTGGCTGACCTCCTGACGCGCGGAACGCCCGCGCCGGCCGCCCCGCAGGTCTCCCGTTCCGTCCGCCTGGCGGCGCACGCCGCCGCACTGACCCTGGTGCCGTCCGGACTGTGGCGTATCGCCGTCGCCCTGGGCTGGGACTCCGGATTCACCGATGAGGTCCTCGGCCCGGAGAACTTCCCCGGGGAGGCGACCCCCTACCTGATCGGACTCAGCCTGCTCGCCGAGGCGCTCGGGCTGCTCACCCTGGGCCTGGTCCACAGGTGGGGCGAGGAGGTCCCCCGGTGGGCACCGCTCCTGGGCGGCCGAAGGATTCCCGTACCGGCCGCGGTGATCCCCGCGTCCCTCGGCGCGGTGTTCGTCACCCTCATCACGGTCATCGGCGCTTTCAGCTGGAACGATGCGGACAACATGGGCGCGGTCGGATCCCCCGACGGCCTCCGCTACTGGCTGATGACCGCCTGCTACCTGCCGCTGCTGGCCTGGGGGCCGCTGCTCGCGGTGGTCACGGCGGCCTACTACCGCCGTCGGCGTCGAAGCCGCTGAGTCCGTGCGCCCGCGGCGGCATGGCGGACGTCCCCGGCGCCACGTTCCTCCGGGCCGTCGGCGTTATGGCAGGCTGATCCGGCTATGGGGTCATTTGGGGCAGGCGAGCGACCGGTGGTGCCGCTGCTGGCGTTCCTGGGAGCGATGGCGTATTCGCTGCCGATGGCGGTGATGACGCCGGCGCTGCCCGATCTGCAGGCCGAGATGGGGACGAGCCCGGCGGGCGCCGCGTGGAGCGTCACCGGGATGGTGCTGAGCGCCTCGGTGGCGACGCCGGTGGCGGGACGGCTGGGCGACCTGCTCGGGGCGCGGCGGGTGCTGCTGTGGGTGCTGGCGATCGGCTTCGCGGGACAGGTCGTCTCGGCGGTGGCGGGCACCCTGCCGGTGCTGCTGGCGGGGCGGGTGCTGGCGGGGGTGGGCAGCGGGGTGTTCCCGCTGGCCTACACGATCATCCGCAAGGGGTACCCGCCGGAGCGCTCGGCCTCGGCCATCGGGCTGATGTCGGCGATGCTCGGGCTGGGCGGCGTGCTGTCGTGGGTGATCGCCGGGCCGGTGATCGACCACCTCGGGTGGCGGTGGCTGATCTGGGTGCCCGCGGTGATCCTGCTGCCTGGAACGTTCCTGGCCCGGCGGGTGCTGCCGCCGGTCGCGGGGGAGCCCGGCCGGGGCGTCGACTGGTGGGGGGCGCTGCTCTTCGGCGGCTGGCTCACCGCCGCCCTCACCGCGCTCACCCAGGGCTCGGCGTGGGGCTGGACGTCCGCCCCGGTGCTGGGCCTGCTGGCGGGCGCCGCCGTCGGCGCCGCGGTCTGGGCGTACGTCGAGGCCCGGGTGCCCGCGCCGCTGGTGGACCTGCGGCTGATGCGCGTACGCGGCGTCTGGACGGCCAACCTCGGCTCGCTGCTGGCGGGCTTCTGCCTGATGGCGGCGGGCCTGCTCTTCCCCCTGCTGATCCAGATGCCGGAGAAGGAGGGCTTCGGGTTCGGCGGCACCGCCACCGACACCGCGATGGTCGCGCTGCCCGCGGGCGTCGCGATGACGCTCATGGGTCTGGTCAACGGCAGGCTCGACCGCCGTTTCGGCGCCCGCACGGTCCTGGCGGCCGGCGCCGTCCTCACCGCCGCCGGCTACGGGATGCTGGTCGTGTGGCACACCGAGCTGTGGCAGCTCGTGCTCCCCAACGTGCTGCGCGGCGCCGGCCTGGGCATGGCCTACGCCGCGGTGGCCACCCTCGTCGTCGCGGCCGTCCCCGTCTCCCAGACGGGCGCCGCCACCGGCGTCAACACCCTCCTGCGCACGGTCGGGGCGGGCCTGGGCACCCAGCTGACCGCGATCCTCGTCGCCGCCTACGCGCTGAGCCGCACCGGGTTCGTCCTGGCCTTCGCCGTCTGCGGCGCGCTGGCGGCGGCCATCCTGGCGGTGGCGCTGCTGGCCCCCCGCCGCCCGGCTCCGGCCGAGCCGCCGACGGAGCGTCACGACGGCCCGCCCGCCACGTTCTGAGACCGGCGCCCCCGGGACCGGTGCCGCAAAGGCGAGGGCCCGGCCCCGTCGGACGGGGCCGGGCCGCACGTGAACCCGGGCGGGATCTTCGGGAGGTGCTCAGAAGCTCTCGACGGCGCGGCGCGCCTCCGGGTCGAGCACGCCCCAGTTGATCAGTTCCTCGGTCAGCTCGGCCGGGGACTTGTCATAGATCACTGCCAGCGACCGCAGGTCCTCCTGCCGGATCGACAGGACCTTCCCGTTGTAGTCGCCGCGCTGGGACTGGATCGTCGCCGCGTAGCGGGCGAGGGGGCCGGCCTTGTCCTTCGGAAGCTGGGCGAGGCGCTCGAGGTCGATGACGAGCTTCGGCGTCGGGCCCAGGGGGCTCGGCGCGGCGCCGCCGGGGAGCAACTCGTTGACGGGCACACCGTAGAACTCGGCGAGCTCGTTCAGCTTCTGAACGGTGACGGCGCGGTCGCCCCGCTCGTACGAACCCACGACGACGGCCTTCCAGCGGCCGCGGGACTTCTCCTCCACGCCGTGCAGGGACAGGCCCTGCTGGGTGCGGATGGCGCGAAGTCTCGCGCCCAGAGCCTTCGCGTATTCAGACGGCATCTTTGCGGCCCCCCAGGCTCATTTTCTCGACGGACGTTGTCATCAGGGCGGACCGGGGTTCCGAGGGTATCGGATGACCACCCTGAGTATGGTTACGGACAGTGACGGTAAAACGGAGACGGCCAAAGGTCAAGCTGTTCGGAAAAATCAGGTCGAACCTGTCACCGCAGGTTGACCCTCCGCAAGGAGAACGGACCCGCCCCCAAGGGCGTTCCCGGCCCGTTCGCGGCCGGGTGTGACCCCTCTCACCTGCTCTTATGAACCCCGCGGGCGCGCGTCGACCCAGCGGAAGGGACTGATACCGTAAAGAAGCAATCACGTCCTTTAAGGCCCGTCCCGTGAGGCGGGGAAGGAGGTTGACGGCGGTGAGCGCTGCCCGAAATCAGGAGAGACCGCAGTACAAGGCGGTCCTGGAGGCCCCGGAGATCCGCCGGGCCCTCACCCGCATCGCCCACGAGATCCTCGAGCGCACCAAGGGCGGCTCCGACGTCGTCCTGCTCGGCGTCCAGACGCGGGGCGTGAACCTCGCCCGCATGCTGTGCCGCCGCCTCGAAGAGGTCGAGGGCCTGAAGATCCCCTGCGGATCGCTCGACGTGACGATGTACCGCGACGATCTGCGCATGAAGCCGGCCCGCGCCATCGGCCGCACCGAGCTCCCCGGCGACGGCATCGACGACAAGGTCGTGGTCCTCGTCGACGACGTGCTCTTCTCCGGCCGCACCATCCGCGCCGCCCTGGACGCCCTCAACGACCTGGGCAGGCCCCGCGCCGTCCAGCTCGCCGTCCTGGTCGACCGCGGCCACCGGGAGCTGCCGATCCGCGCCGACTACGTCGGCAAGAACCTGCCCACCTCGCTGAAGGAGACCGTCAAGGTCCTGCTCGGCGACGTGGACGGACGCGACGCGGTCCTGCTGGGCCCCAGGCAGGACCCCAAGGGGGACGACACCAAGTGAAGCGCCACCTGATCTCCGCGGCGGACCTCTCCCTGGACGACGCGCTGCTGGTCCTGGACACCGCCGAGGAACTCGCGCGCGTCTCCAGCCGCTCGGTCAAGAAGCTGCCGACGCTGCGCGGCCGCACGGTGGTCAACCTCTTCTTCGAGGACTCCACCCGCACCCGCATCTCCTTCGAGGCCGCGGCCAAGCGCCTGTCCGCGGACGTGATCAACTTCTCCGCCAAGGGCTCCAGCGTCTCCAAGGGCGAGTCCCTCAAGGACACCGCCCTGACCCTGGAGGCGATGGGCGCCGACGGCGTCGTCATCCGCCACGGCGCCTCGGGCGCCCCCTACCGGCTGGCCGACTGGGTCAACGGCAACGTGGTCAACGCCGGCGACGGCACCCACGAGCACCCCACCCAGGCCCTCCTGGACGCCTTCACCATGCGCCGCCACCTGGGCGACCTGGCCGGACGCCGGATCACCATCGTGGGCGACGTGGTGCACAGCCGGGTGGCGCGCTCCAACGTGCTGCTGCTGTCCACGCTGGGCGCCGAGGTCACCCTGGTCGCCCCGCCGACGCTGCTGCCGGTCTCGGTGGACTCCTGGCCCTGCCACGTCTCCTACGACCTGGACGCCGCGCTGCCCAAGAGCGACGCGGTCATGATGCTGCGCGTCCAGCGCGAGCGCATGAACGCCGCCTACTTCCCCACGGTCCGCGAGTACAGCCGCCGCTACGGCCTGTCGGCCGACCGGTACGCGCACCTCCCCGAACACGCCATCGTCATGCACCCCGGCCCGATGAACCGGGGTGTGGAGATCGCCGCCGAGGTGGCCGACTCCACCCGGTCCACCATCGTCGAGCAGGTCGGCAACGGCGTCAGCGTGCGCATGGCCGTCCTGTACCTGCTGCTGGGCGGATCAGAGCCCGCGATCGGGGCCGGCGAGTGAGCACAGAACCAGAGGACGCAGTGAGCACCTTTCTCATCCAGAACGCCCGGATCCTGGGCGGCGAGCCCCGCGACATCCTGGTGCGCGACGGCCGCATCGCCGAGGTCGGCACCGGCCTGGCGGCCGAGGGCGCCCAGGTCGTGGACGCCGCCGGGCTGATCGCCCTGCCCGGCCTGGTCGACCTGCACACCCACCTGCGCGAGCCGGGCCGCGAGGACAACGAGACCGTCCTCACCGGCACCCGGGCCGCCGCCAAGGGCGGGTTCACCGCGGTCCACGCCATGGCCAACACCACGCCCGTCGCCGACACCGCGGGCGTCGTGGAGCAGGTGTGGCGGCTGGGCCGCGAGCACGGCTACTGCGACGTCCACCCGGTCGGCGCGGTCACCGAGGGCATCGCGGGCAAGAAGCTCGCCGAGCTCGGCGCGATGGCCGACTCCGCGGCGAACGTGCGGGTCTTCTCCGACGACGGCCACTGCGTCGACGACGCGGTGATCATGCGCCGGGCCCTGGAGTACGTCAAGGCGTTCGACGGCGTCGTCGCCCAGCACGCCCAGGAGCCCCGCCTCACCGAGGGCGCCCAGATGAACGAGGGCGAGGTCTCCGACCGGCTCGGCCTGCGCGGCTGGCCCGCCGTCGCCGAGGAGGCGATCATCGCCCGCGACTGCCTGCTCGCCGGGCACGTGGGCTCGCGCCTGCACATCTGCCACGTCTCGACCGCCGGGTCGGTCGAGCTGATCCGCTGGGCCAAGGGCAAGGGCTGGAACGTCACCGCCGAGGTGACCCCGCACCACCTCTTCCTCACCGACGCCTGCTGCGAGCGCTCCCCGGCCGGGCGCTCCTACGACCCCCTCTACAAGGTCAACCCGCCGCTGCGCACCCAGGCCGACGTGGACGCCGTCCGCGCGGGGCTGGCCGACGGCACCATCGACTGCGTCGCCACCGACCACGCCCCCCACGCCGTGGAGGACAAGGAGACCGAGTGGGCCGACGCCGCGATGGGCATGATCGGCCTGGAGACGGCGCTGCCGGTCGTGCAGGCCGCCATGGTCGACACCGGCCTGCTGGACTGGGCCCAGGTCGCCGACCGCATGTCGGTGAGACCCGCGGGGATCGGGCGTCTGGAGGGGCAGGGCCGCCCGCTGGAGCCGGGCTCCCCGGCCAACATCACCCTCTACGACCCCGAGTACCGGGCGCAGGTCGACGCGTCGTCCTTCGCCTCCAAGAGCCGGAACACCCCTTACACCGGCCTCGAACTGCCCGGACGGGTGGTCGCCACGTTCCTGCGGGGCCGCCCCACCGTGCTGGAAGGAAAGCTCGTATGACCCAGGCCATACTCGTCCTGGAGGACGGCCGCGTGTTCCGCGGCGAGTCGTTCGGCGCGGAAGGCGAGACCTTCGGTGAGGTGGTCTTCAACACCGGCATGACCGGCTACCAGGAGACGCTCACCGACCCGTCCTACCACCGCCAGATCGTCGCGATGACCGCGCCGCACATCGGCAACACCGGCGTCAACGACCTCGACCCCGAGTCCGGGCGCGTCCAGGTCGCCGGCTACGTGGTGCGCCAGCCCGCCCGGGTGGCCTCCAACTGGCGCGCGCAGCGCTCCCTGGACCAGGAGCTGAAGGACCACGGCGTGGTCGGCATCGCGATGCCCGGCACCCGCGCGCTCACCCGCCACCTGCGCGACCGCGGCGCGATGCGCGCCGGCATCTCCTCGGTGGAGACCGATCCGCGCGCCCTGCTGTCGCGGGTGCTGGTCAGCCCCGGCATGGCCGGCTCGGACCTCGCCGCCGAGGTGGCGACCAAGGAGCCCTACACCGTCCCGGCCCGCGGCGAGACCCGCTTCCGGGTCGCCGCCGTCGACCTCGGCATCAAGGCGATGACGCCCTACCGGATGGCCGAGCGCGGCTGCGAGGTGACGGTCCTGCCCGCCACCGCGACCGCCGAGCAGATCCTGGCCCTGAACCCCGACGGGGTGTTCTTCTCCAACGGCCCCGGCGACCCCGCCACCGCCGACGGCCCCGTCGCCGCGATGCGCGGCGTCCTGGCGTCGGGCAGGCCGACCTTCGGCATCTGCTTCGGCAACCAGATCTTCGGCCGGGCCCTGGGCCTGGGCACCTACAAGCTGCGGTTCGGCCACCGCGGCGTGAACCAGCCGGTGCAGGACCGCCGCACCGGCCGCGTCGAGATCTCCGCGCACAACCACGGGTTCGCCGTGGACGCGCCCCTGGACGGCCCGTTCGAGACGCCGTTCGGCCGCGCCGAGGTCTCGCACGTCAACCTCAACGACGGCTGCGTCGAGGGCCTGCGGCTGCTGGACCGCCCCGCCTTCTCCGTCCAGTACCACCCCGAGGCCGCGGCCGGACCGCATGACTCCACCATGCTGTTCGACCAGTTCTGCGCCCTCATGCAGCACCACCGTTCGACCGACACCGGGGAAGGTGCCTGATGCCCAGGCGCGAGGATCTGAAGTCCGTGCTCATCATCGGCTCCGGGCCGATCGTCATCGGACAGGCCTGCGAGTTCGACTACTCCGGCACCCAGGCGTGCCGGGTGCTCAAGGCCGAGGGCCTGCGGGTCGTGCTGGTCAACAGCAACCCGGCCACCATCATGACCGACCCGGAGTTCGCCGACGCCACCTACGTCGAGCCGATCACCCCCGAGGTCGTCGAGAAGATCATCGCCAAGGAGCGCCCCGACGCGCTCCTGCCCACCCTGGGCGGGCAGACCGCGCTCAACTGCGCCGTCGCCCTGCACGAGGCGGGCGTGCTGGAGCGCTACGACGTCGAGCTGATCGGCGCGAACTTCGACGCCATCCAGCGCGGCGAGAACCGCGAGATCTTCAAGGGGATCGTCGAGGAGATCGGCGCGGAGGTCGCGCGCAGCGTCATCTGCCACACCATGGACGAGGTGCTGGCCGCCACCGAGCAGCTCGGCTACCCGGTCGTGGTCCGGCCGTCCTTCACCATGGGCGGCCTCGGCTCGGGCTTCGCCCACGACGAGGCCGAGCTGCGCCAGATCGCCGGCGCCGGCCTGGCCGCGTCCCCGACCAGCGAGGTGCTCCTGGAGGAGTCCATCCTCGGCTGGAAGGAGTACGAGCTGGAGCTGATGCGCGACAAGAACGACAACGTCGTGGTCATCTGCTCCATCGAGAACCTCGACCCGATGGGCGTGCACACCGGCGACTCCATCACCGTCGCCCCGGCGCTCACCCTCACCGACCGCGAGTACCAGCACATGCGGGACGTGGCGATCGCCGTCATCCGCAAGGTCGGCGTGGACACCGGCGGCTGCAACATCCAGTTCGCGGTGCACCCCTCCACCGGGCGCATGATCGTCATCGAGATGAACCCGCGGGTCTCGCGGTCCTCGGCGCTGGCCTCCAAGGCCACCGGCTTCCCGATCGCCAAGATCGCGGCCAAGCTGGCGGTCGGCTACACCCTGGACGAGATCCCCAACGACATCACCAAGGTCACCCCGGCCTCGTTCGAGCCGACCCTCGACTACATCGTGGTCAAGGTCCCGCGGTTCGCGTTCGAGAAGTTCCCCGGCGCCGACCCCCGCCTGACCACCCACATGAAGTCCGTGGGCGAGGCCATGGCCATCGGCCGCTCCTTCCCCGAGGCGCTGCAGAAGGCGCTGCGCTCCCTGGAGCAGAAGGGCACCTCCTTCTCCTGGGACACCGCCCCGCCGCCGCTGGAGGAGCTGCTCGAGCGCATCCGCGTCCCGCACGACGGGCGGCTGCACGAGGTCCAGCAGGCACTGCTGGCCGGCGCGACCATCGAGCAGGTCTACTCGATCACCGGCATCGACCCGTGGTTCCTCGACCAGATCGTGGCCATCAACGAGGTCGCCGCCGACATCCGCCTCTCCGACGACGCGCTGACCGCCGAGAAGCTGCTGACCGCCAAGCGGCACGGGTTCTCCGACGCCCAGATCGGGCAGCTGCGCTCGCTGTCGGAGGAGGTCGTCCGCGAGGTGCGCCACGCCCTGGGCGTGCGGCCGGTCTACCTGACCGTGGACACCTGCGCCGCGGAGTTCGCCGCCCAGACCCCGTACCTGTACTCCTCCTACGACGAGGAGACCGAGGTCCCGATCGGCGCCAAGCCCAAGGTCCTCATCCTGGGCTCGGGCCCCAACCGGATCGGCCAGGGCGTGGAGTTCGACTACTCCTGCGTCCACGCCTCCTTCACGCTGGCCGAGGCCGGCTACGAGACCGTCATGGTCAACTGCAACCCCGAGACGGTCTCCACCGACTACGACACCTCCGACCGGCTGTACTTCGAGCCGCTCACCCTGGAGGACGTGCTGGAGGTCGTGTACGCCGAGCAGCGCACCGGCGTCGTCGCGGGCGTGATCGTCCAGCTCGGCGGGCAGACCCCGCTGGGCCTGGCGCAGCGGCTCAAGGACGCGGGCGTGCCGATCGTGGGTACCAGCCCCGAGAGCATCCACCTGGCCGAGGACCGCGGCGCGTTCGGCCACGTGCTGGCCCGCGCGGAGCTGCCCGCGCCCAAGCACGGCACCGCCACCTCCGCCGAGGAGGCCGTGAAGATCGCCAACGAGATCGGCTACCCGGTCCTGGTCCGCCCCTCCTACGTGCTGGGCGGGCGCGGCATGGAGATCGTCTACGACGACGGCGGCCTGGTCGCCTACATGTCCACCGCCACCGAGGTCGGCCACGACCGGCCGGTGCTGGTCGACCGCTTCCTCGACGAGGCGATCGAGATCGACGTGGACGCCCTCTTCGACGGCACCGAGCTCTACCTCGGCGGCGTCATGGAGCACATCGAGGAGGCCGGCATCCACTCCGGCGACTCGGCGTGCGCGCTGCCGCCGATCACGCTGGGCCGCGAGGACATCAAGCGCATCCGCGAGTCGACGCTGCGCCTGGCGCGCGGCATCGGCGTGCGGGGCCTGATGAACGTGCAGTACGCGCTGTCCGCGGGCGTCCTGTACGTGCTGGAGGCCAACCCGCGCGCCTCGCGCACCGTCCCGTTCGTGTCCAAGGCCACGGCGGTGCCGCTGGCCAAGGCCGCCGCGCGGGTCATGATGGGCGCCACGATCGCGCAGCTGCGCGCCGAGGGCCTGCTCCCGGCCACCGGCGACGGCGGGACGCTCCCGCTGGACGCGCCGATCGCGGTCAAGGAGGCGGTGCTGCCCTTCAACCGCTTCCGCAACGCCCAGGGCCAGGGCGTCGACACCGTCCTGGGCCCGGAGATGCGCTCGACCGGCGAGGTCATGGGCATCGACGAGGTCTTCGGCACCGCCTACGCCAAGTCGCAGGCCGCGGCCTACGGCTCGCTGCCGACCAAGGGCAGGATCTTCGTCTCGGTGGCCAACCGCGACAAGCGCCACATGATCTTCCCGGTGAAGCGGCTGGCCGACCTGGGCTTCGAGATCCTGGCCACCTCGGGCACCGCCGAGGTGCTGCGCCGCAACGGCGTTCATGCCAAGGTGGTGCGCAAGCACAGCGACGGCCCCGGTCCCGACGGCGAACCGACCATCGTGCGGCGCGTCCTCGACGGTGAAGTGGACCTCATCGTCAATACTCCGTTCGGTGGCCCCGGACAGCCCGGGCCCCGGCTGGACGGCTACGAGATCCGCACCGCGGCGGTGGTGCGCGGCGTTCCCTGCGTCACCACGGTGCAGGGGCTCGCGGCGGCCGTCCAGGGGATCGAGGCCGTGACCCGGGGCGACATCGGGGTGCGCTCGCTCCAGGAGCACGCCCGGCGCCTGCGCGGCGACCGGGACGCCCGGTAGGCACAACGACAGAGAGGTAGGCCGCCATCTCCGCCGAGGGACCAGTCCAGTCACCCGGCACCGTGCTCACGGTCCGGCAGGTGGCGGCCTATCACGCGATGACCCTGGTGGCCCCCGCGGTCGCCGAGCGGTTCCGCCCCGGCCAGTTCCTGGCCGTCGCGGTGGGCGGGGAGCACACCTCGCTCCTGGCCCGCCGCTGCTTCCCCGTCTACGAGGTCAAGTCCGACTACGGCGGCACGGTGGAGTTCGTCTTCGAAGCGGGCGACCCCGGCGCCGAGTGGCTGGCCTCGCGGCGCTCCCGGGACTCCCTGGACGTCCTCGGGCCGCTGGGACGGCCGTTCCCGCTGCCCCGCGACCCGGCGTCCTGCCTGCTGGTGGGCGGCGCGCACGGCTCGTCGGGATTGTTCTCCCTGGCCGACGCGCTGCGCAGGCGCGACTGCCAGGTGCACTTCGTGCTCGGCGCGCCGCGCGCCCACGAGGTCTTCGGCGCCCGCAGCGCCCAGCGCATCGGCGAGAGCGCCACCGTGGTGACCCGCGACGGCTCGCTGGGCGTGACGGGGACCATCCCGGACGTGCTGCCGCGCGTCATCGAGGAGACGTCCGCCGACGTGGTCTACGCCGCCGGGCCCACCGCGCTGCTGGGCTCGGTCGCCTCGGTCTCCGCGGCCCTGGGCATCCCCTGCCAGGTGAGCGTGGGGGAGTGGCTGGCCGACACCGCGGCCTGCGGGATCGGCACCTGCCTGTCGTGCGTGCTGCCGCTGATCGGCGACGACGGGCACACCCGCATGGTGCGCGCGTGCACCGAGGGGCCTGTGCTGCGCGGAGAGCGCGTGCGGTGGTCCGACCTCGGGACCATCCCGCTGGACGCCCTCGGCGGCCCCCGGGCCCCGCAGGCGCCCCTGGAGGCGGCCCCGTGACCCGCCGTGCCGAGTCCCTTCCCCCGGCGGCGCGGCCACGGGGCGGAGCCATCAGCGGGGCCACCCGCGCACGTGACGGAGGATCTCCTTGGACCTGAGCACGCGGATCGGCGCCGTCACCCTGGCCAACCCGGTGCTGACCGCCTCCGGATGCGGGGGCACCGGCCGGGAGCTGGCGCAGTTCACCGATCTGGCGCGGCTCGGCGCCTTCATCACCTGCTCGGTGATGCTGCAGCCGCGGGCGGGCCGGCCCACCCCGCGCCTGGCCGAGACGCCCAGCGGGGTGCTGAACGCCATGGGCCTGCCCGGACCGGGCGTCGACGCCTTCCTCGCCCGCGACCTGCCGTGGCTCGCCGAGCAGGACGCCCGGGTGGTCGTCTCGGTCGGCGGCAACACCCTGGGGGAGTTCTGGGAGGTGGCGCGGCGGCTGGCGGAGTCCCCGCAGGCGTCGGCCATCGCCGCGGTCGAGGTGAACGTGGCGTGCCCCAACGCCGAGGACCGGGGACGCATGTTCGCGGCCTCTCCTTCCGCCGCGGCGGAGGTGGTCCGCGTGGTGCGCGGTGCAATTCATCGGGATACACCGGTATTGACGAAGCTTTCGCCAGATGTAACCGATATCGCCACAATTGCCCTGGCATGTGCGGATGCGGGCACGACCGGCCTCTCCCTCATCAACACGATGTCCGGCCTGGCCATTGACCAGAACACATTGCGCCCCGCCCTCACCGGCGTCTCGGGCGGCCTTTCCGGACCCGCCCTGCGGCCCGTCGCGCTGCGCTGCGTCTACCAGGTGCACGCCGCGCTGCCGGAAATGCCGATCGTCGGCGGCGGAGGCGTGGCCACCGGGCGCGACGCCCTGGAATTCGTCGTGGCGGGCGCCTGCGCCGTCTCGGTGGGCACCACCCTCCTGCACGACCCCACGGCCCCCCAGCGGATCACGAGGGAGCTGGAGGAGGCACTGGCCGCCCACGGCATCACCCGCCTGGCCGACGCCGTCGGACTGGCCCACCGCGCCACCGCCGCGCTGCCCCCGCAGATCGTGCTCGGGCCGCAGGAACCGATCAAGGAGCTGAGATGACCCCCGCGCCCGTCGCGATCGCGCTGGACACCGACGACCTGGCCGTCGCCGCCCGCTGGACCGGGCAGGTGGGCCCGCACGTCAGCACCCTCAAGGTGGGCCTGGGGCTGTACCTGCGGTACGGGCCCGAGGCCGTGGCGCGGGTGCGCGCCGCGGGCGCCGAGCGGGTCTTCCTCGACCTGAAGCTGCACGACATCCCGGCCACCGTCGGCGCCGCCGCCGCGGCCGTGGCCGGGCTCGCCCCGCACTACCTGACGGTGCACGCCTCCGGCGGCACCGACATGATCAAGGCGGCCGTGGCCGCCGCGCCCGAGACGAAGATCACAGCGGTCACCGTGCTCACCTCGCTGGGCGAGGGCGACCTGGCGGACATCGGCCTGGCCGGGCCCGCCCTGGACGCCGCGCGCAGGCTCGCCGCGCTGGCCGTGGGCGCCGGCGCGCGCGCCCTGGTCTGCTCGCCCCGGGAGGTCGCCGCGATCCGCGCCGAGGTCGGCCCCGGCGTCGAGCTCATCACCCCCGGGGTGCGCCCGCCCGGCGCCGCCGGAGACGACCAGACGCGCGTCGCCTCCCCCCGCGAGGCGCTCGCCGCGGGCGCCGATCTGCTCGTGGTCGGCCGCCCCGTGACCCGCGCGGCGGACCCCGCCGCGGCCGCCGCGGAGCTCGCCGCGAGCCTGCGCGGGACGGGCTGAAGAAAGACCAGGCAGCCGCGCCGGAGAGCCTCCGTGCTCGACGGAGCGTGGCCACTTGATTACGGATAGAGAATTTCGTGAATTTCTGGCGGGATAAACTGCCGATCACGTTGCTTTATCGGGGGGTAAGTCGCTAGTTTCCGGGGCGTCCGACTCCGTCGAGTGGAAAACGCGAGGTGACCGGCGTGGCTCTTCCGCCCCTTACCCCCGAACAGCGTGCCGCGGCCCTGGAAAAGGCCGCACTGGCCCGCCGTGAGCGCGCTGAGGTCAAGAACAAGCTCAAGCACGGGGGAATCTCCCTCTCCGAGGTCCTCAAAGCGGGACAGGCCGATGACATCGTCGGAAAGATGAAGGTCTCGGCTCTGCTGGAATCGCTTCCCGGCGTGGGCAAGGTCCGTGCCAAGCAGATCATGGAGCGTCTGGGCATCGCCGAGTCCCGCCGGGTGCGGGGCCTGGGCGCCAACCAGCGCGCCTCCTTGGAGCGCGAGTTCGGCGGCGCCCGCTAGACCAGCGGGCTCCGTCCTCCCGCCGGGTCGGGCACGAGGTCCTGACCCGGCAGGGTGCTCCACCGTGATAGACCTGAACCGCGATGGACACCACTGAATCCGCGGCCTCCTCCGCGGCCCCCGCGACCCCGCCGGGCCAGGCCCGCCGGCTGACGGTCCTCTCCGGGCCCTCCGGCGTCGGCAAGAGCACCGTCGTCGCCCGGCTCCGCGAGAGCCACCCCCAGGTATGGCTCTCGGTCTCGGTGACCACCCGCAGGCCCAGGCCGGGGGAGAGGGACGGGGTGCAGTACCACTTCACCGACGACGCGGGCTTCGACCGCCTCGTGGCCTCCGGCGAGCTGCTGGAGTGGGCCGAGTTCGCGGGCAACCGCTACGGCACCCCGCGCCGCCCCGTCGAGGAGCGGCTGGCCGCCGGCGTGCCCACCCTGCTGGAGATCGACCTCCAGGGCGCCCGCCAGGTGCGCGAGACGATGCCCGAGTCGCTGCTGGTCTTCCTCGCCCCGCCCAGCTGGGACGAGCTGGTGCGCCGCCTCACCGGCCGCGGCACCGAGCCGCCGGACGTGATCGAGCGCCGGCTGGAGGCGGCCCGCGTCGAGCTCGCCGCCGAGAAGGAATTCGACCTCACTCTGGTCAACCACTCCGTCCAGGGCGTCTGCGACGAGCTGCTAGCCTTGATGGCTGACCATTGAGCACTTCCGGGAACACGAAAGGCGTCAGAGTGGCAGCCAACAGCGAAGGCATCACCAACCCGTCGATCGACGAGCTCCTGGAGGTCGTCGACACCAAGTACGGCCTGGTGAGCATCGCGGCCAAGCGGGCCCGGCAGATCAACGCCTACTACGCCCAGCTCGGCGAGGGCCTGCTGGAGTACGTCGGGCCGCTGGTGGAGACCCAGGTCCAGGAGAAGCCCCTGTCCATCGCGCTGCGCGAGGTGCGCGAGGGGCTCCTGCACACCGAACCCGTCGAAGCCTGAGCCAGCCCGCCGTGGCCGAGCAGGGCAAGCCCCGGGTCGTCCTGGGCGTCGGCGCCGGGATCGCCTCCTACAAGGTGTGCGAGCTGCTGCGGCGCCTCACCGAGTCCGGGCACTCCGTCAGGGTCGTGCCCACCGCGGACGCGCTGCGCTTCGTCGGCGAGCCGACGTGGGCGGCGCTGTCCGGGCAGCCCGTGGCCACCTCCGTCTGGGAGGGCGTCGCGGACGTGCCGCACGTGCGCATCGGCCAGCAGGCCGACCTCGTGTTCGTCGCGCCCGCCACCGCCGACCTCCTGGCGCGGGCCGCGCACGGCCTGGCCGACGACCTGCTGACCAACACCCTGCTCACCGCGCGATGTCCGGTGGTGTTCGCGCCCGCCATGCACACCGAGATGTGGGAGCACCCCGCCACCCGCGCCAACGTGGCGACGCTGCGCGAACGCGGGAACATCGTCGTCGAGCCCGCCTCCGGGCGGCTGACCGGCAAGGACACCGGGCCCGGGCGGCTGCCGGACGCGGCCGAGCTGTTCGAGGTGGCGCTGCGCGCGCTGGCCGGCGCGCCGCGGGACCTCGCCGGACGGCGCGTCGTCGTCTCGGCCGGCGGCACCCGCGAGCCCATCGACCCGGTGCGCTTCATCGGCAACCGCTCGTCCGGGATCCAGGGGTACGCCCTGGCCAAGGTCGCCGCGGCCCGCGGCGCCGAGGTCGTGCTCGTGGCGGCCAACACCGCCCTGCCCGACCCGGCCGGCGTGCGCGTCGAGCGCGTCGGCTCGGCGCTGGAGATGCGTGAGGCCGTCCTGAAGGCCGCGGCGTCGGCCGACGCGGTCGTGATGGCGGCGGCCGTCGCCGACTTCCGCCCCGTGACGTCCGCCACGTCGAAGATCAAGAAGAAGGACGCCGACGACGTCCCGCGGATCGAGCTGGTGCAGAACCCCGACATCCTCGCCGAGCTCGTCGGCAGGCGCGCGCCGGGACAGGTCATCGCGGGCTTCGCCGCCGAGACCGACGACGTCCTGGCGCACGGCCGCGCCAAGCTGGCGCGCAAGGGCTGCGACCTGCTCGTGGTCAACCAGGTGGGCGAGGACCTCACCTTCGGCGCGCCCGACAACGCCGGCGTGGTCCTGTCCGCCTCCGGCCGCGAACGCGAGATCCCCCGCGGCACCAAGGAGGCACTCGCCTCCGTCGTCTGGGACGAGATCACCTCCCTCCTCACCTGAGCCCCCCAGGGGGGCCTGTTTTTCCGGGGGGCGACCCCCAGCCCCCGAGGGGGGAACAGCCGATCCTCGCTTCGCTGCAGTCGGCCTGTTTTTCCGGGGGGCGACCCCCAGACCCCCGAGGAGGGAACAGCCCATCCTCGCTTCGCTGCGGTCGGCTGTTCCCCGGCCTGCACCATGCCGATCACGCGGCATGTGACTAGACTGCCCTTCGGTCCGGGCGACCTTCCGTGACGGTCCGCCCGGAGCACCGCCAACCAACTGCTACTGGTGAGTCAGCAGCCGCTGCAAGGAGTTCACGTAGTGTCCCGTCGCCTCTTCACCTCTGAGTCGGTCACCGAGGGCCACCCGGACAAGATCGCTGACCAGATCAGTGACGCGATCCTCGATTCCATGCTCAAGGACGACCCGAAGAGCCGGGTCGCCGTCGAGACCATGATCACCACCGGCCAGGTGCACGTGGCCGGCGAGGTCACCACCGAGACCTACGTGGACATCCCCGGCGTGATCCGCGAGAAGATCCTCGAGATCGGCTACGACTCGTCGGCCAAGGGCTTCGACGGGCACTCCTGCGGCGTGTCGGTCTCCATCGGCGCCCAGTCGCCCGACATCGCCCAGGGCGTCGACGACGCCTACGAGTCGCGCGAGGAGCAGGCCGGCGACGACCTCGACCGCCAGGGCGCCGGCGACCAGGGCCTGATGTTCGGCTACGCCACCAACGAGACCGCGCAGCTCATGCCGCTGCCGATCACCATCGCGCACCGCCTCGCCCAGCGCCTGTCCCAGGTCCGCAAGGAGGGCCAGGTCGCCTACCTGCGCCCCGACGGCAAGACCCAGGTCACCATCGAGTACGACGGCGCCAAGGCCGTGCGCCTGGACACCGTCGTGGTCTCCTCCCAGCACGCTCCCGACATCTCCCTCAAGGAGCTGCTGACCCCCGACATCAAGGAGCTCGTCGTCGACCCGGTGCTCGCCGAGTTCGACCTCGACACCGACGGCTACCGGCTGCTGGTCAACCCCACCGGCCGCTTCGAGATCGGCGGCCCGATGGGCGACGCCGGCCTGACCGGCCGCAAGATCATCGTCGACACCTACGGCGGCTACGCCCGCCACGGCGGCGGCGCCTTCTCCGGCAAGGACCCGTCCAAGGTCGACCGCTCCGCCGCCTACGCCATGCGCTGGGTCGCCAAGAACATCGTCGCCGCCGGCCTCGCCGACCGCGCCGAGGTCCAGGTCGCCTACGCCATCGGCAAGGCCCAGCCCGTCGGCGTCTTCGTCGAGGGCTTCGGCACCGAGAAGGTCGCCATCGAGAAGCTCCAGCAGGCGGTCCTGGAGGTCTTCGACCTCCGCCCCGCCGCGATCGTCCGCGACCTCGACCTCCTGCGCCCCATCTACTCCCAGACCGCCGCCTACGGCCACTTCGGCCGCGAACTCCCCGACTTCTCCTGGGAGCGCACCGACCGCGCCGACGCCCTCCGCGCCGCCGCCGGCCTGTAACCGCCCCGCACTCCACGACGGCCCGCCCCTCCGGGAGCGGGCCGTCGCCCATGTCGGGGAACCGGACACGACCGCCCGCGGACACGACGCCCTCTGACGTCACGCCGCCCGCGACCGGCGCGCACCGGTGCTCCCCGGGGGCGACGCCCGCTCGGCGGCGTGCCTCCTGCGGCCGGTCCGCGCATGCGCGTGCGGTGGTCCGCGGGGTGGTGCCGGTCCGGTGGCGCGTCGCCGGCATGCTTGCGGGGGTCGGTGATCCACAGGTTGGTCGTGGTGGGCTCGGGGGGTGGCCGACGGGTGATAGGTGTGTGGGGTGAGTGAGGGGGAGGGCCTGATCCCGGGGCTGGAGGACGTTCCGGGTAGGGCGGAGAAGACGCGGGAGAGCGGGGCGAAGCGGCCCGCGGTGCGGCGCAAGGGGGCGCCGGAGGCGGCGGCGGAGCTGCCCGTGGCCCGGGTGGCCGTCGATGTGCCGCTGGCGCATCTGGATCGGCCGTTCGACTACCTGGTGCCCGCCAAGCTCGACGCGGAGGCCGTGCCGGGTTGCCGGGTGCGGGTGCGGTTCGCGGGGCAGCTCGTGGACGGCTACCTGCTGGAGCGGGTCGCCGGGAGCGAGCACGGGGGGCGGCTGCTGTTCCTGGAGCGGGTGACGTCCGCCGAGGCCGTGCTGACCCCGGAGATCGGCGCGCTCGCCCGCGAGCTGGCCGACCGGCACGCCGGCACGCTCTCCGACGTGCTGCGCCTGGCGGTCCCGCCCCGCCACGCCCGCGCGGAGAAGCGGCGGTCCGTCCCGGGTCCGTCCCGCGTGCCCGCCCCGGCCGACCCGGGACCCTGGGCCGACTACCCCGCAGGCCCGTCCTTCCTGGCGGCCCTCGCCGAAGGACGCTCCCCCCGCGCCGTCTGGACGGCCCTCCCCGGCCCGGACTGGCCCGCCGCCATCGCCCGCGCCGCCCGCGCCGCCCTCGCCTCCGGCCGCGGCACCCTCATCGTCGTCGCCGACGGCCGCGAAGCCGCCCGCGTCGAAACCGCCCTCGCCCACGAGTTCGCCCTCCCCGCCGGAACACCGGCCACGGACGACGCCCTCGACGTCCCGGACCACGCCCCGACGAAGCAGCCCCCCGCTCCGGCAGAGACGACGACGCCGCCGGACTCCGACGCGACGGAGCCGACCTCAGCTCTGGGAGAGGCGGCGATGACGCCGGATTCCGGCACGGCGGAGCCGACTTCTGCTTCGGCAGAGGCGGCGATGACGCCGGACTCCGGTGCGATGGAGCCGACTTCTGCGCCGGGAGAGGCGGCTGCGTCGAGTTCCGGGGCAGAGGAGACGGCGACCGCGCAGGGTTCCGGCACGGGGGAGACGGTTGCCGTGTCGGGAGAGGCGGGGGCGTCGGGTTCTGAAGCGGGGGAGGCGGGGCCTGCCTGGGCGGTGTTGACGGCGGAGGCGGGGCCGGAGAAGCGGTACCGGGAGTGGTTGCGGGTGCTGCGGGGGGCGGCCCGGGTCGTGGTGGGGACGCGGGCGGCGGTGTTCGCGCCGGTGCGGGAGCTCGGGCTCGTGGTGCTGTGGGATGACGGGGACGACGTGCACGCGGAGCCGCATGCGCCTTATGCGCACGCGCGGGAGGTGCTGGCGTTGCGGGCGCACCGGGCGGGGGCGGCGGTGCTGTTCGGGGGGATCAGCCGGACGGCGGACACGACGCGGCTCGTGGCCGAGGGGTGGGCGCACGGGCTGGTGGCGGCACGGGAGACGGTGCGCAGCCGGATGCCGCGCATCCGGCCCGCCGGGGACGACGCGGAACTGGCGCGGGACGAGGCGGCGCGGACGGCGCGGCTGCCCGCGCTGGCGTTCCGCACCGCGCGGGAGGCGCTCGCCGACGGGCCCGTGCTGGTGCAGGTGCCCCGGCGCGGCTACCTGCCCGCGCTGGCGTGCCGCCGGTGCCGGGAGCCCGCCCGGTGCACGGCCTGCGCGGGGCCGCTGGCGCTGGCGTCGTCGCACTCCGTCCCGAACTGCCTGTGGTGCGGCAGGCTCGCGGGCGACTGGAGGTGCGGGAACTGCGGCGACGTCCAGGTCCGCGCGATCGTCGTCGGCGCCGGACGGACGGCCGAGGAGCTGGGCCGCGCCTTCCCCGGCGTGAGCGTGCGCACCTCGGGACGGGACGGGGTCCTGGCGTCCGTTGGGAGCCGGCCGGAGCTCGTCGTCTCCACGCCGGGCGCCGAGCCGGTCGCCGAGGAGGGCTACGCCGCCGCCCTCCTGCTCGACGGCTGGGCGCTGCTGGGCCGGGCCGACCTGCGCGCCAACGAGGAGGCGCTGCGCCGCTGGCTGAACGCCGCCGCCCTCGTCCGCCCGCAGGGACGCGTCGTCCTCGTCGCCGACTCCGCCCTCCCCGTCGTGCAGGCCGCCGTCCGCTGGGACCCCGTCACCTTCGCCGAACGCGAGCTCGCCGAGCGCGCCGAGCTGCGCTTCCCCCCGGCCGCCCGCATGGCCTCCCTCACCGGCACCCCCGAGGCGCTCCGCGACTTCCTCGCCGCCACCGACCTCCCCCCGGACGCCGAGGTCCTCGGCCCCGTCCTCCTCCCCGACGGCCGCGAACGCGCGCTCCTGCGCGTCCCCTTCCCCGCGGCCCCCGCCCTCTCCCGCGCCCTGAAGGCCACCCAGGGCGTCCGCAGCGCCCGCAAGGCCACCGACCCCGTCCGCGTCGAGGTCGACCCCCTCCAGCTCCTGTGACCGCCCCCGGCGGAGCCCGCCGGGAGAGTTCCGGGCGGCCTCCGGCGCCCGTCCCGGAGACGGGGCGCCGGCGGAAGTTCCGAGAGAACGGTCACCGCGTTCTGGCACGACGGACGGCGGGGAGGGGCATAGGGTACGACGGTGGCTGAGAAGTGGGTGAAGACGACGGTCGAGGGGTTCGAGGCGTGGGCCGCCGAGAAGGAGGGCGCCGACCTGCACGGGGCGCGGATCCTGGTGGAGCTGGCCGACCTGAACCGGACCGCTGAGCTGGACGGGGAACTGCTGCGGGAGATCCTGCTGGAGGACTTCCCCGAGAACGTGGTCGCCGGGCCCGACGACGGGCCCGCCGTGCTGGGCGCGGCGCGCGACCTGGTGGCCTACCTCGCCGAGGGCGGCGAGCTGGACGAGGCGCGGGTGCGCGAGCTGCAGGGAGTGATCGACACCGTCGGACCCGAGTTCGCCGAGGCGCTGGAGACCTCGGCCGAGAACGACGGGAACGCCGCCGAGCTGTTCCTGCGGATGATGTCCGCCGACGGCGTCGACCTCGACGACGAGGCGGCGGTCGAGGCCTGGGTGCACGAGTTCGAGGCGCTCTCCGACGAGGAGAAGCTCGAGCGCACCATGCAGCAGTTCGCCGCCGACAACGTGGTGCCGCCCGTCCGGCTGGCGCCGCGCGCCGAGCTGGCCGCCGCCGCCCGCGCGTCGGCGCTGCTGACCGGCGCGCTGGAGCTGGCGGCCTGGGCGGACGGGCGCGCCCTGGAGGAGGAGCGCCTGGCCGAGGGCGACGTGCGGGCCGCGGCCGAGGCCCTCGGCCTGCCGGCCGCCGAGGACGGCGAGGACCTGCGGCTGGAGCGCCTGTGGGACGCCGCGCGCCACGCCGACCTCATCGAGGTCGACGGCGGCCGCGCCCGCCGCGCGCAGGCGCCGGACACCGCCGACGACGACGCGGCGCTGGCCCTGTGGGTCGCGCTGTTCGACGGCGTCGTCACCCGCGAGTTCCCCGAGGACAGCGCGCTCAGCCCGCTGGAGGTGTGCCAGGGCGAGCTGCCGAGCGTGCTGCTGCACCTGTACGAGCACGGCTCGGCCGTGCCGTTCGGCGAGCTGGTCGGCGGCCTGGTCGAGCACGTGCAGGAGGGCTACGAGATCGCCGACGCCCAGACCCTGGCCCAGGGCCTGCCGCAGGCGCTGCGCCTGGAGGCGGACGGCCTCCTCGCCTGGGGCGCGCTGGCCGAGGACGACGACGCCCAGACGTCCCTGACCCCGCTGGGCGTCTACGCCGTGCGGGAGCTGCTGCTGGCCGACGGCTACACCGCGCCGCTCATCGGCGACCTCGCCGAGGGTTCGGCGGCGGAGCTGGTGGAGGGCCTGGCGCACCACCGCGAGGACACCGCCGAGCAGGAGATCGGCCTGTGGCTGGCGGCGCGCTCGGCCGCCGAGGCCGCCGACGGCCTGCTGGAGGTGATGCGCGAGGGCCACCCGTCCCAGCGCAACATCGCCGCCGTCGTGCTGCAGCAGGTCGGCCAGGACGCCGAGCCGCTGGTCCGCGCCGCCCTGGGGGTCCGCGAGACCCGCCCGTACGCGGCGATCTGGCTGAACACCCACGGCGACGAGAAGACCACCCCGTCCGAGGACGACCTCCAGTGGATGTTCGTCGACACCCTCGCCGGGATGATCGAGGCGGTCGGCGCGCACGACGCCGTCCAGGTGGCGCTGGCCGAGAGCGAGCCCGACACCGAGCTCACCGAGCTGGTCGAGGCCGTCTGGCGGCTGGACCACCCGCACGTCGAGGAGGTCCTGGAGGCCATCGGCGACCACCACCACGACAAGGAGCTGGCCAAGATCGCCCGCAAGGCGGCCTTCAAGGCGCGCTCCAAGTAACCGCTCCCCCCGCGCCGCCCGTCCCCCGAGGGGGCGGGCGGCCGCGTTTCCCCACCGGTCCGCGGCGCCCCGGCGGCGCTCGTAGACTGGATCCGATCCGGAGAACCTTCTGCCTGAGGAGATGGCTGTGGCGGTCAAGCCGATACGCCTGTTCGGTGACCCCGTGCTGCGGACGCCGGCGGAGCCCGTCAAGGACTTCGACAAGGAGCTGCGGCAGCTGGTCAAGGACCTCACCGACACCATGGTCGACGCTCCGGGCGCGGGGCTGGCCGCGCCGCAGCTGGGCGTGGGGCTGCGGGTGTTCACCTACTACGTGGACGACCGGCTCGGGCATCTGGTGA
This sequence comes from Actinocorallia libanotica, assembly GCF_039525175.1. Taxonomy (NCBI): domain Bacteria; kingdom Bacillati; phylum Actinomycetota; class Actinomycetes; order Streptosporangiales; family Thermomonosporaceae; genus Actinocorallia; species Actinocorallia libanotica. Next base: position 128,431 of record NZ_BAAAHH010000014.1, read on the forward strand.
ACCCGACCCTGGAGCTGGGCGAGGAGCAGCAGGACGGCGATGAGGGCTGCCTGTCCCTGCCGGGCCTGGCGTTCCCGACGCCGCGCGCCTGGCGGGCGGTGGCCAGGGGCTTCAACATGCACGGCGAGCCGATCACGGTGGAGGGCACCGAGCTGCTGGCGCGCTGCGTCCAGCACGAGACCGACCACCTGGACGGCATCTTGTTCATCGACCGGATGGACCCCGAGCAGCGCAAGCTCGCGATGCGGGCGATCCGGGAGGCCGAGTGGTTCGGCGAGCCCGCGCCGGTGGTCAGGGACTCGCCGCACCGCACGTTCGGGCGGGCGATCTGAAGATGAGACTGGTCTTCGCCGGAACGCCCGAGACGGCGGTGCCGTCGCTGCAGGCGCTGCTGGACTCCCACCACGAGGTCGCCGCGGTCCTCACCCGTCCGGACGCCCCCGCGGGCCGCGGCAGGAAGCTGGTGGCCAGCCCGGTCGCCGAGCTCGCCGCCGCCCACGGCATCGAGGTCCTCAAGCCCGCCAAGGCCGACGATCCGGCCTTCCTGGAGCGGCTGGCGGAGCTGGCCCCGGACTGCTGCCCGGTCGTCGCCTACGGCGCGATCCTGCGCAAGGCGGCCCTGGACGTCCCGCGCCTGGGCTGGGTCAACCTGCACTTCTCGCTGCTGCCGGCCTGGCGCGGCGCCGCGCCCGTCCAGCGCGCCGTGCTCGCCGGCGACGAGATCACCGGCGCGATGACCTTCCTCATCGAGGAGGGCCTGGACACCGGCCCGGTCTTCGGCCACCTCACCGAGCCGATCCGGCACGACGACACCAGCGGCGCGCTGCTGGAACGCCTGGCCCACGCGGGCGCCCGGCTGCTGCGCGACACCATGGACGGCCTGGAGGCCGGCGCGCTGAGCCCCGTCCCCCAGCCGGAGGAGGGTGTCTCCCACGCCGCCAAGCTCACCGCCGAGGACGCCCGCGTCGACTGGACGGCGCCCGCCATGCGGGTCGACCGCCTCTGCCGCGCCTGCACCCCGGCCCCCGGCCCGTGGACGACGTTCCGCGGCGAGCGCCTCAAGCTCGGCCCGGTCCGTCCGGCCGCGGGCGCGGGCCCGCTGGCGCCCGGCGAGCTGAAGATCACCAAGTCCGAGGTCCTCGCCGGCACCGCCACCCACCCGGTGGCCCTGGGCGAGGTCCAGCCCCCCGGCAAGAAGCGCATGCGCGCCGCCGACTGGGCGCGCGGCCTCCGCCTCACCCCGGAGGACCGCCTCCAGTGATCTCCCCGCCCGCCGAGCGGAGGGGGAGGCGCCGTCCGGCGGGGAGGCCCGCGGCGGCGCGGGCGGCGGAGAAGAGAAAGCGATGCTTGAGCGGTGGGGCGGCCGGGTGCCGTCCGGCGCGGGTTCAGGCGGTCTTGTACGGAAGAGGGAGAGAACATGCCTGAGCAGCGGCGGCGGAGCGCGCATCGCAACCGGGGCCACGACAACCGGAGGCCGGCGCCGAAGGCGCAGCGCAGGACGCCCGGCGACGCGGTGCGCAGGGCCGCCTACGACGTGCTGCACGCGGTGGAGACGCGGGACGCCTACGCCAACCTCCTGCTGCCGCGGGTGCTGCGGGAGCGCGGGCTGTCCGGGCGTGACGCGGCGCTGGCGACGGAGCTGACGTACGGGACGCTGCGGGGGAGGGGAACGTACGACGCGATCCTCGACCTGTGCAGCGACCGCCCGGTGGCGCAGATCGACGCGCCGCTGCGTGACCTGCTCCGGCTGGGCGTGCACCAGCTGATGCGGACGCGGATCCCGGCGCACGCGGCGGTCTCCACCACGGTCGACCTCGTGCGGTCGGTGGCGGGTCCGGGCCAGGCGAAGTTCGCCAACGCGGTGCTGCGGCGGGTGACGGGCCGCGACCTGCCGGGCTGGCTGGTGATCATCGCGCCGGAGGACGAACTGGGCCGCCTGTCGGTCACCTACAGCCACCCCCGGTGGGTGGTCTCCGCGCTGCGCGACGCCGTCGGCGGCGAGGAGATCGAGGACCTGCTGGCCGCCGACAACGAGCGCCCCGGCGTCACCCTGGTGGCGCGTCCGGGCCGCGCCTCGGTCGAGGAGCTCTACGACCTGGGCGCGGGCCCCGCCGCCTACTCTCCCTACGCCGCCTACCTGCCCGAGGGCGACCCCGGCGAGCTCGCCGCCGTCCGCGAGGGCAGGGCCGGGGTGCAGGACGAGGGCAGCCAGCTGGTGGCGCTGGCGCTGGCCGCGGTCCCCGTCGAGGGCTCCGACTCCGTCTGGCTGGACCTGTGCGCGGGCCCCGGCGGCAAGGCGGCCCTGCTGTCGGGCCTGGCCGGCGGGCGCGACGCCCGCCTGGTGGCCTGCGACGTGCAGCCGCACCGCGCCGAACTGGTGCGCAAGGTGGTCACGGACGACACGGCGGTGCTCGTCGCCGACGGGACGCGTCCCGCCTGGGAGCCCGGGAGCTTCGACCGCGTGCTGGTGGACGTCCCCTGCACCGGCCTGGGCGCGCTGCGGCGCCGCCCGGAGGCCCGCTGGCGGCGCACTCCGCAGAGCGTCGCGGAGCTGGGTCCCATCCAGCGGGACCTGCTGCGCACCGCCCTGGACTCCGTCCGTCCCGGCGGAGTTGTGGCGTATGTCACCTGCTCCCCGCATCTGGCGGAGACGCGGGTGGTCGTCGACGACGTGCTGCGCTCCCGCGAGGACGTCCGGCGGCTGGACTCCGTGGACGTCCTGACGCAGGTTGCGCCGCGGCTGTCCGGTCTGGGAGCGGGCCCGTACGCCCAGTTCTGGCCGCACCGCCACGGCACCGACGCGATGTTCCTGGCCCTGCTGCGCCGCACCTCCTGAAGCCGCGGGGCGGTCCGAGCACCGCCGCACCGGTGCGATCATGAGTGATGGGACAGATACTCTCGGCGATCGGAAGCACGGCGTTCTACGTCCCGTTCCTGCTCGTCCTCGCCTGGTGCGTCCATCCCCTCATGGGCGTGCGGGGCCTGGTGATGCTCATGCTCAGCGGGACGGTGAACGAGCTGGTCAAGCTGTGGACGGCCGAGCCCCGGCCGTACTGGACCGATCCTTCCATCGACCCGGGCGCCTCCGTCTCCTCGTTCGGCATGCCCTCGGGCCACGCGCAGAACGCCGTCGTGGTGTGGGGGATCCTCGCCTGGACGCTGGGCCGCCGCGCCGCCTGGGCCGGGGCCGCGGCGCTGGCGCTGGGCATCGGCTGGTCGCGGTACGCCCTGGGCGTGCACTCGCCCGGCCAGATCCTGGTCGGCTGGGCGATCGGCCTGGCGCTGCTGGCCGGGGCGGTGGCCTGGGAGCGGCGGCTGGGCCGCTGGTGGCGGGCGCAGTCCCCGGCCGTGCGGCTGACCACCGCGGTCGCGCCGCCGCTGATGCTGCTGGCGGCGGCGTTCCTGGCGGCCCGCGGCCTGTCCGACGGGGCCTTCCCCCGGACCTGGACCGAGGCCGTCCTGCGCGAGGGCGGGGACGAGCTGCGGATCTCCTCCGACAACGCCGCCCTGGGCGCCGGTTTCCTCGCGGGCTGCCTGGCGGGCCTGGTCCCGCGGGCGGGCGTGCCGCCCCTGGCCCCCGCCGCCGGTCCGGGCCGTGCGGTCCTGCGCCTCCTGATCGGGGCGGTGCCGCTCGCCTTGCTCGCCGCCGTCTACCTGGCCCTGGTGGGCCTCGACACGCTCTACGCCCCCGTGCTGTTCGTCCTGGCCGCCGCCGCGGGCCTGTGGACGGTCCTGGGCGCCCCCGCCGCCTTCGACCGGCTGGAAGGGCGGGCGGGGGAGGGGGCGCCTCCCCCGCGGCTCCCCCGTCCGGGTGAGCACTCCGATCTGCGCGAACCCTAGACTCGGTGCATCATGGGAACACAGATCTCTCCGAGCATCCTCTCCGCCGACTTCGCCCACCTGGCGCGTGACATCGAGGCCGTCTCCGATGCCGCCGACTGGGTGCACGTCGACGTGATGGACAACCACTTCGTCCCCAACCTCACCCTGGGGCTGCCGATCGTCGAGTCGATCCTCAGGCACAGCCGCATCCCGGTCGACTGCCACCTCATGATCGCCGACCCCGACCGCTGGGCGCCGGCCTACGCCGAGGCGGGCGCGGGCAGCGTCACCATCCACGCCGAGGCCGCCAAGGCCCCGGTGCGCACGCTGCGGATGATCCGCGCGGCGGGCGCCCGCGCCTCGCTGGCGCTGAACCCGGCGACCCCGGTCGAGTCCTACGAGGACATCCTCGGCGAGCTCGACATGCTGCTGCTGATGACGGTCGAGCCCGGCTTCGGCGGCCAGAAGTTCCTGGACGTGGTGCTGCCCAAGATCCGCCGCGCCCGCGAGATGATCAAGGGCCGCGACCTCGACCTGTGGCTGCAGGTCGACGGCGGCGTCTCCGCCGAGACGATCGAGCGCGCCGCCGAGGCCGGCGCCGACGTCTTCGTGGCCGGCAGCGCCGTCTACGGCGCCGACGACCCCGACAAGGCGGTGCGCGAGCTGCGCGCCCTGGCCGACAAGACCGTCCGCCCCGAGCGCCCGATCGGTTTCGGCCGGGCCTAGTGGGTGAGACCCCGGCTGTTCAGCGGAACAGTCGACATGGCAAACTTGTTGCAGAGTCATGAGACTCGCAACGTGAAGTAGGGTCATCGCCAACTGGGCGGTGGCCCAGCAGCGATACAGCGTGCTCCGGGGTCGGTGAAATTCCGAGCCGGCGGTGAAAGTCCGCGACCCGGCCGAAGCCATCGGCCGGTTGAGCCGGTGAAATTCCGGTACCGACGGTGACAGTCCGGATGGGAGGCAGCGCGCGAGCCCCACCCTGCCCGCATGGGCGGAGTGTGGCTTTCCTCACCCCCGGAGCTCCCCGCCAGAACAGGGAGGACAGGGGAGTGTTCACCGGAATCGTCGAAGAACTCGGCGAGATCATCGAAAAATCGGACGGACCGGAGTCGGCCGTCCTGCGGATCAGAGGCCCCCTGGTGGTCTCGGACGCCGCGCACGGCTCGTCCATCGCGGTCAACGGCGTCTGCCTGACCGTCGTGGACCTCAAGGACGACACGTTCACCGCGGACGTGATGCGCGAGACGCTGGAGCGCAGCTCGCTCGGCGCCCTGGAGCCCGGTTCCCGGGTCAACCTGGAGCGGCCGGTGCGCCTGCAGGACCGGCTCGGCGGCCACCTCGTCCAGGGCCACGTGGACGGCGTCGGCGTCATCGTCGAGCGCGTCCCCTCGGAGAAGTGGGAGATCGTGCGGATCTCCCTGCCCGAGGCCCTGGCCCGCTACGTGGTGGAGAAGGGCTCGATCACGGTCGACGGCGTCAGCCTCACCGTGGTGGAGGCCGCGGCGGACTCCTTCACCATCAGCCTCATCCCCACCACCCTCGAGCTGACCACGCTGGGCCGCAAGGGCCCGGGAGAGCCGGTCAACCTCGAGGTGGACGTCGTCGCCAAGTACGTCGAGCGCATGATCGGAGCGCGGTAGTGAGCGTTTTCAGCACCATCGAAGAGGCGATCGCCGACATCGCCGCGGGCCGCCCCGTCGTCGTGGTCGACGACGAGAACCGCGAGAACGAGGGCGACCTCGTCTTCGCGGCCGAGCACGCCACCCCCGAGCTGATGGCCTTCACCGTCCGCTACACCTCCGGCTACATCTGCGCGCCGCTCACCGAGTCCGACTGCCTCCGGCTCGAACTGCCGCCCATGCACCACACCAACCAGGACGTGCGCGGCACCGCCTACACCGTCAGCGTGGACGCCTCCGAGGGCGTGAGCACCGGCATCTCGGCCGCCGACCGCGCCCACACCATCCGCCTGCTGGCCGACCCGGCCACCGTCCCCTCGGACCTGCGCCGCCCCGGCCACGTGGTGCCGCTGCGCGCCCGCGAGGGCGGCGTGCTGGTGCGGCGCGGCCACACCGAGGCCACCATCGACCTGGCGCGGCTGGCCGGCTGCCGCCCCGCCGGGGTGCTGTGCGAGATCGTCAACGACGACGGCACCATGGCGCGGCTGCCCCAGCTGGAGGTCTTCGCCAAGGAGCACGACCTCAAGCTGATCTCCATCGAGCAGCTGGTCGCCTACCGCAAGCGCACCGAGCGCCTGGTCTCCCGCGACGCCGAGACCGTCATCCCCAACCGCTTCGGCCAGTGGCGCGCGTTCGGCTACACCAGCTCCATCGACGGCGGCGAGCACATCGCCCTGGTCCACGGCGACCTCGGCGACGGCCGCGACGTGCTGGTGCGGGTGCACTCCGAGTGCCTCACCGGCGACGTGCTGCACTCCGACCGCTGCGACTGCGGCGCCCAGCTCGATGCGGCCATGGCCGAGATCGTGCTGGCGGGCCGGGGCGTGGTGGTCTACCTGCGCGGCCAGGAGGGGCGCGGCATCGGCCTGATCGCCAAGCTCCAGGCCTACGCGCTGCAGGACGGCGGCGCCGACACCGTGGACGCCAACGTCGAGCTCGGCCACCCGGTGGACGCCCGCGACTACACCAACGCCGCCCACATCCTGGCCGACCTGGGCGTGGAGTCGGTGCGGCTGCTGACCAACAACCCGGCCAAGGTCGAGGCGCTGACCGGCTTCGGCGTCGAGCTGACCGGCCGGGCCGCGATGCCGGTCCACGTCACCGAGCACAACCGCCGGTACCTGACGGTCAAGCGCGACCGGCTCGGACACCAGATCGAGGGATTGTGATGAGCGGAGAAGGACGTCCCCAGGACGGCACCGTCGAGGCCCGCGACCTGACCATCGGGATCGTCGCGGCCCGCTGGCACGGGCCGATCACCGACCAGCTGCTGGCCCGCGCGGTCGAGGCGGCCAAGGCGTGCGGCGCGGTGCCGACCGCGGTGCGGGTGGCCGGCGCGCTGGAGCTGCCGGTCGTGGCCCAGCAGCTGGCCCGCACCCACGACGCGGTGGTGGCGCTGGGCTGCGTGGTCAGGGGTGAGACCGCTCACTTCGACTACGTCTGCGACTCGGTGACCGACGGCCTGACCAGGATCGCCCTGGACGAGGCGACGCCCGTCGGCAACGGGGTGCTGACCTGCGAGAACCTGGCGCAGGCCGAGGCGCGGTCGGGACTGCCCGGCAGCACCGAGGACAAGGGCTGGGAATCGGCCGTGGCGGCCCTGGACGCCGCTTTGACCCTTCGTGAACTGCGGCGGAGCCAGGGCTGACCACCGGCCGCGGTAGAGTGGCGTGCCCGCAACCAGGCGGGCACGTCACACGCGTTCAGCGAGGCAGGGAGGCGAGGGTGACCGCGCTCGGCACGGTAATCGGCCTGCGAGGGCAGCGTCACGGGGGTCACGCCGGGCATGGCATGGAGCATCGAAGCTCCTGACCGCTCCCGGAGAAGAAGTCCCCGACCCCGCCGCAACCGGCAGTCACCGAAAGGCATCACCGTGCTCTCCCTCGTGCTTCCCAAGGGTTCCCTGGAAAAGGCGACCTTCGAGCTGTTCAACGCCGCCGACCTGACGATCCGGCGCGCCAGCGACCGCGACTACCGCGCGTCCATCGACGACCCGCGCATCGACAAGGTCCGCGTGCTGCGCCCGCAGGAGATCCCCACCTACCTCGAGCAGGGCCTGTTCGACCTGGGCGTCACCGGCCGCGACTGGATCAGCGAGACCGACTCCGACGTGGTCTCCCTGGGCGAGCTGAAGTACTCCAAGGCCACCTCCAACCCGGTGCGCGTCATCATGGCGGTGCCCCAGGATGCCCCCTGGCAGAAGGTCTCCGACCTGCCGGACGGCGTGCGCATCTCCACCGAGTTCCCCGCGCTGACCGACCGCTTCCTGGCGCAGCACGGCGTCAAGGCCAAGGTCGTGCCCTCCTACGGCGCCACCGAGGCCAAGGTCCCCGACATCGTGGACGCGATCGTCGACCTGACCGAGACGGGCTCGTCGCTGCGCAAGAACGGCCTGCGCATCCTGGACACCCTGCTGGTCAGCTACACCGAGCTGGTGGCCAACCGCGAGGCGTACGAGGACCCGGCCAAGCGCGCCGCGATGGAGGACATCGCGCTGCTGCTGCAGGGCGTCATCCGCGCCCGCGGCAACGTGCTGATCAAGCTGAACGTGCCGCAGGCCCAGCTGCAGGACGTGCTGAACGTGGTGCCCTCGATGGCCTCCCCGACGGTGACCCCGCTGGCCGGCGGCGAGATGTTCGCGATCGAGAGCGTCGTGGCCAAGTCCGGCATCAACGAGCTCATCCCCAACGTCAAGGCCGCCGGCGGCCGCGACATCCTCGAGATCCCGATCTCGAAGATCATCGACTAGCGGGACGAACGACGATGACCGGCAGGACCTGGCGGCCCCGGCGCACCCGGGCGATGGCCTTCGCGATGGCGGCCGCCATCATGGCGCTCGTGATCTGGCTCGCCCTCATGATCGCCGACACCTTCAAGCTCGTCGACCGGATCGGCATCGTCGTCTTCGGCGTGTTCGTGGCGGCCGTCCTCGCGACGGTCGCCAGGGCCCGCGTCACCGCCGACGACCGCGGCCTGACCGTGGTCAACCCGCTGCGCACCCACCGCTACGCCTGGGCCGAGGTGGTGGGCCTGTCGTATGAGCCGGGCGCGCCCTGGCCCTACCTGGACCTGGCCGACGGCACCTCCAAGGGCGTCGTGGGCATCCAGGGCTCGGAGAAGCAGGCGGCCTGGACGGCCATCGCCGAGATCCGGGAGCTGATCGCCGCGCACGGCGAGGCCCAAGAACCCCACCGGCCGGAGCAAAGTTAGCGCCGCGGCCCGCTGAGGAGGCGGCACGGCGGGAATGCCAGGCGGGTGATCCTTCCCGCCGCCCCGGGTGACGACCTCAGGCTCGACGTCACCGCCCTGGACTACCTGATCCTCGCGATCTACTTCGCGACCGTGCTCGGGATCGGCTTCGCCGCGCGGCTGACGATCCGCTCCAGCGTCGACTTCTTCCTGTCCGGGCGGTCGCTGCCGGCCTGGATCACCGGCCTCGCGTTCCTGTCCGCCAACCTGGGCGCCACCGAGATCCTCGGCATGGCCGCCAACGGCGCCCAGTACGGGCTGATGACCACGCACTACTACTGGATCGGCGCGGTCCCGGCGATGGTCTTCCTCGGCATCGTGATGATGCCGTTCTACTACCGCTCGGGCGTGCACAGCGTGCCGGAGTTCCTGCGCCGCCGGTTCAACTCCGAGACCCAGCTGCTCAACGCGATCACCTTCGCGATCGCGCAGATCCTCATCGCCGGCATCAACCTGTACGCGCTGGCGCTGGTGATGCGGGCGCTGGTCGGCTGGCCGCTGCCGGTCTCGGTGGTGGTCGCCGCGGTGTTCGTGCTGGCCTACATCACGCTGGGCGGCCTGTCCTCGGCGATCTACAACGAGGTGCTGCAGTTCTTCGTGATCGTCGCGGGGCTGGTGCCGCTGGTGGTGCTGGCGCTGATCAAGGTCGGCGGCCCCGGCGGGCTGGCCGAGCGGATCAAGGCCTCGCCGCTGGGCGACCCGGGCCTGCACACCTGGGCCGACACCGCCGGGGAGGCCAACCCGATGCAGGCCAACTGGCTGGGCATCGTGCTGGGCCTGGGCTTCGTGCTGTCGTTCGGCTACTGGACCACCAACTTCGCCGAGGTCCAGCGCGGCCTGTCGGCCAAGAACACCACCGCGGCACGGCTCACCCCCATCGTCGCGGCCTACCCGAAGATCGTCATCCCGGTGCTCACGGTCGTGCCCGGCATGGTGGCGCTGACGGTGTTCCCGGCGCTGCGCGAGCCCGGCGCCGACTACAACAACGCCATCCCGATGCTCATGGGCGACCTCCTGCCGACCGGGGTGCTGGGCGTGGCGCTCACCGGCCTGCTCGCCTCGTTCATGGCCGGCATGGCGGCGAACGTCTCGGGCTTCAACACGGTCTTCACGTACGACATCTGGCGGGGGCACCTGCGCAAGGGCCGCCCCGACGACTACTACGTCAGGACCGGGCGCTGGATGACGGTCGTGGCCGTGGTCGGCGGCATCCTGACGGCGTTCATCGCCGCCCAGTACGGGAACATCATGGCCTACATGCAGCAGCTGTTCTCGTTCTTCAACGCGCCGCTGTTCGCCACCTTCATCGTCGGCCTCGTGTGGCGGAGGATGACGCCCTGGGCGGGCTTCTGGGGGCTGCTGCTGGGCACTCTGGCCGGCGTCACGTCCTACCTGCTGTACCTGCTGGGCCCGCTGGAGGACTTCTACGGCACCGAGCTCAACGCCAGCTTCTGGGGCGCGGGCATCGCGTTCACCGTGGACGTGGTGGTCTCCATCGCGGTCACCCTGGCCACGCGGGGCACCGCCAAGTCCGACGAGGAGCTGAAGGGCCTGGTGCGGGGCCTGCCCAGCGACCGCCCCGACGACTTCCAGACAGGCGACGACAAGTGGTACCGCTCACCCGTCAAGCTGGGCCTGGGCGCGCTGGCCCTGTCCCTGGCCTGCTACATCCCGTTCTGGTAGGAGCCCGCGATGCGCCGCCTGTTCACCGATCTGCTGGCCAACCTGCTCGACATCCGCGTCGTCATCGGCGGCCTCTTCACGATCTACGGGGTGATCCTGACGATCACGGGGATCATCGACAGCCCCGCCGCGCGCGCCAAGGCCGAGGGCGTGGACATCAACCTGTGGGTGGGCCTGGCCATGCTCGTCTTCGGCCTGTGCTTCCTCTTCTGGAGCATGCGCAACCCCCGGCACCAGGTCCACGAGGGCCATGACCCCGACGAGGACCGGCCTTCGCAGGGCTGAACGCCGGCGGCTCGCACGGGCTACCGGCCGGTTCCCGGCAGCGCCTTGCCGAGGACCGCCCGGATGTGCTCCGGGTCGGCCTCGCGGTCGTCGAGGAGGATCGAGGTGCACAGCCCGTCGCAGAGTGCGATGAAGGCCTCGACGGCGTCGGGGTCGTCCGTCTGCGCCCTGGCGAGCTCGGCGACGTTGTCGCGCCAGCCCTGCGCCGCGGGGCGCAGGGCCGGTCGGCGGGCCGCCAGGGTCGACAACTCGCGTTCGGCGAGCGCGCGCTCACGGCCCGGCCCCCCGGACTCGGCGATGAGCCGGGCGAGCCCGCCGAGAGGGTCGTCCGAGGTGTCGATGAGCCGGCGGATACGGCGGGTGTAGGTGTCGGTGATGCTGGTCAGGGCGGCGACCAGCAGGTCGTCGAGCGTGGCGAAGTAGTAGAGGGTCAGGCTGGTGGTGATCCCCGCCTCCTTGGCGACGGTCCGGTGGGTCACCCCGGCGGCGCCGTCGCGGCGGACGATCGTGAGCGTGGCCTCGATGATCTGGGCGCGGCGGCGTTGACCGCGCAGCCTGCGGCCGTCGGCCGTGCCCTGCTCATCCGCCATCGTCCTCACCGATCATCGACGCTCCCGCAGGTCGAGGCTACCGGCTCCGCCCCGGGGGCGGCGTCACCGATCGGGCGGATGCGGCGCAGCATCCTGAAGCAGGCGACCGACGCTCCGGCGATCGCGATGCCCGCGGCGATCGCGGCGGTGTTGAGCCCGCCGGTGAACGCGTCCTGCGCCTGCCGGAGAGCCCCGTCCGGCAGCCGGTCCGCCACGGACGCCGCCCCGGAGAGGCTGTCGCCGTAGGGCTCGGCCACGGACCGGGGCAGGCCGGGCGGGGCCTGGACCGCCTCGCGGTAGATCGCCGTGGTGAGGCTTCCCAGGAGCACGATCCCGACCGCGACCCCGAGCTCCTGCACGGTCTCCGAGAGCGCGGCGGCCGACCCGGACCTCTCCGGCGGCGCCGCGCCCACGACGAGGTCGGTTCCCAGCGCGGCGATGACACCGAGGCCGAGATAGAGGAACGCGAACCCGGTGACCACGCTCAGCCTGCCGCCGGTCCCGGCCAGGGCGAGGAAGGCGTATCCGACGAGGGACAGCGCGAGGGCGGAGGCCATGACGGTCCCCGGCGGGACGCGCGAGGCGATCAGGGGGGCGCCGACGCCCCCGATCAGCATGGCCAGTGCCGGCGGCCCCATCCACAGGCCGGCCGCGACGGGCGAGAGGCCCGCGACGAGCTGCAGGTGCTGGGTGACCAGGAACATCATCCCGCCGAAACCGACCAGGCCGATCAGCAGGACCCCCAGCGCGGCGGAGAAGGCCCGGTCGGCGAAGAGCCTGATGTCCAGCAGCGGCTCCTCCAGGCGCAGCTGGCGGCGGACGAACGCGACGGCCGAGCCGCCGCCGAGCAGGACGGCGGCCGATGCCGGGGCGTCGACGCCGTGCGCGGCGACATGCTTGACCGCATAGATGATCGGAAGCATCGCCGTCAGGGACAGGCCGACGCTCCACAGGTCGAGCCGGCCGGCGCCGGTGCGGAACTCCGGCAGCAGCACCGGCGCGGCGGCCAGCACGAGCACGCTGACGGGCACCGCGATCAGAAAGGCCGCGCCCCACCAGAAGCCGGCGACCAGGGCCCCGCCCACGACCGGTCCGGCCGCCATCCCGAGCGCGAACATCGTGGCCCACGCACCGATCGCCGACGCCCGCTGCCGGGCGTCGGTGAACATGATGCTGATCAGGGACAGCGTGGACGGCATCAGCGTCGCTCCGGCCACGCCCAGCAGCGCCCGCGCCATGATCAGCCACAGGGCGCCGGAGGCGAACGCCGCGAGGGCCGAGGCGGCGCCGAACGCGGCCATGCCGATCATCAGCAGGCGCCGGCGCCCGATCCGGTCGCCCAGCGTTCCCATGGCGATCAGCAGCCCCGCGATGAGGAATCCGTAGACGTCCATGATCCACAACGTCTCCGTCGCGGTCGGGCGCAGGTCCGCGGCCAGGCTCGGAACGACGAGGTACAGCACCGTCACATCGAGTCCCAGGAGCATGGTCGGCAGTGCCAGCACCGCGAAGCCCGCCCACTCCCGCATCCCGGCACGTGACGACGGTCGCGCTTCCATCCTGCTCCTCCATTTAGTTGAACGAACGTACTAGTTGTACCATCGTTCAACTAGACGGGTGAAGGGGTGGGGAGCCGCGGCTCACGGGAGCACGCCTTCCGGCGCGGTGATGATGGGGCGAGGGGACGGCGAAGGGGCCGCGCGGCGGATCACCGGCGGCGGCGGCCGAACGGCCGCGATCGCGTTACGGGGCGCCGGCTGCGGCTAGACGACCTTCACCGGGTGGCGGACGACGGCGCCGAAGAGGTAGCCCTTGGTGTTGTAGGGGGCGCCGAGGGACTGGGTGACGCCCGTCTCGTCGGTGGCGCGGGCCATGAGCTCGGCGGGGCCGCGCCGCTCGGGGCGCCAGGGGAGCTCCCACTGGGCCCAGGTGTGGGGGAGGCGGGGGCCGACCATGCGGGCGGGGAGCCAGTGGCCGCCGCCGTCGGTGCTCACCTCGACCGAGCGGATCGCGCCGCTGCCCGACCAGGAGCGGCCCGTCAGGAGGTACTCGCAACCCAGGGGGATCTGGGCTCCGGCGGAGAGCTCGAAGGCGCTCTGGACCGGCACGGTGGTCAGCGGGGCGCTGCCCTCGGCCGGGTGCCCGAGCCCGAACAGCCGGTAGAAGTCGGTGCTCCAGGGGGAGTGCAGCGGCTCGGTGGAGACCTCGATGTCGCCGATCCACTTGGTCGAGGCGACGCCCACCCAGTCGGGCACGACCAGGCGCGCGGGGAAGCCGTGCTCGGGGCGCAGCGGGTGGCCGTTCATCTCGTAGGCGACCAGGACGTCCTTCATCGCCTTGGTGACCGGCAGCGGCCTGCGGACCGAACCGTGGTCGACGCCGTCGCGGACGTAGGGGCGGTCCAGGCCGCGGGGCAGCAGGTCGACGGCGTCCGGGCGGATCCCGGCCCGCTCCAGCACCACCGCCAGCGGGACGCCCGTCCAGTGGGCGACGCCGATCGCGCCCAGGCCCCAGGGGGTGCCCTCCACGCGCTGGTTCTGCTGGATGGTGTAGAGGCTGCGGCCGTTGCCGGCGCACTCGATGAACGCGGTCATCGAGTGGGCGGGCAGCCCGCGCAGGTCCTCGAGGCCGAACTCCACGGGGCCGGCGCGCAGGCCGTCGCCGTGCAGCCGCAGCGACCAGGTGCGCGGGTCGATCCGCGGCACCCCGCTGTGGCTGCGGACGAAGAAGCGCTCGGCAGGGGTGTGGTGGCCGGTGCCCCGCAGGGACTCCCAGCGCATCTCGACCTGGCCGTCCGGGCTCCGCCGGACGGTGTCGCGGGTCTGCTGTTCGCGGAAAGAGTCTTCACGCAGCACCCTCCCAGGATGCCCTATTAATTCCTACCAAGTCAATCGGTAATTGGGCTATATGCCCCGGACGCCCGTCATGCCGGGACGGTGGGATTCCCTGCTTCCCGGCGGCGCGCCGGATTCGCCAGCGATCACCAGGGTGTGCGAGATTGTTCGCCATGCGCGGTGGTTTCCCCCTCCTCTCCAGTGCGGTGGCGGCGGTCCTCGCCGTGGCCGCCGGGATCTGGCCTTCGGTGCGGGTCCAAGCGGTCAGCGGTCCGGACGCCGAGGAGATGCGGGCGCAGACCCGCACCGCCTTCGCCGACCAGGCGTGGCCCAAGCCCGCGGCGGGCTCCTGGACGCCGCCGCAGCCGTCCGCGGACGGCCTGCCTCCGGTCATCAGCCGGGTCGAGACCCAGGAGAAGGTCGTCTTCCTGACGATCGACGACGGCTACGAGTACGACGCGGAGTTCGTCGAGATCGTGCGCAGGGAGAAGGTCCCCATCATGACCTTCCTGACCACGGTCTACGTCCCGCAGCACGGGCCGTACTTCTGGGCGCTGAAGAACGCCGGCTCGCGCATGGAGAACCACAGCGTCAACCACAAGAACCTCGCGCTGCTGGGCCCCGAGGGCCAGCGCCAGGAGATCTGCCCCGCCTCGGACGCGATCGAGGGGCAGTACGGCCGCCGCCCGACGGTCTTCCGCCCGCCGTTCGGCAGCTACAACCAGACGACGCTGCAGGTGGTCAAGGACTGCGGCATGAAGTCGGTGCTGCTGTGGTCGGCGGAGTTCTACAACGGCACGACCTCGCCCCAGGGCGTGCGCGACGCGTTCGTGCGCGGCGACGGCGGCCAGGGCTTCAAGCCCGGCGACATCGTCCTCATGCACTACCGCAAGGGGCTCGCCGGGCAGATGAACACGATCCTCGGCTGGATCCGCGAGCAGGGCTTCAAGCCCGCGGCGATCGAGAACTACCTGCCGGCGTCCCTGGGCGGCGACGCGCCGGGCTGAGTCAGATCCCGCGCATGCGCAGCACCCGCAGGGCGAGGTTGAGGTTCAGCCGCAGGTGCGGGTCCTCGGTGAAGGGCCCCACCAGCCGCTCCAGCTTGCCGATGCGGTAGCGCAGCGTGTTGTAGTGGAAGTGCAGCCTGCGCGCGGTCTCGGCGACGTTCAGGTTGGTGTCCAGCAGCATCTGCAGCGTGCGGCGCAGGTCGGCGGCCTCGGGGTCGGCGTCGTCGGCGAGCCCGCCCAGCGCCTCGCGGACGAAGGCGTGCAGCTCGGCGGTGTCCTCCACCAGGCTGAGCAGCCGGTAGACGCCGAGCGCGTCGAAGTGCGCGGTCTCGCCGGGGCCGTGCATCTGCCGGCCGACCCGCACCGCCTTGACCGCCTGGTCGTAGGCGCCGGGCAGCGCCTCGGGCGTGGCGGCGGTCCTGCTGACGCCGGTGGAGAACACCAGCGAGTCGGCGGCGGACACCTCGCGGACCAGCCCGCCGACCAGGTCCGTCAGCGCCTCCCCGGCGGGCGCGCCGATGACCGCGACGACCTCGTGGGCGAAGGCGGCGACCGCGGCGGAGCGGTCCCTGCGCCGCACCGCGGCCTCCCAGGCGGCGGCGAGCCGCTCCTGCGCCTGCTTGGCCGTGCCGTCGTCGGTGCTCCCGGCGTCCAGGTCCAGCGCGGCGACGACCACCGCCACCGGCCGGTCGAGGTCCCAGCCGAAACCCGCGCAGTGCGCCACGACCCGGGCGCCGTCCCCGGCCCGCCCGGCGAGCACGTCGCGCAGGAAGTCGGCGCGGTACTTGCTCTCCACCGCCGCGACGGCCTGCTGCTTGGTGATGACCAGCGCCGCGACCGTGGCGGCGCGCTCCAGGATGCCGACCTCGGTGTCGCTGAGGTCGCCGCCGGGGAAGTGCGCGGCGATGAGCCCGTGGCCGAGGCCGCCCGCGGCGACCGGCACCACCACCCGGTCGCCGTGCAGGCCCGGTCCGGGCCGCCCGTCCAGCCAGCCCTCCAGCGCGCGCAGCACCCCCGGGTCGCCCGCGCGGGCCAGGACGCGCTGGTCGCCGTCGAGGGTGAGGACCGCGCAGCCCAGCAGCACCGCCAGCTCCTCGGTCACCTCGCACAGCCCGCCGCCGCACAGGACGATCTGGACCAGCGCCCGGTGCACCTCCTCGGTGCGGGCCAGGATCGCGGCCTGCCGGTTGAGGATGTCGGTGAGCACCTGGTTGAGGATGTCGTCGAAGCCGACGTGCTCGGGCAGCTGGATGAGCGGGAAGCCCAGGCGGTCGGCGCGCGCGAGCATCTCGGCGGGCAGCTCGTCGAGGTAGGCGCCGGGCTTGACGGCCAGCGCCGCGACGCCGCGCTCGTTCAGGCCCGTCACCAGGTGGCCCAGGGCGGCGGGGCGGTTGCGCAGCGGGTAGCCGGTGGTCAGCAGCAGCTCGTTGGGCTTGACCCAGGCCAGGACGTCGGGCACCTCCATCACGTTGAGGCGCTGCACCACCCGGTCGAGCCCGGAGGCGCCGGCGACGAGCTCGGCGTCGGCGAGGGTGGAGACGCCCAGGACCTCGCCCACGGGCAGTCCGTAGGTGAGGGTGCCGGTGCTGGCCAGGCGGAGCCGGGGCGGGAGGGTGTGGTTCTCGCCGGTCCGCCGGGTCCAGAGGTCGGTTCGGTTGTCCATCTCGCCATAACCCTCACAAGAAAGACGAACAGCGGCAAGTATCCTTGGCAACTTTCTCTATACGGCGATCTTGGTCATACGGTTAACGTCCCAGCAAATCCGAAAAAACGGAGGGGACCCGGTGATCGAACGGAGCGAGAACGCTCTCAGGGGCCCCCAGCCGGCCGCGTCGGAGCACGGGCACGAGCCGGTGCGCTCCCCGGTGCCGGGGGCGGCCGGGCTGGCGGTGCGGGAGGCGCTGGAACGCCCGCGCCGCCCGGCCAGGGTGATCGCGGTCTTCCCCACGGCCGCCTACCTGCGGCTCAACGGAGGCGCCGAGCCCCGCGTCGTCGCGCTCGTGGGTCCCGACGGGGTGCGTCCCGCCAACTCCATCGTGGTGCCCGGAACCGGGAGGCAGCCCTTCCACGGGGTGCGCGAGGGCGACAGCGGCTGGGTCGGCGACGGACACGCCGAGGCGGGCGGCCTGCGCGTGCGCGTACGGCGCTGGTGGGACCCGCGGCCGGCGCTCGGCCCGCTGCCCGAGGCGCGGCTGCGGCACGCGGCGATGCTGCTGGAGGCCGCGCCGGACCCGCGCGCCTGCGGGCTGGCCGGACACCCCGGACCCGCCGCGCTGGCCGGCGCCTGCGCCGCGGGCGACCTGGCCCAGGCGGTGCTGGCCGCCGAGCGCATCGTCGGGCTCGGACCCGGCCTCACCCCCAGCGGCGACGACGTGATCTCCGGGCTGCTGCTGTCGCTGCGGCTGCTGGGCGAGGTGACGGCCGGCGGCTCGCGCGCGGTGTGGCTGGCCGACTGGCTCGGCGCCGCGGTCACCACCGACGCCGAGACCCGCACCACCTCGCTGTCGGCGTCGCTGCTGCACTGCGCGGCGGCCGGCCAGCCCAGCGTCGAGGCCGCGGCGGTGCTGCGCGGCCTGGCCGGGCGCGCGGCGCTCGCGCCCGCCGCGCGCCGCCTGGTGTCCTCCAGCCGCTACAGCGGAGCCGATCTCGCCTGGGGCCTGCTCGCGGGCTGCCGGGCGGTGCTGGCGCTCGGCCGCACTTCCTCCCGGCTGGCCTCTGCGTGAGGGAGCCGGTCCCCGTCGCCGGGCCGCACGCCTTCCGCGAGGCGCTCGCGGCGCTGCGGCGGGGCCGCGACGTGCTGCTGCCCGGCGAGGAGCTGACCCTCGACGAGGAGATCGCGCTGAAGGACGAGGCGGCCGGCCGCGGGCGGCTGGTGCTGGGCCCGTGCGCCGCGCCGGGCGGCCTGCCCCCCGGCCGGTTCGGCGTGGTGGCGGCCGGCGCGGCGGCGACCGGGCGGGTGCTTCGTCTGCTGGCCCGCGCCGGCGAGGGCGGCCGTGTGCTGCCGGTGGGCGCCCGCGACCTGTCGGCCGCGGTGTGCGGGCGCGCCACCCTCCAGGCCCTGGTCGCGCTGGACGCCGACCCGCGCGTGCGGACCGTGGTGATCGCCGCCGAGCCGCCGCCGCCGGAGGTCTCCGCGCTGCTGCGGGAGGCGGCGCGCCGCCTGGCGACCCCGGTGGTCTCCGCGGCGCCCGGCGAGGCGCGGGCGGTGCTGGCCAGGCTGGGCCTGACCCTGGCGGGGGAGGGATAGGAGACCCTCCACGGGCGGGCAGGGAACTGTGTCAGCCCTCGGGGATCTTGGCCGCGGGGCGGTCCGCGACAATGGCGGCATGACGCTCACCGGCACCCAGCACACCATCACCGACGGGCCTTACCAGGCGGTCGTCACCGAGCAGGGCGCGACGCTGCGCTCCCTCACCCTCGACGGGCGTCCCCTCATCCTGGGGCACGACCCCGACGAGGTGGTCCCCGCGGCCCTGGGCCAGATCCTGGCGCCCTGGCCCAACCGGATCGACCGCGGCGTCTACGTCTTCGAGGGCGTCGAGCAGCGCACCCCCGTCACCGAGCCCGAACGCGACTGCGCGATCCACGGGCTGGTGCGCTGGGAGTCCTGGCGCCCGGCCGAGCAGGGGCGCTCGAGCGTGACCCTGCGCCACCGGCTGCTCGGCCGCCCCGGCTACCCCTACCTGCTCGACCTGAGCGTCACCTACGCCGTGCACGCCGAGGGAGGGCTGACGGCCACGCTCTCGGCGACCAACTCCGGCACCCGCAACGCCCCCTACGGCCAGAGCGCCCACCCCTATCTCACCGTGGGGCTGCCGCTGGACGAGTGCACCGTCACGTTCGGCGCCACCCACTACCAGCCCGTCAACGACCGGCTCATCCCCTCCGGCGCGCCCGTCCCCGTCGCGGGCACCCGCTACGACCTGACCGCCGGGGGGCGCTTCGGCGACCGCCGCATCGACACCGCCTACACCGGCCTGCCGCACGCCGACGGACGGGTGTGGGTGGGGCTCAGCGGCGGCGGGCGCACCGTCGGGTTGTGGGCCGATGAGAACCATCCCTGGCTCCAGCTCTACACCGCGGACGACCTTCCCGACGAAAGCGTACGGAGCGGACTGGCCGTCGAACCGATGTCCTGCCCGCCCAACGCATTCAACACCGGTGTCGACCTCATCACCCTCAAACCGGGGGACACATTCTCCGGATCTTGGGGGATCATTTCCCTGTGAACCTCAGCCTGTCGAAGACCGACGACCTGGCCGAGCGGGCGAACGCCCTGGCCGCCGACCTCGCCAGCCAGTTCCCCGGCCCCAGCGGGGGCCGCCAACCCGTGCACACCGTGTTCGTCCCGGCCGACCGGTTCTCCCAGAGCACCGCGGCGGACTGGGGGGAGCGGGCACTGCGGCTGCTCAACAAGCACACGCCGGGGGACGGCTCCTTCGGCACCACCTTCGACCTCGACCCGGCGCTGGCCGGGACGATCCGCTCGCGGGTCGCCGCCAAGCTCGCCCGCGAGCCGATCGAGGACCTGCGCATCGACTTCGCCGGCGGGTACGCCGCGCGCGACGACGCGGAGGAGGACGACCACGTCGCCCAGGCCGTGGAGGCCGTCGCCGCCTCCTACGGGGCCCAGCAGCTCCCGCACTTCTGGGGCGTGCGCGTCAGGTCGTTCTCCGGCGGCGGGCACGAGCGGGCGATGCGCACCCTCGACGGCTTCCTCACCTCGCTGCGCGACCGGCTCGGCCGGCTGCCCGGCGGCTTCACCATCACCCTGCCCGACGTGATGGCCGCCGAGCAGGTCGCGGTGTTCACCGAGTACCTCGACCGGCTCGAGGCCGCGCTCGGGCTGCCCGGCGGGGTGCTGCACTTCGAGATCCAGGTCGACCTGCCCGAGGCGCTGGCCGACCACCGCGGCGGCCTGGGCGTGCGGCGCATGCTCACCGCGGGCCAGGGCAGGATCGGCACCGTGCACTTCGGCGCCGCCTCCTACACCGCGGCGCTGGGGCTGCCGCACGAGCAGCAGCGCCTGGACCACCCAGTCTGCGACTTCGCCCGGCACATCCTGCAGACCTCGGTCTCCGGCCGCGGCATCCGCCTGGCGGACGGCCCGTCGCACCTGGTGCCCCGCGACGAGGGCAGCGACGAGATCGCCGCCTGCTGGCAGGCGCACGCCGCGGGCGTCCGGCACTCCCTGGCCCACGGCTTCTACCAGAGCTGGGACCTGCACCCCGCCCACCTCACGGCCCGCTACGCCGCCCTGTTCGACTTCCACCTCACCGGGGTGGAGGCCACCGTCGGCAAGGTCAAGGCCGCGCCCACCGCCCCGCCCCACCTGCTGGAGCGCCTGCGCCGCGGCGTGGCCTGCGGCGCGCTGGACGAGTCGGTGCTGGGCTGAGCCCGGGAACGGCGGAAGGGGGGCCCGCCGTCCGGCGGACCCCCCTTCGCCGTGGCCGCGCCGCTAGACGGCGAGCAGGTCCACGACGAAGATCAGGGTCTCGCCCGGCTTGATCGAGGGACCCGCGCCGCGCTGCCCGTAGCCCAGGTGCGGCGGGATGACGAGCTTGCGCCGACCGCCGACCTTCATGCCGGCGACGCCCATGTCCCAGCCCTTGATGACCCGGCCGCCGCCGAGCGGGAAGGAGAACGGCTCCTTCCGGTTCCACGAGGAGTCGAACTCATCACCGGTGGAGTAGGCGACCCCCACGTAGTGCACCGTCACCTGCTGCCCGCGCACGGCCTCCTCGCCGTCCCCGACCACCAGGTCGGTGATCTCGAGGTTCGCGGGCGGCGGCCCCTCCGGAAAGTCGATCTCAGGGCGTTCAAGCGCCATGTCTTCAGGCTCCTTAGAAATCATGTGGACCCGCCCGAGGTTACTAGGCGTCGTGCCTGAGGAAGCGCAGATGGGCGGGGACGAGGACGGCGGCGAGGTAGCAGCAGAAGACGAGGAGGCCGGCCGGGGGGGAGAGGTAGGTGTCGTTGGGCGCGACGACGGTGACGGCGGATCCGGCCTGGGAGGGGATGAGGCGGCGGACCGCCAGGCCCCACTCGCCGGGCAGGAAGGCGGCGATGAGGGGGACGACGAACATGACGCCGACGATGAGGGTGAGGGCGGCGGCGGTGTGGCGGAGCAGGATGCCGACGCCGAAGGCCAGGAGGGTGACCAGGGTGAGGTAGAGGCCGCAGCCGGCGACGGCGCGCAGGACGCCCTCCTCGCCCAGGGAGACGTCCAGGTCGCGGGCGGCGA
The DNA here is from genome assembly GCF_039525175.1 of Actinocorallia libanotica. NCBI lineage: Bacteria > Bacillati > Actinomycetota > Actinomycetes > Streptosporangiales > Thermomonosporaceae > Actinocorallia > Actinocorallia libanotica. Next base: position 149,827 of record NZ_BAAAHH010000014.1, read on the forward strand.
AGAAGACCTGGCCGAGCAGGAAGCTGGCGAACGCCGAGACCTGGCCCGCGGTGAAGGCGACCGCGCACAGGACGAGGGCCTTGGCGGCCAGGAAGCGGGAGCGGTCGGGCACGGCGGTGAGCGAGGCGCGGATCGTGCCGGTGGCGTACTCGGAGGTCATCGTCAGCACCCCCAGCGCCGCCAGGACGAGCAGGCCGATGTTGGTGCCCGCCATCGCGTAGGAGGTGGGGTCGAACAGCGCCCTGTCGCGTTCGGGCAGCTCGTCCCAGCTCGTGGCCACCGCCAGGGACAGCAGGCCGCTGAGGCCGACGGAGACGGCGATGCAGGCCAGGACCGTCCAGTAGGTGGAGCGGACCGAGCGCAGTTTCACCCACTCGGAGGCGACCATGTGGCGGAAGGCGGGGCGGCGCCGGGGAAGGGTCTTGGCGGGCGCGGTCACCAGGGGCGTCCTCATCACGCCGCCTCCAGCGGGACGTCGGCCTGGTACTCCACGCTCTGGCCGGTCAGCCGCAGGAACGCCTCCTCCAGGGAGGCGCGGACGGGGCTCAGCTCGTGCAGCGCCACCCCGGCCCGCGCGGCCAGCTCGCCCACCGCGGCGGCCGACGCGCCGTGCACCCGGAAGGCGCCGTCGCCTTCGGGCTCCACGCGCAGGCCGCGCCGGGCCAGCAGCGGGCACAGCACGTCCGGGCGGGGCGTGCGCACCCGCAGGCCGAGCTCGGAGTGCGTCTCGATGAACTCCCGCATCCCGGTGTCGGCCAGGATGCGCCCGCGGCCGATGACCAGGAGGTGCTCGGCGGTCAGCGCCATCTCGGACATGAGGTGGCTGGAGACGAAGACCGTCCTGCCCTCGGCGGCCAGGGAGCGCATGAGGGTGCGGATCCACCGCACGCCCTCGGGGTCGAGGCCGTTGACCGGCTCGTCGAAGACGAGCACGGCGGGGTCGCCCAGCAGCGCCGCGGCGATGCCGAGCCGCTGGCCCATGCCCAGGGAGAAGCCGCGGCACGGGCGGTCGGCGACGGCGGCGAGGCCGACGAGCTCCAGCACCTCGCCGACCCGGCAGCGGGGGATGGCGTTGGCCTCGGCCAGGCAGCGCAGGTGGTCGCGGGCGCTGCGCCCGCCGTGCACGGCCTTGGCGTCCAGCAGCGCCCCGACCTGGCGCAGGGGCGCGTGCAGGTCGCGGTAGCGGCGGCCGCCGATCAGCGCGGTGCCCCCGGTGGGCCGGTCCAGGCCGAGGATCAGCCGCATGGTGGTGCTCTTCCCCGCGCCGTTGGGGCCGAGGAAGCCGGTGACGGCGCCCGGCCGCACCGTGAAGTCCAGCCCGTCGACGGCCGTCCGGTCGCCGTACCGCTTGCTCAGTCCCCGCGCTTCGATCACGTCATCGGGTCTACCAGCGGCCGCGGACGGGCCGCCGGGGGAGCCGGGAAAGCGGACCGGGAATTTACCCGGCTCTCCGGAGGTTCTTCCTCCGTGAAGATCGACATCTACTCCGACATCGTCTGCCCCTGGTGCTACCTCGGCCAGGCCCGGATGCGGACCGCGCTGGCCGGCTTCGACGGCGCCGTGGAGGCGGCCTGGCGCCCCTTCCAGCTCGACCCGTCGGCCCCGGTGCGCGACGGCGGCCTGGCCGACGAGTGGCTGCGGGAGAAGTTCGGCGGCGCGGACAAGGTCGCCTCGGCCCACGCGCAGATGCGCGCGCTGGCCGCGGCCGAGGGCCTGCCGTACGAGCCGGGTCGTACGCGGCGCGTCAACAGCATCCCCGCGCACCGCGTGGTGTGGCTGGCGGGCGGGACCGGCGAGCCGGGCCTGCAGGACGCGGTCGTCTCCCGGCTCTTCCGCGCCCACCATGCCGAGGGCCTGGACGTGTCGGAGGAGGAGACCCTCGCCGCGCTGGCCGCCGAGGCGGGGCTGCCCGGCGAGCGGGTGCGCGAGATGTTCGCCTCCAACGAGGGCATGCCCGAGATCGGCGCCTCGCTGGAGGAGGCCAGGGTGCTGGGGATCAGCGGCGTGCCGTTCTTCCTCTTCGAGGGCCAGTGGGCGGTCTCAGGCGCCCAGTCCGCCGAGGTCCTGTCCGCCGCGCTGGAGGAGGTCGCGGGCAAGCTCGGCTGAGGCCCCGGGCGGGTCGCCGGAGTCCACGACGAGGTCGGCGCGCTCCCGGGTGCGGTCCCGGGCGAAGTGCGCGGCCTCCCGGCGCCCCCACTCCTCCCAGGCGGCCAGCCCTTCCGCGCCGTCCCGCAGGACCGCGCGGCGGCGGCGCACCCCGTAGGGGGCGTCCACCCAGATCCGCAGGTCGGCGGGGCCGCCCCGCCAGGCCGTGCCGACCCCTTCGAGGACCAGCAGGGGCGCCGGGCGCAGGACGCGCGGCGGCCCGTACGCCCGCGTGCGCCAGTCGTACGGCCGGTAGACGGCGGTTCCGCCCCGGCGCAGGGTCTCCAGCAGCGGCCTGACGTGCGGCCACCACGCCAGGACGGGCCCGTCCCAGGGCACCGGGAACTCGTCGGTGCCCAGCAGTGGCGCGTCCAGGGCGGCCGCGAGCCGCGCGGCGTACGTCGACTTGCCCGCCGCGCTGGGTCCGTCCACCGCCATCACCTGCACCCCTCGATTCTCCCCTGTGCCCGGAACAGGCGATACTTCTGGTTCGGAGGTGTGCATCGTGTCCGGACCGCTCGACGGCGTGCTCGTCGTGGACCTCAGCCGGGTGGTGGCGGGGCCGCACGCCACCCAGACGCTCGGCGACCTCGGCGCCCGCGTGATCAAGGTGGAGCAGCCCGGCGGCGACGACACCCGCGGCTGGGGGCCGCCCTTCGCCGGCGGCGTGAGCACGTACTACCTGTCGGCCAACCGCAACAAGGAGTCGGTCGTCCTCGACCTGAAGGACCCCGCCGGCCTGGCGGCGCTGCTGCGCCTGGTGCGCCGCGCCGACGTCCTGGTGGAGAACTTCCGCACCGGGGTGATGGACCGGCTCGGCCTGGGCTTCGAACGGCTGCTGGAGCTCAACCCGCGGCTCGTCGTCATGTCGGTGACGGGCTTCGGACACGACGGCCCCGAGGGCGGCCGCCCCGGCTACGACGCGATCGTGCAGGGCGAGGCGGGGCTGATGAGCGTGACGGGTCCGCCCGGCGTCCCCAGCAAGGCCGGGATGACGGTCGCCGACATGCTGGCCGCCCAGAACGTCGTGGCCGGTGTGCTCGCCGCCCTGTACGAGCGCGAGAGGTCGGGTCGCGGCCAGGTCGTCCGCACCTCCCTGCTGGCCTCGGTGGTGGGGGCGCACGGCTTCCAGGGCACCCGCTGGACGGTGGCCCGCGAGGTGCCCGAGTCGCTCGGCAACGACCACCCCTCCCTCGCCCCGTACGGCACGTTCCGCTGCGCGGACGGGTCGCTGCAGCTGGGCGTGGCCAACCAGGCGATCTGGCGGCGGTTCGCGCCCGTGGTGGGCCTGGACCCCGGCGACCCCCGCTACGCCGAGGTGCCCGACCGCGCCCGGCGCCGCGCCGAGCTGGCCGGGGAGATCGAGAAGGCGCTGGCGGGGGAGACCCGCGCGGTATGGCTGGCCCGCTTCGCCGAGGCGGGCGTCCCGGCCGGGGCCGTCCGCTCGCTGGACGAGGTCTACGACTGGGAGCAGACCCGCTCCCAGGGCCTGGTCGTCACCGTCGACCACCCGGAGCTGGGCGAGATCGAGCTCCCCGGCCCGGCGCTGCGCTTCGACGGCCACCGGGCGGAGCACCGGCCGCCGCCCCTGCTGGGCGAGCACACCGGGTCCGTGCTCGCCTGGCTCGATGAACTCGATGAACTCGATGAACTCGATGAGCGGGAGGGCGCGGAAGAGTGAGCATGACACTGCTGGGCGGGCCGGAGGGACGGCCGCTGCGCGTGGCGGGCGAGGAGATCTCCCGGTCGGAGCTGGTCTCCCGGGCCGCCTTCGTCGCCGCGCGCATCCACGGGGCCCGCGCCGCGGCCGTGAACGCCACCGCCACCCTCGACACCGTGATCGCGGTGGTCGGCGGGCTGATGTGCGGGGTGCCGGTGGTCCCGGTGCCGCCGGACTCGGGCCCGGCCGAACGCGACCACATCCTCGGGGACTCCGGCGCGGAGCTGGTCGTCGGCGAAGGCGGGTTCGGCCTCCCCGCGGTCCCGGTCGGCGGGGGCGCCTCGACGGGTTCCCCGGAGTTCCCCGAGCCCCCCGGCGACGCGACGGCCCTGATCCTCTACACCAGCGGCACGACCGGCGCCCCCAAGGGCGTGATGATCTCCCGCGATGCGATCGCCGCCGACCTGGACGCGCTCGCCGAGGCCTGGGGCTGGACCGCCGAGGACACCCTCGTGCACGGCCTGCCGCTCTTCCACGTCCACGGGCTCGTCCTGGGCGTGCTCGGCGCGCTGCGCACCGGCTCGGCCCTCGTGCACACCGGACGCCCCACGCCCGAGGCGTACGCGGCGGCCGGAGGCACCCTGTACTTCGGCGTCCCCACCGTGTGGTCGCGCATGGTGGAGTCCGGCGCGGCGCGGGAGCTGCGCGGCGCGCGCCTGCTCGTCTCGGGCAGCGCGGGCCTGCCCGCCCCCGTCTTCGAGGCGCTGGAGGCGATGTCGGGGCACCGTGCCGTCGAGCGGTACGGCATGACCGAGACGCTCATCACCGTCAGCGCCCGCCACGACGGGGAGCGCCGCCCCGGCCAGGTCGGCCTTCCGCTGCGCGGCGTGGAGACACGGCTCGTCGCCGAGGACGGAAGCCCCGTCCCGCACGACGGCGAGAGCCCCGGCGAGCTGCTCGTGCGCACCCCGACGGTCTTCAACGGCTACCTGAACCGGCCCGAGGCCACCGCGGAGGCGCTGCGCGACGGCTGGTTCCACACCGGGGACATCGCGACGATCGCCCCCGACGGCTGGCACCGGATCGTCGGCCGCGCCTCCACCGACCTCATCAAGAGCGGCGGCTACCGCATCGGCGCGGGCGAGATCGAGGCGGCGCTGCTGTCCCACCCCGCCGTCCGGGAGACCGCCGTCATCGGCACCCCGCACCCGGACCTCGGCGAGCAGGTGACGGCGTTCGTCGTGGCGGCCGGGGCGGTCACCGAACGGGAGCTGATCGACTTCGTGGCGGGCGGCCTGTCGGCCCACAAGAGGCCCCGCGCCGTGCGCTTCGTCGACGCGCTGCCGCGCAACGCGCTCGGCAAGGTGCAGAAGAAGCTCCTCCCGCAGACCTGAGGGACCCGCTGAACGGACAGGATGGTTGAATCGGGCGTGTGGAAGATCGCGGAACCGCGCGGCGGCTCATCGACCTGACGCTCGACCCGGGCAGCTGGCGCTCCTGGGACACCCCGCCCCGGCAGCCGCCCGGCTACGAGGGGGAGCTGGCCGCGGCCCGCGAGCGCTCGGGCGTCGACGAGGCGGTCCTCACCGGCGAGGGACTGCTGGAGGGGCGGCGCGTCGCGCTGGTCGTCAGCGAGTTCGGCTTCCTGGCCGGGTCGATCGGCGCCGCCACCGCCGACCGGATCGTCGCCGCCGTGGAGCGCGCCACCCGCGAGGGGCTGCCGCTGCTGGCCGCGCCCTCCTCCGGCGGCACCCGCATGCAGGAGGGGACCTTCGCGTTCGTGCAGATGGCGCGGATCACCGCCGCCGTCATGGCGCACCGCAAGGCGCGGCTGCCCTACCTGGTCTACCTGCGCCACCCCACCACCGGCGGCGTCCTGGCCTCCTGGGGCTCGCTGGGGCACGTGACGGCCGCCGAGCCCGGCGCGCTCATCGGCTTCCTGGGCCCCCGCGTCTACGAGGGGCTGTACGGCGAGAAGTTCCCCGCGGGCGTGCAGCGGGCCGAGAACCTCGCCGCGCGCGGCCTGGTCGACGCCGTCGTCGCGCCCGGCGACCTGCGCCCGATCGCCGTGCGCGTGCTGAACGTCCTGATGCCGCCCCGCACCCCGTTCTCGCCGCTGTACCGCTACGCCCGCCCCATGGGGGAGCCGCCCGGCGCGTGGGAGTCGGTCCTGCACACCCGCGAGGGCGACCGCACGGGAGTGCGCGACCTGCTGGCCGAGGCCGCCGACGTCAGCCTCCTGTCGGGCACCGGCGAGGGCGAGAACGACCCCGGCCTGCTGCTGGCCCTGGCCCGCTTCGGCGCCGCCCGCTGCGTCGTCGTGGCCCAGGACCGGCACAGCCAGCGCACCGGCCACCCCATCGGCCCCGCCGGGCTGCGCGTGGCGCGGCGCGGCATGCGGCTCGCCGCCGAGCTGGGGCTGCCGCTGGTCACCGTGGTCGACACCCCCGGCGCAGTACTGTCGGCCGACGCCGAGAACCGCGGCCTGGCCGGGGAGATCGCCCGCTGCCTGGCCGACCTCATCACCCTGGACACCGCGACCGTCTGCCTGCTGCTGGGCGAGGGCGCGGGCGGCGCCGCGCTGGCCCTGCTGCCCGCCGACAGGGTGCTGGCCGCCGAGCACGCCTGGCTGTCGCCGCTGCCGCCCGAGGGCGCGTCCGTCATCGTGCACCGCACGCCGGACCGCGCCGCCGAGCTCGCCGAGGCCCAGGGCGTGCGCGCCGCCGACCTGCTGGAGCGCGGCGTCGTCGACTGGATCGTCTCCGAGCAGCCCTTCGCCCTCGCCGGCGAGCTGGAGACGGCGGTGCTGGCCGCCTGCGCCCTGCCCGAAGGCGACCGCGCGGCCGCCCGCGCCGCCCGCTTCGCCCGTCCCGCCTGAGCCCGCCCGCTCAGAGGCGGCGGTGCTCCAGGGACGGCAGCGCGCGGCGCACCTCGTCGGTCAGCGCCAGGTCCACCGGCAGGACGCGGACGGCGGGGAAGGGCCCCAGATCGGCGACCACGCCCATCGGGTCGACCAGCATGCTGCGGCCCACCCCCATCCGGGCGCCGTGCGGCGGGTCGTCGCGGTCGGGCGCCTTGTCCACGGCGGCGGTCCAGATCGTGTTCTCGATCGCGCGGGCGCGGACCAGGGTCGTCCAGTGCTCCTCCTTGAACACCCCCTGCGCCCAGGACGCGGTCACCACCAGCAGCTGCGCGCCGCGGTCGACCAGGGCGCGGGCCAGCTCGGGGAAGCGGACGTCGTAACAGGTGATCAGCCCGATCCGCACGCCGGCGAGCTCCACGACCACCGGCTCGTCGCCCGGCGCGATGGCGCGCGACTCGGCGAACGCGAACGCGTCGAACAGGTGGATCTTGCGGTAGGCGCCGGCGAGCGCGCCGGAGGCGTCGACGGCCACGGCGGTGTTGAAGGCGCGCCCGTCGGGGGCGGTCTCGAAGACGCCCGCCACCAGCGCGGTGCCGTGCTCGCGCGCCGCCTCGCGCAGCCCGGTGGTGAACGGGCCGTCCAGCGGCTCGGCGGCGGCCCGCAGGTCGTTGCCGAACCGGATCATGGTGGCCTCGGGGAAGACGGCGAGGTCGGCGCCCTCGGCCCGCGCCAGGGCACGGCGCACCTCGGCCAGGTTGGCCTCCGGGTCGTCGCCGACCTCGATCTGACACAACGCGATCCGCATGGGACCAGTCTGCCCTCCCGCCGCCGCGCCGGGAAAGGGGACGCCGATTAGGGTGGTCCCGTGCGTGATCCACTGGTGGAGCGGATGCGGGGCTTCGGGACGACGATCTTCGCGGAGATGTCCGCGCTGGCCGTCGCGACCGGCGCGATCAACCTGGGGCAGGGCTTCCCCGACGAGGACGGGCCCGCGGGCGTGCTGGAGCGCGCGGTCGAGGCGGTCCGCGGCGGCGGCAACCAGTACCCGCCGGGCATCGGCGTCCCCGAGCTGCGGCAGGCCGTCGCCGAGCAGCGCCTGGCCCGCTACGGCCAGGCCTACGACCCCGACACCGAGGTCCTGGTCACGGTCGGCGCCACCGAGGCGATCGCCTCCGCCGTCCTGGCGCTCACCGAGCCCGGCGACGAGGTGATCGCCTTCGAGCCGTTCTACGACTCCTACGCCGCGACGGTCGCCCTGGCCGGGGCGCGGATCGTCCCCGTCACCCTGCGGCCGGAGGCGGGCCGCTTCACCTTCGACCCCGCCGAGCTGCGCGCGGCCGTGACGCCCCGGACGAGGATCGTCCTGGTCAACTCCCCGCACAACCCGTGCGGGACGGTCTTCACCGGGGAGGAGCTGCGCGCCGTCGCGGAGGTCTGCGTCGAGCACGGCCTCACCGCGGTCACCGACGAGGTGTACGAGTACCTGACCTTCGACGACGCCGTCCACCTGCCGCTGGCGGCCTTCCCCGGCATGCGGGAGCGCACCGTGGCGATCTCCTCGGCGGGCAAGACGTTCTCGGTCACCGGCTGGAAGACCGGCTGGATCTGCGCGCCCGAGCCGTACATCCGGGCCGTCAGGACGGTCAAGCAGTTCCTCACCTACGTCGGCGCCGCGCCCTGGCAGCTCGCCGCCGCCCACGGCCTGCGGCACGAGCTCGCCTGGGTCGAGGGGCTGCGCGGGGCGCTCCAGGCCAAGCGCGACCGGCTCTCCGCCGGCCTGGAGTCCGCGGGCTTCACCGTCCACCGCCCCCAGGGCACCTACTTCGTCCAGGCCGACGTGAGCCCGCTGGGCCACCGCGACGGCGCGGAGCTCGCGCGCGCCCTGCCCGCCCTGGCCGGGGTCGTCTGCATCCCCACCCAGGTCTTCTACGCCGATCCCGCACGCGGCAGGCGCTATGTCCGTTTCGCCTTCTGCAAGCGGGACGAGGTCATCGACGAGGCGGTGGAGCGCCTGCGCGGCGGCCTGTGACGCGGAGGGGAACCGGCCGCGGCCCGCCGGAGGATGGCTATACCCTTCGATACGTGGCTGGACCGTCTCTCATCAAACCCCAGTTCCCCGACGACGACGGGAGCGCCGACCCGGGCCTGGTCGCGGCGCTCACCGCCTACGCCGCCGGGCAGGGGGGCGAGCACGCCGTGCTCGACGCGCTGTCGCACAGCCGGATCCTGGTGCCCATCGTCGCCGTCCTGACCACCGAGGAGACCGTCGACGGGCTGCGCCGGGAGAAGGAGAGCGAGATGGCGCTGCCGACCATCACCGGCGCGGACGGACGGCGCGGGGTGCTCGGCTTCACCTCTCTGAAGACCCTCCAGCTGTGGCGCGCCGACGCCCGTCCGGTGCCGGTCCGCGCCGTGGACGCCTGCCGCACCGCTCTGGACGAGGGCGCCGAGGCGCTGGTCCTGGACGTGGCCGGCCCCGTCCCGTTCGCGGTCGACGGGGTGCGCCTGCACCTGATGGCCGAGGGCCGCCCGGTGCCGCCGCCCCACCAGGACCCCGAGGTGCTCGCCGCGATCAAGGCGGCGTTCGGCGGCGAGGACGGGATCACCGAGGTCAGGGTCGGCCCCGGCGGGGGCGCGGAGCTGTCGGTGCGCTTCAGCGTCGCGGACGGCATGGACGAGCAGGCGGCCGTCCGGCGGATCGGCGACCGGCTCGCCGACGTGCTGCGCGGCAGGATCGTCGGCGGCGTGGAGCTGGCGGTCGCCCGCCGGTAGTGTCACCGGGGTGACCCCGACCACCCCCCGGGACCCCTGGTTCGACCCCGTCCTGCGGCGGCCCGCCGCGGTCTCCCTGGTCGCGCTCGCCGTCCTGGCCGCGCTGGCCTGGCGGCTGGGAGCGCGCCCCGACCTGGCGGCGTTCGCCGTGCTGGGCCTGGTCGGCACCTGCCTCGCCTTCATCGACGCCGCGCTGCTGCGCCTGCCCGACCCGCTGACCCTCCCGCTGCTCCCGGCCCTGCTCGTCCTGCTGGGCGCGGCCGCCGCGGCGGGGGCGGACGGCTCCCTCACCGGGGCGCTGGCCGGGATGGCGGGGCTGTCGGCGGTCTACGGGCTGCTGTGGCTGATCGCCCCGTCGCAGATCGGCCTGGGCGATGTGAAGCTGGCGCCCTCGCTCGGCCTGGCGCTGGGCTGGCTGGGGGCCGAGGCCCTGGTCGCCGGGGTCGTGGCGATCCACGTCCTGGGCGGGCTGTGGGGCGCGGCGCTGCTGGCCACCCGGCGGGCCGGGCGCGGCTCGTCCTTCCCGTTCGGGCCCTTCATGCTCGCCGGGACGCTCGCCGCGGTGCTGCTGCACGGCTGAGCGCGACGCGCCGCGTCTCACCTTTCGGACGCGCGGTCCGTCCGGTGGCGGCGAGGTGAAAGAATTGCGGGCATGTTGCGCTGGTTGACCGCGGGTGAGTCGCACGGCCCCGCCCTTGTCGCGATCGTGGAGGGCCTGCCCGCCGGAGTCCGGGTGACCTCCGCCGACATCGCCGAGGGGCTGCGCCGCCGCCGGCTGGGCCACGGACGCGGGGCCCGGATGAAGTTCGAGCAGGACAAGGTCACGATCACCGGGGGGATCCGGCACGGGTCGACGCTCGGCGGCCCGGTCGCGATCGAGGTCGGCAACTCCGAGTGGCCCAAGTGGGAGACGGTCATGTCGGCCGACCCGGTGGACCCGGAGGTGCTGGCGGCCCAGGCGCGCAACGCCCCGCTGTCGCGGCCCCGGCCCGGCCACGCCGACCTCGCGGGCATCCAGAAGTACGGCTTCGACGACGCACGGCCGGTGCTGGAGCGCGCCAGCGCCCGCGAGACCGCCGCCCGGGTGGCGCTCGGCGAGGTCGCCAGGGCGTTCCTGCGCCAGGCGCTGGGCGTCGAGGTGCTCAGCCACGTGGTGGAGCTCGGCGAGGTCGCCGTCCCCGAGGACGCGCCGCTGCCCGGCCCCGAGGACCTCGCGGCGATCGACGCCACCCCGGCCCGCTGCTTCCACGCCGCCACCGACGCGGCGATGGTCGCGCACGTCGACGAGCTGAAGAAGGCCGGCGACACCATCGGCGGCGTGGTCGAGGTGCTCGCCTACGGCCTGCCGCCCGGCCTGGGCAGCTACGTGCACTGGGACCGGCGGCTGGACGCCCGGCTCGCCGGGATCCTCATGGGCATCCAGGCGATCAAGGGCGTGGCGGTCGGCGACGGGTTCGAGACCGCGCGCCGCCCCGGCACCCGCGCCCACGACGAGATCGAGAACACCCCCGAGGGCGTGCGGCGGCGCACCAACCGCGCCGGCGGCATCGAGGGCGGCATGACCAACGGCGAGGTCCTGCGGGTGCGCGCGGCGATGAAGCCGATCTCCACGGTGCCGCGCCAGCTCGACACCGTCGACGTGCTCACCGGCGAGCCCGCCAAGGCGATCAACCAGCGCAGCGACGTCACCGCGGTGCCCGCCGCGGGCGTGGTCGCCGAGGCGATGGTCGCGCTGGTGCTGGCCGACGCCGTGCTGGAGAAGTTCGGCGGCGACAGCGTCGAGGAGACCGCCCGCAACGCCCGCGCCTACCTGCAGTCCCTGGTGGTCAAGTGAGGCCCCGCGCGGTGCTCGTCGGCCCGCCCGGCAGCGGCAAGTCCACCATCGGCACGGCCCTGGCCGAGGCGCTCGGCGTGGCTTTCCGCGACACCGACGCCGACGTCGAGGCCAAGGCGGGCAAGCCGATCAGCGAGATCTTCATCGACGACGGCGAGCAGAGCTTCCGCGCCCTGGAGCGCGAGGCGGTGCGCGAGGCGCTGGCCGGGCACGAGGGCGTCCTGGCGCTGGGCGGCGGGGCGGTCCTGGCCGCCGAGACGCAGGAGCTGCTGGCCGGGCACACCGTCGTCTACCTGGAGGTGTCGCTGGCCGAGGCCGTCAAGCGCGTCGGGCTGAACTCCGCCCGCCCGCTGCTGGTGCTCAACCCGCGCTCCCAGCTGCGCAAACTGCTGGACGAGCGGCTGCCGATCTACGAGCGGCTCGCCGTGATCACCGCGAACACCACCGAGCGTTCCGAGGAGGAGGTCGTCGCCGAGCTGGCGGCGGCCCTGAAGGAGTCCTGAGATGAGCGAGGCCACCCGGATCACCGTCCACGGCGACGAGCCCTACGACGTGGTGATCGGCACCGGGATCCTCGGCGAGCTGCCCGCGCTGGTGGGCGGGCGCGCCCGCACCGTCGCGGTGGTCTACTCCGAGAACCTGCCGGAGATCGCCAGGCCCGTCGCCGGAGCGCTGGAGCAGGCCGGGTACCTGACGCACCTGGTGCCGGTGCCCGACGGCGAGGCGGCCAAGGACGTCACGACGCTGGCCGGGCTGTGGTCGAGGTTCGCCGAGCTGGGCGTCACCCGCTCGGACGCCGTCGTGGGCGTCGGCGGCGGGGCGACCACCGACCTCGCCGGGTTCGCCGCGGCCTCCTGGCTGCGCGGTGTGCGCTGCGTGCTGGTGCCGACCACGCTGCTGGCGATGGTCGACGCCGCGGTCGGCGGCAAGACCGGCATCAACATCGCCGAGGGCAAGAACCTCGTCGGCGCCTTCGCCCCGCCCGCCGGGGTGCTGTGCGACCTGGCGACGCTGATGACGGTCCCGCACGAGGACTACATCTCCGGCCTCGCCGAGACGATCAAGGCGGGGTTCATCCGGGACCCGCGGATCCTGGAGCTCGTCGAGGCCGACCCGGCGGGCGCCGCGCGCCCCGACGGGCCGCACACCCGCGAGCTGGTCGAGCGCGCGATCCAGGTCAAGGCCGACGTCGTCGGCGCCGACCTGAAGGAGTCGGGCCTGCGCGAGATCCTCAACTACGGCCACACCCTGGCCCACGCCATCGAGAAGAGCGAGGACTACCGCTTCCGGCACGGCCACGCCGTCGCCATCGGCTGCGTCTACGCCGCCGAGCTCGCCCGCCTGGACGGCCGCATCGACGACAAGCTCGTGGAGCGCCACCACGAGGTCTTCTCCTCGGTCGGCCTGCCGACGTCCTACCGCTCGGAGTCCTGGGACGAGCTCCGCGCCGCCATGAACGTCGACAAGAAGACCCGCGGCGCCACCCTGCGCTTCGTGGTCCTGGACGAGCTGGCCTCCTGCGGCCGCCTCGCCGGGCCCTCGGAGGAGCTGCTGCGCGACGCCTACGCCAGGGTCGCGAGGTGAGCGCGGTGCACAGGGTCCTGGTCCTCAACGGCCCCAACCTGCGCCGCCTGGGCACCCGGGAGCCGGAGATCTACGGCGCCGACACCTTCGACGACCTGGTGGAGCTCTGCCGGAGGACGGGCCGGGAGCTGGGCCTGGACGTGGAGGTGCGCCAGACCAACGACGAGGCCGAGCTGGTGGGCTGGGTGCACACCGCCGCCGACGAGCGCACGCCGATCGTGCTGAACCCGGCGGCCTTCACCCACTACTCCTACGCCCTGCACGACGCCCTCGCCCAGCGCACGGCGCCCCTCATCGAGGTGCACATCTCCAACCCGGCCGCCCGCGAGGAGTTCCGCCACACCTCGGTCGTGGCCTCCGTGGCCACCGGCACCATCGCCGGCTTCGGCCTCCGCTCCTACGTCCTGGCCCTGCACGCCCTGGCGGAGCTGCTCTAACGCCGCCGCACCTCGGCCTTCAGGGCGTTCTCCACCACGCCTTCGAGCTCGACGGCGACCCGGTCGAGGGCGGAGGCGTCCCGTGCCGCGCGGCACAGGATGGTGGCGCCCTCGACGGAGGAGACGATGAGCGTGGCCAGGCTCTCGGCGCGCTCGGCCGAGCAGCCGCCCGCCACCAGGCCCGCGGCCAGCGCGTCCTGCCAGCGCCGGAAGGCGTGGGCGGCGGCCTGGGCCAGCTGCGGCGCCTCCTCGTGGGACTCGACGGTGACCGCCGCGATGGGGCAGCCCGCCTGGAAGTCGCTCTTGACCAGGACCCGGCGCCACCAGCCGATGAAGGCGTGCACCGCGGCGACGGGGTCGCCCTCCTTGATGGCCGACTCGGTGCCGGCCGCCACGAAGTCGCCCGCGTAGCGCATGGCCTCCACGGCGAGCTGCACCTTGCCGCCGGGGAAATGGTGGTAGATCGAGCCGCGCGGGGCGCCGCTGTGGGCGATCACGTCCCGGAAGCCCGTACCGCTGTAGCCGCGCTCCCGGAAGAGGTACGCCGCGCTGCGCACCATGCGCTCTTTCGCACTCACCCGGTCATTATGACGTACATCATAAATGCCAGGGTGGGTAGGGAGAAGATCCGGTGCCGCACCGGACGCCCCCTAGCGTGGAGACGGGCGGCCGACCGCCCGCGCCACCCGCACGAGAGATCCGGAGAGAATGATGATCAAGATAGAGAACGCCGGGTCCGGTGTCTTCGTCCTGCGCTTCCAGAACGGGGAGAACCGGTTCACCCCCGAGTTCCTGGAAGGGGTGAACAAGGCGCTGGACGAGGTGGAGGGGGAGGCCAGGGCGCTGGTCACCACCGGCGAGGGCAAGTACTACTCCAACGGCCTGGACCTGGACTGGCTGGCCGCCAACGGCCAGAAGAGCAACTGGTACGTGGGGGAGATCCACGCCCTGTACGCGCGCCTCCTCAAGCAGAACCTCCCGGCCGTGGCGGCCGTCAACGGCCACGCCTTCGCGGGAGGGGGCATGCTCGCCCTCAGCCACGACTTCATCGTGATGCGCCAGGACCGCGGCTGGTTCTGCCTGCCGGAGGTCGACATCAACATCCCGTTCACCCCCGGGATGGCCGCGCTGGTGCAGGCCAAGCTCTCCACCGGCGCCGCGCACGACGCCATGCTCACCGGCCGCCGCTACACCGCGCCCGAGGCGCTGGAGGCGGGCATCGTGCACCGGACGGCGCCGGAGGAGGAGGTCGTGAAGACGGCGATCGAGCTGGCCGCGGCGCTGGGCGGCAAGGACGGCCGGACGTTCGGCGCGATCCGCCGCACGATGTACCGGCCCGCCATCCAGGTGCTCTGCGGTGAGTCGGCACTCCCCCTGTCGTAACTAATCTGACGATTGGCATACTGAGCCTGATTCGGTTCGACCGACCCACTGACATCGAGGAGCGACCATGCGGATCGGAATGCCCCTCGGCTACGCCGGCGGCTTCAAGGAGAGCGTCGCCGAGCTGGTCGAGTACGAGAAGGCCGGGCTGGACATCGTCTACGTCGCCGAGGCCTACAGCTTCGACGGCGTGAGCCAGATGGGCTACATCGCCGCCAAGACCGAGCGGGTGGAGATCGCCTCCGGCATCCTCAACATCTACTCCCGCACGCCCACCCTGATGGCGATGACCGCCGCGGGTCTGGACTACGTCTCCGACGGCCGGTTCACCCTGGGCATCGGCGCCTCAGGGCCGCAGGTGATCGAGGGCTTCCACGGCGTGCCCTACCACGCTCCGCTGGGCCGCACCCGCGAGGTCATCGAGATCTGCCGCAAGGTCTGGAAGCGCGAGGCCCCGCTGGAGCACCAGGGCAAGCACTACGAGCTGCCGCTGGACCCGGCCAAGGGCACCGGCCTGGGCAAGGCCCTGAAGATCATCAACCACCCGGTCCGCCCCGACATCCCGATCCAGGTCGCGGCGATCGGCGAGAAGAACGTGCAGCTGACCGCCGAGATCGCCAACGGCTGGCAGCCGATCTTCTTCCTGCCGGAGAAGGCGCGGGACGTGTGGGGCGACGCCCTGGCCAAGGGCGAGGCCAAGCGCGACCCGTCGCTGGGCGCCCTGGACATCGTGGCCCAGGCCCCGCTGGCCATCGGCGACGACGTCGAGGGCTACCTCGACTTCGGCCGCCCCATGGCCGCCCTGTACATCGGCGGCATGGGCGCCAAGGGCAAGAACTTCTACAACTCCCTCTGCCGCCGCTACGGCTGGGAGAAGGAGGCCGAGGAGATCCAGGACCTCTACCTGGCGGGCAAGAAGAACGAGGCGGCCGAGAAGGTCCCCGCCGAGCTGGTGCGCAACATGTCCCTCATCGGCCCCGAGTCCTGGGTCAAGGAGCGCCTGGCCGCCTTCAAGGAGGTCGGCGTCACCACCTTGAACATCACGCCGATCGCCGCGGACCACAAGTCCAAGGTCGCCCTGATCGAGCGCATCAAGACCCTGGCCGCCGACGTCTGAGCCGCCTTCGGCCCCGCCGCCGCGGTGCGGCGGGGCCGCTAAACTGGTGGATTGAGTTCCCCTCGAGCGCGGGGGTCAGGGCGGACGGCCCGGAGCTCCTTTCAGACCATCAAGCCAGGGTCCGCCCGTCCGGCGGGCGGGGACCGCGACGGAAAGACGATTCGAGTGGCGACGACGAACGACCTCAAGAACGGCATGGTACTCAAGCTCGACAACGGCGAGCTGTGGTCGGTCGTGGAGTTCCAGCACGTCAAGCCGGGCAAGGGCCCCGCCTTCGTCCGCACCAAGATCAAGCACGTCAAGTCCGGCAAGATCGTCGACAAGACCTTCAACGCGGGCACCAAGGTGGAGACCGCCACCGTCGACAAGCGCAACATGACCTTCTCCTACAAGGACGGCGAAGACTACGTCTTCATGGACGCCCAGTCCTACGAGATGCTGAACGTCTCCCCGGCGGTCCTCGGCGACGCCGCCAAGTTCCTGCTGGACAACGGCGAGGCGATGCTGGCGATGCACGGCGGCGAGGTGCTCTACGTCGAGCTCCCGGTGACCGTCGAGATCATCGTGGACCACACCGACCCGGGCCTGCAGGGCGACCGCTCCACCGGCGGCACCAAGCCCGCCACCCTGGAGACGGGCGCGGAGATCAAGGTCCCGTTGTTCATCACCTCCGGCGAGAAGATCAAGGTCGACACCCGGACCGGCGACTACCTCGGCCGCGCCTGATGGCCGCACGCACCAAGGCCCGCCGCTACGCCTTCGAGATCCTCTTCGAGGCGCAGCAGCGGGGCATCTCCCCGGGCGAGGTGCTGCAGCGCCGCGGCAAGCCCAAGGGGGAGGAACTCGCCGAGCACGGCCACGCCATCCGGCTGATCGAGGGCGTGGACCGGCACCGCGAGCGCATCGACGAGCTGCTGGCGACCTACGCCGTGGGCTGGACCCTGGACCGCATGCCCGCGGTGGACCTGACCGTGCTGCGCATCGGCGCCTTCGAGCTGCTGTGGGCCGAGGACGTCCCCGACGGCGTCGCCCTCAGCGAGGCGGTGGCGCTGGCCACCGACTTCTCCACCGAGGAGTCGCCGAAGTTCGTCAACGGCCTGCTCTCCCGCCTGCAGGACCTCAAGCCCAGCCTGACCCTGTGAGGCACGCGGCCCGGCCCCGCCGGGCCGCACCCGCCCGCCCCGCCGGGCGGCGGACCCCGACGGGGACGGAGGCGTCCGCGCCGCGCGCGGGCGCCCGTCCGCGTCCCCGGCCTCCGGGGCCGGGCCATGCCCTCGGGGGAAGGGGCCACCGCGCCGTCGGCGGGCGTGGTTAGGCTGGGGGCATGACCGTGGACGAGGGAGTGCGCAGTCAGGGCGGACGCGCCGTCGGGCGGAGCGGCCGCGCGGCCGTGCGGGAGCTGCTGGCCCCGCTGCTGGAGGCCGGTCCGCTGGACGTGGTCGACGTCGGCGGGGGCACCGGGCCCCTGGCCGTCCCGCTGGCCGCTCTCGGCCACCGGGTGACGGTCGTCGACCCCAGTCCCGACGCGCTGGCCACCCTGGAACGCCGCGCCGCCGAGGCGGGGGTGCGGGTGCGCGCCCTGCAAGGCGAGGCCGCCGGGCTCCAGGACGCCGTGGGCGCGGCCTCCGCCGATCTCGTGCTGTGCCACAGCGTGCTGGAGTACGTCGAGGACCTCGACGCCGCCGTGGAGGCGCTCGTCGCCGCGCTGCGCCCCGGGGGCGGGCTGAGCCTGCTGGTGCCCGGCGCGCTCGCCGCCGTGGTGCAGCGGGCCGTGGCGGGCCACTTCGAGGAGGCGAGCGAGCTGCTCGCCGCCCCCGGCGGCTGGGCGGAGGAGCCGCGCCGGTTCACCCCCGAGTCGCTGCTGGAGCTGGCCGCCGGGGCGGGGCTGGCCGAGCCCGAGGTCCACGGGGTGCGGGTCTTCGCCGACCTGGTGCCCGGCGGGCACGCCGAGGCCGACCCGCACGCCGCCGAGTCCCTGCGCGCTCTGGAGGCCGCGGCCGCCGTCCACCCGGTGCTGCGCTCGCTGGCCGCCCGCCTGCACCTGTTCGCCCGGCGCCCGGCCTGATGTCGCGCAAGCAGCAGCTGGACCGCCCCGGACCGCAGCCGGGGCCGCCCGCCGACGACACGGGCTGCCCGATCCTGCACGTGGACATGGACGCGTTCTTCGTGTCCGTGGAGCTGCTGGAGCGCCCCGAGCTGCGGGGCGCGCCGGTCCTGGTCGGCGGCACGGGCGGGCGCGGCGTGGTGGCCGCCGCCTCCTATGAGGCGCGCCGGTTCGGGGTGCACTCGGCGATGCCGATGAGCCGGGCGCTGCGCCTGTGCCCGCGGGCGGTGGTGCTGCCCCCGGCCCACGCCAAGTACGCCGAGGCCTCCCGCCGGGTCCGGGAGATCTTCTTCTCGTTCACCCCGCTGGTGGAGCCGCTCGCCCTGGACGAGGCGTTCCTGGACGTGGCGGGCGCGCGGGCGCTGTTCGGCCGCCCCGCCGAGATCGCCGCCGCCATCCGGCGGCGGGTGGTCGGCGAGCTGGGCCTGACCTGCTCGGTGGGGGCGGCGCCCACGAAGTTCCTGGCCAAGCTGGCCTCCACCCGCTGCAAGCCGGACGGGCTGCTCGTGGTGCCCGCCGGAGGCGTCCTCGACTTCCTGCACCCGCTGCCGGTGGCCGCGCTGTGGGGGGTGGGCGAGCGCACCGAGGAGCGGTTGCGGCGGATGGGCCTGCGCACCGTGGGGGAACTGGCCCGCGTCCCGCCGGAGACGCTCAGGCGCGAACTGGGCGCCGCCCAGGGCGCCCGGCTGCACGACCTGGCCTGGGGCCGCGACGCGCGCCGGGTGAGCCCGGACGGCCCCGACAAGAGCGTGGGCGCCGAGGAGACCTTCGAGACCGACGTCGTGGAGCCCGAGGAGGTGCGCCGGGAGCTGCTCCGGCTGGCCGAGAAGGTCGGCGAGCGGTTGCGGACGGGCGCGAACCGGGGACGCACCGTGAGCGTCAAACTCAGGAAGCCGGACTTCTCGACGATCACCCGGTCCCGGACCCTGCCCGAAGCGACGGATGTCTCACGTGTGATCTACATCACAGCTCGCGAGCTCTATGAGGCGTCGGGACTGGAGCGGGTACCCCTGCGTCTGATAGGTGTCAGGGTCGAGAATCTGGCCGGAGCCGGCCCGGAGGCCCGGCAGCTGGCTCTGGACGAACCGGAGCACGGCTGGCGGGAGGCCGAGCAGGCGATCGACGAGGCTGCGCGCAGGTTCGGCCGGGGGGCCATCCGCCCCGCGGCCCTGATCCGGCCACCGAGCGGCCCGCGCGCAGGCGGGCGGGACACCGGTGGCCAGGGAGGCGGTGCAACACCCATGAGAAGGACCGCGGATGAATAGCTTGTGGTCTGACCGCACCGGTTTTCTTCACTCAGGTCGTCCGGACTCGTATTCTGGGCATATCACCGTTAGCCAGGTCCCCGTCCGGCTAAGGAGCACCAGGCACCTGATCCACGGGGCAGTCGTTGGGAGGCACCGTGCCGCTCTCTGAGCACGAGCAACGTCTGCTCGAGCAGATCGAGCGTGAACTCTACGCCGAAGACCCGAAGTTCGCGCACGCCGTTCGCACCACCAATCCGCAGAGCCACTACAAGCGCCAGATCGTCAAGGCCGTCCTCGGCCTCGTGGTGGGCATCGCGGTGCTCATGGCGGGGCTGGTGGTCAGCAAGGGCAGCCTCAGCGTCGCGATCAGCGTGACCGGGTTCCTGCTCATGCTCGCCAGCGGGGTGTGGGCCCTGACCAGCTGGAAGCGCATGACCGGCATCGGCGGCGACTTCGAGCCCGCCGCCGGACGGCCGGCCGGCCGCGCCCCGCGCGGCGAGCGCCAGCAGTCGGGCTTCATGAACCGGCTCGAGGAGCGGTGGCGCCGCAGGAGCGAAGGCGAGTCCTGACGCCACGCCTCCCGGCACACCAGGCACACGCGAGGAGGCCGCACCCCCGTGGGGGTGCGGCCTCCTCGCGCGTTCGCCCGCCCCGCGGGCGGCCGGGTCAGGCCGCGGGCCCGCCGCGCCCCCGGAACCGGCCGGCGGCGCCGGAGACGCCCCGCAGGACCCGGGTCCGGGCCCGGGAGGCGGCGCGGCGCAGGAGGTCCAGGGACGAGAGCGGGAACACCCGGGCCGCCAACCGGTCGGCGCGCCAGGAGGAGGCGGCCAGGGCGGAGCGGACCGCCCGGGTGTCGGCGCGCAGCTCCTGCGGGGCGGTCCGCTGGAGATGGCCGGGCGGGGCGTAGCGGGCCACCTCCCGGGCCAGGGCGATGCGGGCCAGCGGTTCGGCGACCTCCGTGCCCAGGGCGCCGCCGAGCCGGCGCAGGACGCCGCGGGGCGACTCCGCGGGATGCCAGCCCAGCTTGTGGTCGAGGGTGTCGGCCCGCAACTGCGCCCAGGCGGCCGTGGCGGCCGCGGCGGGATCGGCGGCGCGGGCCCAGCGCCGCCACTCGGCGATCTTCCTGATCAGGTGCAGCGACGCGCCGGCGACCACCAGGAACAGGACTCCCAGGTACAGGGAGGACAGGGCGGAGGAGTCCTCGGCCTCCGCCGGGTCGGGGGCCGGCGTCTCCCCGGCCCCGGGGCCGGGGGTGGGCCCGGCGGACTGGCCCGCGGTGTCCGAGGGGTCGGACGAGGCCGAGGCGGAGGGCTCGGCGCTCGGCTCGGCCTCGGCGCGGCGGGACTCCTGGCGGGTGTAGTCGGGGATCCCCACCGATTCGGGCGCGCCCGACCCCGACGGCGTCGGCTCGAACCGCACCCAGCCGGCGCCCTCGAAGTACAGCTCCGGCCAGGCGTGGGCGTCCCGCTGCCGGACGAGGAGGCTTCCGTCGGCCTGGGGCGTGCCGGGCGCGTACCCGACGACCACCCGGGAGGGGATGCCCAGCTCCCGGGTCATCAGCGCCATCGTCGCGGCGAACTGCTCGCAGTAGCCCTCGCGGTCGCGCAGGAAGGCCATCAGGTCCGACACCCGGCTCGGCGGCGCCGGCTCCAGCGAGTAGGTGAACTCCCGGTGGAACCAGCGCTGCAGCAGCACGGCGCGGTCGAAGGGGGTGTCGCCCTTGGCGGTGACCTTCCAGGTCAGCTCGGACAGCTCCGCGGGCAGGTCCTCGGGGAGCTTGGTGTACTCCGGGGACACGGCGTGGAAGCCCGCCGTGCGCAGCTGCTCGGCGGTGGGCAGGGCGCGGCGGCTGTCCACCGAGTACTTCGTGCCGTCGGCGTCCCCGCCGGTGGAAAAGACCATCAGGGACTGGCGGTCGGCCCGCCAGTCGTCCCTTTCGACCCACACCCGGCGCGGCGCGTAGGGCAGCGCCAGGAACTTCATGTCCCGCACCTTCCCGCCGACCGTGATCTCGGTGGTCCGGTCCTCGGTGGCCACCGCCGACATGCCGGGCACGGCGGGCAGCTCCCGGCCGTCCCGGATGAGCGGCGCCGACCCGGCGACCAGGGGGGAGTAGGTCCAGCGGTTGCCGTCGAACCGGTCCAGCGCGTAGACGCGCAGGTAGTCGGGGTCGCCGGAGGAGGTCCGGTAGCGCAGGACCTCCTCGTCGCTCAGCCGGGTGAGCTTGCGCTTGAGGTCGACCAGGGGGTCGGCGGTGGTGATGGTGGTCGAGCCGTCGGTGTCCCGCTCGCCCAGCCCGAACATCCCCGAGGTGCCCGGCAGCAGGGCGGGCACCGCGACGGCGACCCCGATCGCGGCGAGGCCGACCCGGGCGCCCGTCGAGCCCGTCGGCCGGCCTCCGGGCTCCTCCCGGTCGCGGCGCGGGGTGAACACCGGCCGGCCCCAGCCCGTCACCCGGGTGCGGGCGTCGGCCACCAGCAGGGCCAGGTACCCGGCGGCGCCCGCCGCGAACGCCGCCCAGTGCACGCTCTCGGAGCGCACCGCGGCCGGGACGCTGTACATGGCCAGCAGCGGCAGCCCCGCGGGCGCGGCGCGGTGCAGCCGGACGGCCAGCAGGTCGACGATCACCGCGACCAGGCCGACGCCCAGGACGGTCAGCAGCCGCACCCCGTCGCCGACCGGCAGCGGCGCCGCGTAGGTCTCGGCGGTGTTCCAGCCCTCCCGCATCACCTCGCCCAGCACCGACAGGGACCCCGGGGTGGGGATCAGCCAGAGGAAGGCCGAGGAGCCCGAGTACAGCGCCGTCACGTACAGCAGCAGGACGGCCTCCCCGGCCACCAGGCCGAGGATCGGGGACAGCCGCAGCCGCCGCGCGACCATCGCGGTCACCGTCACCGCCGCGACGGCGCCCGCCGCGGGGAGGATCCAGCTGCGGTCCTGGAAGAGCGGGTAGAGACCGGCGGCGCCCAGGACCGTCGCCAGGGCCGCGAGCGCGCTCAGCCCCGGCCGCACACCCGGCTCGTTCATGCGGACCGTTCCCTCCCACTACTCATCGGGCGCACCCTGCACGCCCGCCCACGCGGCGGGCAGTTCGGCGACCGAGGACAGGACCAGCACCCGCCAGCCCGCGCGGCGCAGGGCGCCGGCCGGGTCGTACGGCGCCCCAGCCTGGCCCAGCAGCACCGCGACGCCGATCGCGGTGCCGCGCCGGGCGGCGGCGGCCGCCGCGGCCTCCTCGGCGGTGAGCCGTCCGAAGACTCCCACGATCAGCGCCTCGCCGTCGCGGCCGCGGGGGCCGCGCACCGCGGCCAGCCCCGGCAGGAGGGCGGCGCCGTCGCCCTGCCCGATGACGGCGAGCACGTCCAGCAGCTCCCCGCCCGCCGCGGGCCCGGAGCCGGCGGGGAGGTCGGCGCCGCGGCCCGCGTCGGTGACCAGACGCAGCGGCAGCCCCTGGCGGGCCAGGTGGGCGCCCACCGAGGCGGCGACCGACACCGCCTGCTCGAAGGAGGAGCCCGGCCCCTCCCCGACGTGCGCGGCGCGCCGGGTGTCCAGCAGCAGGACGGCGCGGCTCTGCCACTGCTGCTCCTCGCGCCGCACCATCAGCTCGCCGTAGCGGGCGGTGGAGCGCCAGTGCACCCGGCGCGGGTCGTCGCCGCGCCGGTACTCCCGCGGCACCACGTCGTCCTCGCGGGCGGCGGCCAGGGCGCGGGCGAGGTTCTGCCCCTCGCCGTGCCAGGCGCCGGGGACGCGGCCGGGCGGCAGCTCGACGGTGAGCGGGGTGACGGTCAGGGTGTCGGTGAGGCTGAAGGAGCGGGCCAGCTCCACCAGCCCGAACGGGTCGGCCAGCCGGACGGTCAGCGGGCCGATCCGGAATCTGCCCCGCACGTCCGAGCGCAGCCGGTAGCTCAGCTCCCGGGAGCCCAGCGGCTCGATCCGGTCGAGCACGAACCTGGCGCGGCCGCCCAGGGCGTAGGGCACCCGGTCCTCCACCAGCAGCAGGCCCGTCGGCAGCCGCGAGACGTTCTCCAGCCGCACGTCCGCCCGCGCCTCGTGGCCGACGGGCAGCCGGGAGGGCCCGAGCCGCCGCGCGCAGGCCAGCCGGTAGCGGGTGCGGGAGACGGCGAAGACCGAGAGCAGCGGCAGGACCAGGACCAGCAGCCCGGCCCGCAGCAGGTCCTGCTCGCCCAGCAGGAACGCGCACACCACCGCGGTCAGCCCGGCCGCCATGAACGACCGCCCCCGGGTGGTGAGCGCGTCCAGCGCCACCTTCACCAGCCGCACGGTCAGCCCCGTACGGGCAGCCGCGCCACCAGCTCGCTCACGATCTGCTCCGGGCGCCGCCGCTCCACCTGGGCCTCGGCGGTGGTCAGCAGCCGGTGGGCCAGCACCGGGACGGCCAGCGCCTGCAGGTCGTCGGGGAGCACGTACTCGCGCTCCTCCAGCGCCGCGCGGGCCCGCGCGGCGCGCATCAGCTGCAGCGTGGCCCGCGGGGAGGCGCCCAGGCGCAGCTCTGGATGGGTGCGGGTGGCGTTGACCAGGTCGACGGCGTACTGCTTGACGGCGGGGGAGGTGTGCACGGTGCGCACCGCCTCGATGAGCCGGTGCACGTCCGCGACGGTGGCGGCGGGCGTGATGGACTCCAGCGGCGAGGTGCGGCCGTGGCTGTCGAGCATGTCCAGCTCGGCGGCGGGGCTGGGGTAGCCCATGGAGACCCGCGCGGTGAACCGGTCGCGCTGCGCCTCGGGCAGCGGGTAGGTGCCCTCCATCTCGACCGGGTTCTGGGTGGCGATCACCATGAACGGGCGCTCCAGCGGGTGGGTGGTGCCGTCCACGGTCACCTGGCGCTCCTCCATGCACTCCAGCAGCGCGGACTGGGTCTTGGGGGAGGCGCGGTTGATCTCGTCGCCGATGAGGAGGTTGGTGAAGACGGGGCCGGGCACGAACTCGAACTCGCGGCGGTCCTGCTGGTAGACGCCGACGCCGGTGATGTCGGCGGGCAGCAGGTCGGGGGTGAACTGCACGCGGCGCACCGTGCCGTCGATGGCGCGGGCGAGCGTCTTGGCCAGCATGGTCTTGCCGACGCCCGGCACGTCCTCGATGAGGAGGTGCCCCTCGGAGAGCAGGACGATCAGCGCCAGCCGCACCGCCTCGGACTTGCCCTCGATGACGGACTCGACGGTCGCCCGGATCCTGCCCGCCCTGCCGGCGACCTCGGCGAAGCCGCGCCCGACGCCGGCCTGGCCCTGCACACCCACTGCCACGAAGTCTCCGCCCTGAGTCCGCCCTTGTTCCAGGGCCAAATGTATTGCTCTCCACGCGCTGATGCGGTTGGAGCATTATCCGTGGTTCGTCGCTCTTCTCGACAATAAGCAGCCGGATAACCTTCCAGCGTTACCGACAGTACGCCGCGAAGTGCTTCATCGGTTACGTTTCGGACATCTGACGCCCGCCCCCCGGATGCGCCCGCCCCCCGCGCGCCGCGGGCCCGCCGGCGCCCCACTCCGCCCCACCCTTGCTGAGCAGGCAATTTCACATCTCTTCCTCTCCAGGAACGCAGGTTTTCACAGTTGACGGTGGGGAAGAGTGGAGTACAGTGGGGCGCTGTGGGGGAAGGGTCTCCACATGCATTCTCGAGCTGTTGACGGGCGTCCAATGGCGCGAGGGGGTGGCTCCGGTGTTCCTTGGAACACATCCACTCCGCCTCGACGACAAAGGACGACTGTTCCTGCCGGCCAAGTACCGCGAGGAGCTGTCTGGGGGACTGGTGATCACGAAGGGCCAGGAACGCTGCCTGTACGTCTTCCCCATGGCGGAGTTCGAGCGCATCACCGAAGCGCTGGCCACGGCACCGGTCACCGCGAAGTCCGTCCGCGCCTACAGCCGGGTCTTCTTCGCCAGCGCCTCCGACGAGGTCCCCGACAAGAGCGGCCGCATCACGGTCCCGGCGGCGCTGCGCGCCTACGCCGGACTGGCGCGCGACTGCGTGGTCATCGGGGCCAACTCCCGCCTTGAGATCTGGGACACGCCCTCCTGGGAGGCCTATCTGGCCCAGGAGGAGGAGTCCTTCTCCGATCTGTCGGAGGAGGTGCTGCCGGGAATTCTCTAGGTACGACCCCGCAGGGCGCACGCCCGGCCAGGTCTCCACCCGCTCTCTTCCGCCAGCTGGCGCAGCTTCCCCGGCGCCAGGTGGCACTTCCTCAGGGCAGCGGTTGGGGACCTGGCCGGACGAGCCCCGCGGGCCGCATGTCCGATCGACCGCGAGCGGTCGGCTGCAGTGGGGGTAGACAAAACCATGAATGAGTCCGGACACGTTCCGGTCCTGCTCGACCGCGTACTGTCGACGCTGGGTCCCGCCGTGGGCGCGCCCGGGGCGCTGTACGTCGACGGCACGCTGGGCATGGGCGGCCACGCCGCGGCCATGCTCGAGGCCTACCCCGAGATCCGCCTGCTCGGTCTCGACCGCGATCCCGTGGCGCTGGAGCGCGCGGGTGCGCGCCTGGCGCCCTTCGGCGACCGGGTGACGCTGGTGCACGCGGTGTACGACGAGCTTCCCCGGGTCCTGGCGAGGCTGGGCCTGGACCGCGTCGACGCGGTCCTGTTCGACCTGGGCGTCTCCTCGCCCCAGCTGGACGAGCCCGAACGCGGGTTCGCCTATTCCTATGACGCCCCGCTGGACATGCGCATGGACCAGACCCGGGGCATGACCGCCGCCGACGTGGTCAACACCTATCCGCCGGCCGACCTGGCGCGGATCCTGCGCGAGTACGGCGAGGAGCGCTTCGCCCAGCGGGTCGCCTCGGCGATCGCCCGCGAGCGGGACAGGGAGCCGTTCACCGGCACCCTCCGGCTGGCCGAGCTGGTCCGCACGGCGATCCCGGCGGCGACCCGGCGCAGCGGCGGCAACCCCGCCAAGCGCACCTTCCAGGCGCTGCGCATCGAGGTCAACAGCGAGCTGCGGGTCTGGGAGCGGGCGCTGCCCGCGGCCCTGGACGCGCTCGCGGTGGGCGGCCGCGTCGCGGTGCTGTCCTACCACTCCCTGGAGGACAGGATCACCAAGCGGGTCCTGGCCGACCGCACCACCGACCACACCCCGGCGGGGCTCCCGGTGCCGCTACCGGAGTTCGCGCCGAGGTTCCGCCTGCTCACCCGGGGGAGCGAGCAGGCTTCCGAAGAGGAGATCAGCAGCAATCCGCGGGCGGCGTCGGTGCGTTTCCGCGCCGCGGAGCGGGTTCGGGAGGACGCATGACGACGATCGAGCGCAAGACCGTCGCACGACCCCGGCGGCGGTCCGCCGGGCCCGAGCCCCAGAGCGATACCCGCCCGGACCGCAAGGGCGGCCGGAGGAGACCCGACGAGCCACCGGCCGAGGCCGGGGCGGCCAAGGCCGAGAAGCCCAGGGCGGGGAGGCCGAAGGTGCCCAAGGCCGGGAAGCCCCGGGCAGGGAAGCCCGAGGCCGAGGAGCCGAAGGCGAAGGAACCGCGGGCCAGGGCCCGCCGTAAGGCGGGGGCGGCCGAACCTGTCGCGCGCGGGACGAAAGAGCGCACGCCGAAGCGGCGTACGCCGGAAAAGCGCACGCTGAAGCCGGGCAGGGCGAGGCCGAAGGCCGAACCCGCCGTGCAGGGGCAGACTCAGCAGCGGCCCCGGCCGAGGCCGCGGCCGTCCGCGGGACGTCCTCGTGCTCCGTTCGTATTGCTCAACCTCTGCCTGCTCGGCGGGGCACTGGTCAGCCTGCTGGTGCTCAACACCGTGTTGGCCCGCGACGCCTACACCCTGAGCGCGCTGGAGCGCAGCGAACGCCGGCTCACCCAGCAGAAGCAGACGTTGATCGAGGAGATCGCACGGGAGGAGGCCCCGCGCAGACTGGCGCTCAAGGCTCGTAATCAAGGGATGGTACAGCCCAGCGAGCTGGCTTTCGTCGATCCCGATAACGGTCGCGTAACCGGTGGGAAGAAGCGGCCCGTCCCGTCGGCGGCCGCCGCTGCCGCCGCGGCGGCCGGGATCATCGGGGTGCCGGGCGCGGTCGTCCCCGGCGACGGCATCCCCGGCTGGGCCGGCACCGCCGATCCCGCACGGTCCCAGGAGCCGCAGGCGACCGGTGAGGCCCCGGCCGAGAGGACCCCGTGACCGAGCGCCCGCGCACCCCCGGAGGGGCGCAGCCCCCCGGGCGCCGCGGGCCG